>CAZQCB010000012.1:7896-18331 GCA_964592265.1 uncultured Candidatus Peribacteria bacterium | reverse complement strand
TTTATCTTCTGCCAAGAGGGAAAACTGTGCGCTGCAGGTGGAACAAGACGGCATAGAGAGAGTTAGTACACAGTCTGGAGATAGCACTCCTCACAGTAGACGATTTCGGGGCGGTCGGGAGCATAGGTTGTCGCAATGGGATTCTGGCATTTGGCACACGTTCGATTCCAGAGCGTGCGTGGATTGCGAAGCGCCATGCGATCCGTGTGTCTCTGGTCGAAACAGCGTCTCGGGAGCGGAATAGCGTTCTCACGATAGAAACGCAGCTCCTGCGGGAGAATCTTGTACGGCCGCTTGGTCACCTCGCATGTCAAAATCTTTTGGGAAATATCATCGGAGACATCCTGAATACGATCGGGTATTTCGATGAGCGGCCCTAAGTACTGCCGCTGCCCTTCATCCTCATTCCTCCATTTCCAGCCCCGCTTCTCTACCTCTTCTTTTGTAAGAGGGAAATACTCCTGCGCAACGGTTTCGTTGTAGGCATAACAGGAAATTGCCGTGGGGAAGAATTCGCCCCACTCCCCTGCTTTCTGCATGTGCTCGATGATCTTCGGCACCAGCACCTCATACTCCTCCTTCGTATACTGCTTGTTCAAGATGCAGTACTGCTTATGCCGGAGACTCACGCAGCCGAAGCAATCTTTACACCCGTCGAGGCAGTAACGACAGTAGAGGAGATTCGCTATATCGCTCCAGCACGATTCAGAGAAGCATACCTGGTGAAAATTGATGCCGCAAAGATGATTTTCATACCCAAGCTCGCAATCGAAACCCCATGCATAACAGTCGAAGCAGTTCCTGCTGCGGTGGAACCATGTGCAGTACTTGCAATCTTCAAGGTACGTGCAATCGAAAGAGTGATGTGTGTTCTTCGAGAACGAAAGATGATCTCCTGAGACATTGTCATTGCTTATCCCCGCATATTCTTTGTGCGGGACGGTGAGTTTAAGCGCCTCAAAATCTCTCCGCACCTCCTCAAGTTTCGCTCTACTCCCACGCACTCCCTGCACGATCTTCTCGTACTCTTCTTTGGAATACGGCTGATTGAGAATGTGATAGCGCTTATTGACGAGAGCCGCGCAGGCAAGGCAATCACTACACCCCTTGCAGTCGAAAAGGAGAAGAGCATCTGAGCAATTCTGACAGAACTGCGAATGTTGGAGGTTATAAGAGCTGTAGCAATCGATACATTCGTAACAGAGCTCCGAATCAAAAACAAAAAAACAATCAACGACGTTCTTATTTCTCTGAATGTATATCGAGTAGTAGCAATCTTCATTATTGGACGCTGCGAATATGAGGTAACAGTTGCGGTTACCGTTTGCGAGATTCGTGTAATCGCTGTTCTCACTCTCTAACTGCAAGTTAAAAGAGCGAAGCGGGCACGTGCGGTGCAGCGCATCAAATTGTTCAAAGAAAGACTTCGAAAAATCAAATTCGCGTCCATAGATGAGCGGATCCCACGCATCGGAGTTCCACTGGTGATGCTCGTAGACGATGTATGGCTTGTCTTGGGAATAGATGGAGAGAATCTGCTTCCCCGTGAGATCGCACTTGCGATGATAGAGCCGCTTCTCGTTGCGCCAGGAGAGTCGGCGTTGCTGCCTGCAATGGAAACAGAGGGTTGGAGGCGGGATATCGTAGCGTTTCCCCTGAAAAACCGGAGATACCTTTTCATAGAATGCGAGATCATCCTGAGTGATCTCAAATGATTGCCGACACTGAGCGCATGATTGCTTCATAGAAAAAAATACTGAGGCTACGATTTGGCCCCAGCGTCAGTAGTTTCCTATGTATAGTCAAAATAGTCCAACAATAGTAATTGAATATCGATTTTTTCTTTTGTAGAAAGGGAAAAAGAGTGATAAAATAGTGTAGAAAAGTTTCGACAACATGATCTCCGAACTCCTCAAACTTGGCCTCTCCGATGAAGAAGCACGCCTCTACATTGCGTGTCTCGAGATCCGCGGGGGGTCGGTCTCCGTCATCGCCAGGAAGGCGGGTGTGAATCGGGTGAGTGCCTACCATACATTAGAGAATCTCCTGAAGAAACGTCTCCTCTCTCAGTACAATCGCAACGGGGTAAAGTGCTTCGCGCCGGAGCCTCCCGAGAAACTGAGTGAACTCGCACTGGAGAAGGTGAATATTGCGAAGGCATTACTGCCGGAGCTGAAGACACTCGCAGCATCACTCGGATTCAAGCCAAAGATTCGTTCCTACGAAGGACGCGACGGTGTCGAGCGAGTCTTCACCGAATCACTTTCCGCCAAAGGGGAAATCCTCGGCTACACGAATTTGAAGAGTGTGACGGAGTTCTTTCCGGAATTCTTCCGGGAATACACGAAGACGCGTCTCAAGAAATGTATCAAAACGCGATACCTCTCTCCGAGCACAGTCGAGAGTGTGCACGCAATCGATCCTTTCCTTCCGAAAGACTACGATCACAACCTGATCGAGATCCTTCTCGTGAATAAAGAGCAGTTCCCGTTCGAAACTGAGATTCTCATTTTCAATAATGCCGTAGGCATCGTTTCTCTCAATCCTGACGAACTCCTCGGCGTCATCCTCGAAAGCGCAACCTTCGCACGAACGATGAAAGCGGTTTTCGACCTGGCTTGGTTAGGAGCTACCGCCTTCGTCGCAAAGTGATCTTTTAAGAAGACCCCTCGATACACTCCTCGCCTTCTGGGCTCGGAGCACTCGGGGTGACACAACTAGACCACTCCACTACAATTGCTGATCGCTGACCTCTTACCGCTGACCGCTCGCCCATGGTCTACGCCCAACTCACCCGAAACCGCATCGCAACCGGAGTGCTCGTCTTAGCCTTCCTCTGCTTCATCGTCGGCATCAGTATGGTCTTTAGCGAAGTGCAGACGGGAGATCCGTTCACACTTGCCCTCCCCACACTCTTCTTCGCGGCATTTTATGTGCTCGTGAGTTTCGCCACTTCCAAGAAGGCCGTGCTCATGATGTCTTCCGCAAAGAGGATCGAGGAGCAGCATGCACCGGAGCTCTTTCATTCGCTCGAGAACTTAAGCATCAGCCGCGGCATGACAATGCCCGCGCTCTATCTCATAGAGGATACGGCACCAAATGCCTTCGCAACGGGGATCGGAAAGAAGCACGCGGCGATTGCCGTCACAACAGGGCTCCTTCAGAAGTTGGAGAAAGCGGAGATCGAAGGCGTGCTCGCGCACGAGCTTGCACACATTCAGCATGAGGATACGCGACTTATGACACTTGTTGTCGTGCTAGTCGGAGTCGTTACTCTTCTCGCAGACTTCTTTTTGAGATCAATGTACTGGAGCGGAAGGAGGCGTAATTCCCGGGGAAAGGGAAATGCGATTCTTTTGATCGCCGGTCTCTTGCTCGCTCTCCTCTCCCCTCTCATTGCGCAGTTACTTAAGCTCGCGATCTCGCGTAAGCGCGAATTCTATGCCGATGCGGAAGCCGCACTCACGACGCGTTACCCGGAGGGACTTGCCGCGGCACTCGAGAAAATCTCCGCCGATCAGGAACCGCTGGAAGTTGCCAATCACGCAACAGCCCACCTCTACATCTGTAACCCCTTTAAAGGGAGAACAGGCTTCTGGCACACGATGTTTGCGACGCACCCAGATGCGAAGGAAAGGGTGAGGAGGTTGCGGGAGATGATGAGCTGAAATCCGAAGCACGAAATCCGAAATCCGAAACAAATCCGAAATCACAATGCTTAAAATCAACGTGTTTCGAATTTTGATCATTCGTATTTCGTGCTTGTTTCGTGCGGAGCTTGTCCTGAGCTTTGTCGAAGGGTGCTTCGAATTTCGGATTTTCTACGGGTGTACACTGCTGTCTATGCGAAGGCTCTTGCTTACCCTCCTCTGGCTCCTCTCCGATGCCACCATTTTCATTGGAGCCTACTGTCTCGCCTACTTCTTCAAAGTTGGCTGGATTTTCTCGACGGACCTCCCCTTCGGAACATTCCTCTCTGCAGTTCTGCTCACGGTGCCCGGTTGGCTTTTCGTCATGATCACGATGCGGAATTTTGGTCTTACACGGAGACAGAAATCACTTCGAAATTTCGCCTACATCGCATACGCCTGCATCATCGGGATGGCGGGGTTCACGCTCGTCTTCTACTTCCTGAAAGCAACGCTCTTCAGTCGCCTCCTTCTGCTCTTTAGTGGCACACTCTCCGCTATCGGCGTCTTCTTTTGGCATGTCATCTTCGACCAAGTACAGCGAGCTGTCCTCCGCAGCGGTTCTCCCACTTACCCCCTCCTTATTATTGGAACCAACCGGGAAGCGGAGCGCCTCATTACCAAACTCGAGCAGGCAAAGTCTGTCTTTACTCCAGTTGCGGTACTTGATGGGAAAGGCTCGAGTGCGAAAAGCCTCGTCGGCGTTCCCGTCCTTGGTAAGCTCGATAAACTGGAGAAAGTGCTTCAGGAGAAAGGCATCACCCATCTTGTGCAGTGTGATCAACTCGAGCACTCCCTCAATCTCCTCTCGGTCTGTAGGCAGCATGGCCTTACATATATGCTCCTGCCTTTCGTGCTCGGGGTCATTGAGGACCATGTGCCAACGGAGTCACTTGAGGGGCAGCAAGTCGTGACAATAGAACCACGGAGCAGGCTATTTGAATGGTTTTTTCGGTGAAATTGACAGGCGAAAGAAAATAGATAAAATGATAACCCATGCAAATTTCTCCAGAAGAACCAGACGTGACAGAAGAGGAGCAAGAACTCGCCCGCAACTTGCAAGGTCCTTGCGGAGAATTATATGGAGCCCTTAAAAATTGGAACAGCATTGGAGATTTGCAAACAAGTCACGCAATTGACCTTGCACAAGGCCCTATCGTCGACACCCTTATGCGATTTCATATCGATCATCCTAATGCCGTTTACTACTCAGGAACTTCTACGATTCTTTCAGAACAAATGGCAAACTTGGGTTTAGATACCGATAATGATGAAGAATGGATAAGAGTAAATTTAGATATTGCGCAGCGACTTGCGGAAGGGTTTAGAAAAAGGATAGAGGTTCTCTTAAATGAACGATCCAGATAACATACACCATTCGCGACGAAAGCGCGTAGACTACTTGTAATGCATGCGTTCATTCTCGCCGGCGGCTTTGCTACCCGCCTCTGGCCGCTTACGGAGAAGCGGGCGAAGCCACTCTTGCCACTTGCGGGAAAACCTCTGCTCACATGGCTCACAGAGAAGATTCCAGAGGGAATACCCATTACGGTGAGCACGAATGCAGTGTTTGCGAAAGACTTTGAATCTTGGAAATCCGAAATTCGAAGCACGAAATTCGAAACAAATCCGAAGCACGAAATTCGAATCCTCATCGAGGATGCAGGACATGAGGGGGAGAAACTGGGGGCACTCGGAGCAGTTGCGAAGTGGGTGAGAGAAGAAAAGATCCATGAAGATATCCTCCTGCTTGCGGGAGACAATTATATTGGATTTTCCATAACGGAATTTTTGAAGGCATATCAGAGCCACCCCCTCCTCGCGGCATATGACATAGGTGATAAGGAGAAAGCAAAGCAACTTGGCACGGTCATTGCAGACGGCAGGAACGTTACTGCCTTCGAAGAGAAGCCCCTCACTCCCCGTTCAACTCTTGTGAGCACCGGCTGCTTTGTTCTTCCTGCAAATTCCCTTGCCGAGCTCACAGCATTTGCAAAAGAGAAGCCAGACAACATCGGTGGTGTCTTCGAGCACTTCCTCAAAGTAGGCACTCCCATCGAATGCATCGCGTTCAGCGAACCCTGGTTCGATATCGGATCGTTTGAGGCGTATCTCGAGGCAACGAAGGCTCTCGTAGGAAACAATGTCTTGAGTGGTAGGGGCGTAGCGCGCTACGCCCCTACGGACGGTAATACATTTGAAGGCAGTGTTGTATTCGGGAAAGGATCAAGCGTGCGGAAAAGCACCCTCAGAAATGTCGTTCTCTTCGAAGATTGCGCTATCGAAAACTGTATCCTGGAAAACTGCATCCTCGATAATCACTGCACTCTCAAGGGTGTCGATTTGACGGGGAAGATGCTTCGGGAAGGAACTACTCTCATTAGAAAGAAAGCCTGATAGGAGAAATTCGAAGCACGAAATCCGAAATCCGAAACAAATCCGAAATTCCAATGCGCGAAACTGACTTATTATGGATATTGATCATTTGAATTTTGAACTTGTTTCGTGCTTCGTGCTTCAAATTTCGGATTTTTGAGTTCCCGCAAGGCTCTTCTTCCTCTAAACTGCGCGGGAACTGCCCATGCCCCCCTCCTCTACCCGAACCTATTTCTGGCCAGCCCTAAGTGCCCTCATCGGTCTCTACCTCCTCCTTGTCGCACTCCCTGACCATTGGAAAGGGTGGGCTCCCGCTTTCTTACAACCCGGGCTCCACCTGGGTCTCGATCTCCAGGGAGGAACGCAGCTCGATTTCCGCATATCGGAGACAGAGATGGAGAAGCAACTTGAGCAACTAGAAAAAGAAATTGAGCAGTTACGGGCCACGAATGGTCCGGAGGATGAGATCAATGAGAAGCGCGCGCAAAGTAGCAATATCCAAGCGCTCCGTGGAGGCATCGTGGAGGCGATCCGCACCGTCCTCGAGCGTCGGGTGAATAGTTTAGGGGTATCGGAAGCAGTGATCACCCCCTCCTTCTATGGAACAGAGAAGCATCTGCTCGTGGAATGTCCTGGTGTCATTGATATCCAGAAGTGCATCGCGACGGTTGGGAAGACCATTCTCCTCGAGTTCAAGGAAGAATCGCAAGGACAGGATGAGGAACATATCGGAAAGATGCGGGAACTCGCGGCGAAAGCGGAGAAACGTATCACGGGCTCCGGCGAATCGCTCCAAACGGTCGGTGAAGATCTCCAGAGCACCCTAGGGGTCTACTTTGCGGAGGATACATTTTTCAAGGATGAGCTCCCGGAAGGTGCAGAAAATCTCTGGGGGGAAAAACCCGGTGACCCCATCACCGTGAACGAAGTGGTGCTCGATCCGGTCCCGCGTGGAGACGCACTCCTTCCCCATCATGGGATCTTCCTGGCGGAAGTCACAGGACCTACACAGGAGGTCGATCGTCCCATTCAGGTACCGGAGGATGCGATGGAGTACCTCGCAGAGACGAATACGAACTTGAAATTTTCACAGCAGGGGACCATCTCCTTCGAGAAGCTTGATCCGGGCTACAGTGCAGCGCTCTCCGAGCTCCAGGTCCGCGTGCTCGTGAAAGGAGTAAAAGCAAATGGAGAGAAGACGATCGTCTACGTCCGGAACCGGACTGAAGCCACGGAGGAGGTCGCTGCAAGCCACATCCTCATTTCCTTTAGCGGTGCTGCCCGGGCGGAGGCTTCGATCACGCGAAGCAAGGAGGAGGCAAAGGTGCGTGCGCAGGAACTCAAAAAACAACTCGATGCGGGTGCGAATTTCACACAGCTTGCACGCACCTCCTCCGACGGTCCCTCTGCAAAAGAGGGTGGCAGTCTTGGGTCGTTTGCGAAGGGAACGATGTCGAGCGCATTCGAACAAGCTGTTTTCGCCCTGAAAGAAGTGGGAGATCTCTCCGACATCGTCGAGACAGAGTTTGGTTTCCACATTATCCGTCTGGACGCCGCGCCCAAGACTATCCCTGGATCCTTAAGTTACGTGGAACTCGTGATAGGGGGAGAGGATGCGCCTACACTGCAGGGAGAGCTCCTTCAGAAACTGGAGAAGCGGGAAGTGACGAAGAAGGAAGAGGAATTGCCGCTGCGCTCGATCCTCTTCTCCTTCCTCCCCACGGGATGGAAGGATACTCCTCTTGATGGAAAGCACTTCCGTCGCGCGAGCGTCACCACAGATCCCCTCACAGGAATTCCCGTTGTGCAGATCGTCTTCGATACAGAGGGAGGAAAAATCTTCCAGGAACTCACGAAGCGGAACGTCGGCAAACCCATCGCGATCTTCGTCGGAGGAGAGCTCATTTCCGCTCCCACCGTGCAGGCGGAAATCGCGGGAGGAACCGCAGTCATCACCGGATCGCGGAACTTCGATGAAGCGAACAATCTTGCACAGGATCTCAATACCGGCGCCATCCCCGCCCCCATCCATCTTGTAGGACAGGCAACAGTGGAAGCATCTCTGGGAGAAGCAGCACTACAGCGATCCGTGAAAGCGGGAGTCCTCGGGTTCGTGCTCGTTGCCGCCTACATGATCTTCGCCTACCGCGTCCTTGGCGTCATTGCAACTCTCTCGCTCGCAGCGTATGCCATCATTTTCCTAGGTCTCCTCAAGCTGCCGCTCTTCCTCCTTTCCAGTCAGTACATCGTTCTCTCTCTCGCCGGCATCGCAGGAGTTCTCCTCAGTATCGGTATGGCGGTTGATGCGAATGTTCTTGTCTTCGAGCGGATGAAGGAAGAACTCGCGAAAGGGAAACTCCTCCGGACAGTCACGGACATCGCCTTCAAACATGCCTGGCTTCCCATCCGGGACTCCAACCTCTCCCTGCTCATGACTGCAGGCATCCTCTTCCTCATCGGGACCTCCATCGTCCGCGGCTTCGCGGTCACCCTGGCTGTCGGAATTTTCATCTCGGTCTTCACCGCCATGATTGTGACGCGCTTCCTCATCTCTCTGCTCCATCGCTCCCCTCTTGCAGAGAATATGGCCGCGTTTGGGGTACCCGCCCGTGCCCCCTCCGCTCTGCCAATGGAGGACAGCAAAGAAACTGCACCCCCCGTCCGGATGATCTTTCTGGGACTTTCGAAAGTGTTCCTTCCTCTCTCCACCATCATCGCGACAATCTCTCTCATCATGCTCTTCATTCCCGGCCCCACACTCAGCATCGAATTCACGGGCGGTACGCTGATGGAGTTGCAGCTGCAGCCTGAGAAAACAAAAGAGGATCTCTCGGCAGCCCTCACGGCCTTCCAGCCGACAAGCACTCTCCCTCTCGATGCTGTCTCGATCTTTGCGGTGAGGAAGGAGAGTGGAAACTCTTTCCTTATGCGCATGCGCCTCCTCACGAATGAGGAGCACGTGGAACTCCTCGCACATTTACAGCAGTCTTTCGGGGAAGTGAAAGAGCTCAAGTTCACGACGATTGGCCCGAGTGTCTCCGCAAGCCTCAAGAAGAGAGCATTTCTCGCGCTCGGTATCGCCTCTCTCGCGATCATCCTCTATCTCACGATCGCCTTCCGGAAAATACCGCGACGACTCAGCGCTCTTCGCTTCGGCGTCATTGCCGTTCTCGCGCCGATCAATACGATTCTCCTTCTCGTCGGTATCTTCACGCTTTTAAGCGCCTTCACGACCTTCCAGGTGGATAGTCTCTTCGTGACAGCGCTCTTAAGCGTCATGGGGTACTCCGTGAACGATGTCATCGTCATCCTTGATCGGATTCGCGAGAACACGATCGAAACGCGGGCGAAGGGAAACTTTGGGGAACTCGTGGAACGGAGTCTCCAGCAGACGCTCCGCCGCACCTTAAGCACAGGCTTAGGAGCCCTCATTATGCTCTTCTCCATCCTCTTCCTCGGCGCAGAGAGCATCCGCTGGTTCATCTTGGCCCTCATCCTCGGCACCTTCATCGGCACCTTCTCCTCCTATTTTATTGCCACTCCGCTCCTGGTGTATTGGCAGAAGTGGTCACGAGGGGAAAGGTAAGCAGAATACCCCTACTATGAAAACGCAATCTGTCGAAGACGTGTATCGACGAATCACAGAACAAGACCGGGTGGACACCTGCCTACGCTTACTCAAAATGAACGAGGCATTTGCCTTACATATTCAGGCAACGCGCTCACACATTTCAGAAAAGTTACGCAAAAGACATATTACTGTGTATAAAAAAAGAACTGGCATTGATCTCCTCCCAGACCGGAAACGTGCTGAACTCATGGGAAAATTGAGAGCCGAGTGGAGCAGAAGATGGCACGTTCTTATCCCCCTTCATTAATTTTAACTATTTTTACTCTCCGCTCCTCCTTTGGAACAAAGATCTTGAGGATGTTATCTTTGCTAAAAGTCGCTTTCACTTTGGTAGGGTTCACAGGATACGGAAGCTCCACTTTGCGGCTGAATTCTCCCCAGTAGCATTCCTGGAGGAAATACCGCTCATCTTCCATGAGATCGCACTGCTCGCGCTTCCCCCGGATCGTGATCACGTTCTCTGCAACATCAATATCGAGATCGGCAAGCTTGACCCCTGCAATAGGCGCTTTGATGACGAGGTATCCCCCATCCTCGTAGATATCCACGGCGATCTGCCCGATTTTCTGTGGAGCTCCTCCTTGTGATGTTTCTGACCCTGGTTCTTCATCGGCACTGATGCCCACTTTCCCGCTGAAAAGCGGACCAAACACGCCGTGGAAACGGGAGGAAGACATAGGGGGCATTGCAGAGTGTAAACAATAATTGTTCAAAGAGCAATACAAAGTCACCGAAGCAC
>CAZQCB010000012.1:0-7796 GCA_964592265.1 uncultured Candidatus Peribacteria bacterium | reverse complement strand
GTGCTTCGCTCTTCGCCCCCTCCACCACTCCCAAATAGGCGGGACAAGTGACAGCGCAATAATCACAAGAATCACCGTCTCGAAATTTTCCTGGACAAAGGGAATCCCGCCAAAGAAGTACCCTCCATAGACAAAGAGCGCGACCCAGAAAATCCCGCCTGCAACGTTATACGCAAGGAAGCGGGGGTAATACATTCTTCCGACGCCAGCAACGAAGGGAGCGAACGTACGGATGATCGGGATGAAACGGGCGAGGATGATGGTTTTCCCACCATGCTTCTCATAGAAGCGTTCCGCACGCGCGAGGTACTCCCGCTTCAGGAAGCGCACATTCTCCCGGAACACCCGGGGGCCGATGAAGGACCCGATAGCATAGTTCACCGTATCTCCGGTCACCGCGGCAGCTGCAAGAAGGACGAAGAGGAGATGGGGGCTCAAAACCCCTTGGGCCGCGAAGGCACCTGCAGCGAAGAGGAGGGAATCCCCTGGGAGGAAGGGCGTCACAACGAGTCCCGTTTCAGAGAAGACGATGAGGAGGAGAATGACGTACGTCCAGACGCCAAATTCCCCGATCACCCATGCGAGATGGGTATCGAGGTGCAGAAAAAGGTCGATGATCGTTCTGAAGAACTCCATTATGATGTTCAAAGCCGTGACACTCTACCATGCCCTCCTCCTCGGTCTCATCCAGGGCGCAACGGAATTCCTCCCGATTTCAAGCTCCGGGCACCTCGCGCTCCTCGAACACTACCTGGGGCTGCCCTTCAGGCCCGCGACCTTGCAGCAATTCGACATTATCCTCCACGCAGGATCACTCCTCGCGATTCTCCTCTACTTCTCATCAACATGGGCGGCGATGCTCCGCTGTCCTCTCGGGAAAGGACAAGGGGGAGAGCCTCCTCTCCTCTTCCTCCTTATCATCGGCACCGTTCCGGCGGCCATTGCCGGAGTCCTTGCTGAAGACTGGCTGGAAGCAGAGGCCCGGACCCCGCTCGCGATCGCCCTGGGTTTCCTCATCACCGGAGCATTCTTGCTCGCCGCGAGCTTCTGCGAGAACCGAACAAAAGGACAACAGACCATCAGTTGGGTACACACAATCGGCATGGGTTTCGGGCAGGCGCTCGCCTTGGTCCCCAGCATCTCGCGTTCAGGTCTCACACTCGCAAGCGGGCGGCTACTCGGTCTCTCCAGTGAGCGCGCAACGGAATTCACCTTCCTCCTCGGTGCCCCCGCACTTGCAGGCGCAGTTCTCCTGACGCTCCTCACCGGGAGAACAGAAATTGGTGCAATTGGCTGGCCACAAGCGCTCATTGGATTTTCTGCTTCCTTCGTTGCAAGCCTTCTCGTCATCCATGGGTTTCTCCTCAGCCTCCGGAAGTATGGCATCTGGATGTGGTCCCTCTACCTCTTCATCCTCGCACTCCTGATTCTCGGAGATGAGTTCCTGCCTCTCCTGCGGGAGATTCAGCAGAAGGAAATTCCTCTCCATCTCCCGCTGCCCCTCGCTCTCAGCATTCTCGCAATCGCACTGCTTCTCGAAGCTGCCCCCTTCACCTCTCTCTTCGTCCCCGGATTCACGACGATGGTCGCGATCGGCATCATCTATCAGGGCGACTGGAAGAGCCTTGCTTTCTGCATCCCGATAGGCATTGGTGCTCTTCTCATCGGCAACTTCTTAGGGTACCTCCCCGCGAAGTACGCAAGAGCAAAAGTACACTGGAAGGAGAAAGGGGATCGTAGACTCCACCAGGCAGAGGCATTCTTCCGAAAGTGGGGAGTCTTCGCCGTGCTTTTTGGTGGATGGTACGGACCCACCCGCTCCTTCATCTCCATTGCGGCGGGACTCGGGGGCATGTCCTTCCGGAAATTCCTCTTCGCAACGCTTCTCGGATCGAGCATCTGGGTCAGTCTTGTGCTCCTCGGCGCAAGCTGGGTGGGGAAAACACTGTGAAATTGGTATTGGAATGAGCGATAAAATTTGCTATAATAGAAAGGAACTGGCAACACGACAGAAACAACACTTTGCGATCCTGATAGGAGGAACATTGTTCCTCGCAATTCTCATAAGAGTGCACGGAGTAAAAGCACATCCCTCTTCGGTACAAGGATTGCAGATCACACCCACTGATATCACCGGTCCGTCCGGTGACAAGATTCCACGATTCTGCAATCCGCCCAATGTTCCGAGTGTCGTGACGAATGTAGGAAGCGGTCCATGGAGCTCTGCTTCGACTTGGGATAGCGGGCAAGTCCCGGGAGTAGATGCCAACGTCCAAATCGCTCAAGGGACTTTGGTCACCTACGATGTGAATAGCGGAACACCACTCAATTGCATTGAAGTGCAGGGCACACTGGATTTCGTAACGACCGCATCAACGAAGCTCGTCCTCAATGACCTCACAGTCATGCCACAGGGCGCACTTACTGTGGGCACGCAAAGTAATCCTGTCTCTTCCGGCGTCACGGCAGAGATCGTCATCCGTGATACACCCTTGAAGACCAGCACCTTTGATCCCAAGCAGTACGGGCAGGGTCTCCAAGTCTGGGGAGACGTGACAATGCATGGAGCTACGAAGACCCCCACATTCGTGCGACTCATGAGCGAGCCGCTCGCAGGACAGAATACCCTGACCCTGGAATCCTCTGTCTCAGGATGGCAGCCTGGAGACAAAGTGTTTTTGCCAGACACCGCCCCGATCCCTGCAGGCGCTTTGCAGAACGACACCAAAAGGCATAATCCGGAAACCGCAATAATCGCTTCCGTGAGCGGCAACCAGGTGACGCTGGTCTCCCCCCTCCAACGCAATCACCTCGGGGCGGTAGATGCGGATGGCACCACAGTCCGCTTCCTGCCCTATCTCGGGAACCTGACGCGGAACATTATTCTCCGTTCGGAGAATCCCTCAGGGGTACGCGGGCATGGCATGGCGGTGCACCGCGCGAACGTGGACATTCGCTATACAGCGTTTGAAGGGATGGGACGTACGACCGCGTATCCTCTCGACAACACCACCTTCGATACTTCGGGGGCTGTCACGCATATCGGCACGAACCAGATCGGGCGCTACCCCCTCCACATGCATCACGTTTGGGGACCGGTCAATCCGCAGAACACGGGGTACCAGTACCAATTGATTGGCAATGCTCTCGACGATTCCAAGAAATGGGCGATCACCGTTCATAGCAGTCATTACGGTTTAATCCAGGATAACGTGGTCTTTGAAGCTCAGGGAGCGGGCATCGCAACCGAGTTCGGGAATGAGGCCTACAACGAGTTCTTGCATAATTACTCCGCTCATGCTACGGGTGAGAATGGCAAAACTATCCCCAATGGCGCTTTCGGCGGCGATGGGGATGAGGGGAGCAACTGGTGGCTCAATGGGGCCGGCGGCAGGAACACGTACCGCGACAACGTCGCAGTAAACGCCCGCCAGCACGGCTTCATTCTGTACGGCAGAGGACCGGTGACGGGGCGACTGCCGCTCTTCCGCGGAGCTGATTTGAACGTCTCCGGAGAGTACGAAACGGTCGCCCATCTGAACCAGAGCGACCCGGATTTTCGCGGAAACGAGGCACACGATACTTTTCTCGGGTTCAACTTCTACAACACAGCCGGGAATATTTCAGTCTACGATCTGAAAGGGTGGAATGCGGCACGGGGCGACCTGCAAGCGTACTACAACACGGGCGGCCCCTTAAATGTCCTCGGCTTCGTCGCGCGCGGACATCGCCAACAGCTCGCCGGCAGTCCCCCCTTTGCCCTCGGAACAGATGTCTACTCTCCGCTCATTCTCGATGGATTCGATGTTCAGTACTATAACAAAACCGCCATCAACCTTCCTTCCATGCAGAACGTGACCCTGAAAAATGGACTCTTCGTGAACAAAGGAAACTCGGTACACTGGACAAACAGCGAGCCAACCGCCAAGCCTCCTGCCGGCACTACCCAAACCATCAAAAACGTCCGGTTCGCAGCGCCTGCCGGTTTCCCCGTACAAGGCATCGGCACGAGGACCATTCTTGATGGCTCCGGTGGAACCAAAGACATCACCCGGAATATAAAAATGCTCATTACCGACTATAACCAGGTGCCCGGAGACAATTTTCAGGTGTACTTCCCCGCGCAAGCACCGACGTTCATTATGCCAACATCGAATCCCGCAACGGGATTCATCGCCTGCCCCACGGCAAATCTGACCAACCAGCAGTGCTGGACGCAGCATGGAGTCGCAATTGCCGGGTCAGTTGCCACCTGCACCGATACGACGACACATCCCGAGATCAATGGCTTCAGTTGTGGCGGCGCGACGAGTTCATCCTCGAGTTCCAGTTCGTCTTCCAGTGCTGCCAGTTCTTCCTCCAGTTCCACCAGTTCCTCCTCAAGCTCTTCCTCTTCGAGTTCTTCGAGCTCCTCTTCTTCCAGCTCTGCTCCCTCAACTGATCTCTGTCTCCAGATCAGCCTCGAGAAGCAGACAACGCACAGCTTGAGTTCGGTTACGATCAGAGTGAAAGATGAGACATCGGGCCAGATCATTTTCACGAAGAACGCCGCAAGCGATGCCCAGGGGGAGATCTGCCTGAATGATCCTGTACTCACTGGAGTCAGTCCCGGAGCTCTCTTCACGATCGGGGTGAAGCCGTCAGGGTTCCTGAAGACCGTCGTGCGGAACGTCGATATTGCTGCGCGTCTCGGTGGCACTCGCATCGTCTTCCCGATGAACCCGATAGGAGATCTCAACGGGAATGGGACGATGGAGGTTGCGGATCTTGTCGATGCCATCCAGCACTACCTGGGCACCAAAGTGCACCCCGCATTACAGGAAGTCTTCGGGCAGAATTTCGGGTTAAAGCATCTCATGGACTGCATCAGAAACTTTGTGGGGAAGGCAGTGGATGGGGTAGAGTGAGCCAGACGCATGGCACACTTGCACCCCCGCTCGATCGTGATCCTGGACTTTGGAGGACAGTATGCCCACCTCATTGGAAATAGGGTCCGGCGTCTCGGAGCATTTTCGGAAATTCGGGATCCCGAGATGACTCCTGCAAAAGATCTGAAGGATGCTGCCGGCATCATCCTCTCGGGCGGCCCGCAGAGTGTCTATGATAGCGGGAGTTCCCAAGCAGACAAGACAATCTTCGCGCTCGGTCTTCCCATACTTGGACTCTGCTACGGGCATCAGTGGATAGCACACGCACTGGGTGGGAAAGTACAGCCGGGAACAACAAAGGAGTACGGTTCGACCGAGATTACTCTGGAAGGAGGAGGGGGAACACTCTTCACGGGGCTCCCCCGGGAATTCACCGTCTGGATGTCCCATGGCGATGAAGTGACCACCCTCCCACCAGGTTTCCGGCGCACCGCTTCTTCACTCGACTGCACGAATGCAGCTATGGAGAATCCGGAGAAGCGCATCTTCGGAACGCAGTTCCATTTGGAAGTCACCCACACGCAGAATGGCCAAGAAATCCTGAGGCGCTTTGTTGAGCTCTGCCGACCTTCCCCCTGGTCCATCGAGAACTACGCCTCACATATGGAGAAACAGATTGAGGAGGAAGTCGGAAATCGTTCTGTCTTCCTGCTCGTCTCCGGAGGTGTTGATTCCACTGTGGCATTCACCCTGCTCAATAAGGTTCTTGGCCCTGATCGCGTCCACGGCCTCCTCATTGATACCGGCTTCATGCGGAAGAACGAGGTGCAGGAAATCCAGGCGGCATTCCTCGCGCTCGGGATCACCAATCTCCACGTGACCGACGCCTCAGAGGAATTCCTCAGGAACCTCCAGGGAATTTCCGATCCCGAGAAGAAGCGTGCTGTCATCGGTGCAACTTTCCTCACAGTGCAGCAGCGCGTCAGTCAAGAGATGGGGCTTGGGGCAGAGAGGGGTTGGATGCTCGGCCAGGGGACGATCTACCCTGACACGATCGAAACCGGGGGGACGAAGCATGCGGACCATATCAAGACTCACCACAATCGCATCGGCGCAATTCAAACCATGATCAAGGAGGGGCGTGTTCTGGAACCTTTGAAGGAGCTCTACAAAGATGAAGTGCGCACCTTGGGAGAGGAACTGGGACTCCCGCACGATCTTGTGTGGCGGCACCCCTTCCCCGGCCCCGGCCTCGCGGTGCGCATTCTCTGCGGAGAGAGGGAAGACCGTCTCTCGAACGCTGAGCGCATCACCGTGCAATCCGACCGCTACGCCTTCCGCGTCCTTCCCTTGCGGTCCGTAGGCGTGCAGGGGGATTCCCGAACGTATCGGCATCCGCTTGCAATCTTCATGAAGAAGACCTTTAGCGATCTCCGCTCTCTCCACGGTCTTGCGACTGCGATTCCGAATAGCCATCCAGAAATCAACCGCGTCGTCGTCTGCACATCCCATGCTACTCCGGTGGAATTCGTCTTCACCCCCACACATCTCACGAAGGAATGGGTACGCACCTTGCAGGAAGCGGACAGCATCGTGAAAGCTGCAATCCGAGAAGCGGATCTCTATGAACACATCTGGCAGTTTCCCGTCGTCCTCCTCCCGATTGGCACAAAGAAGGGGGAACGCTCGATCGTGCTCCGCCCCGTAGAATCCGAGGAGGCGATGACCGCACATGCCTCAGAGCTCCCTGTCACTATCCTCCAGGACATCACACGCAAGCTCCTGGGGCTCCCTGGCATCGATATGGTCTTCGTGGATGTGACGAATAAGCCCCCGGCGACCATTGAATGGGAGTAGAAGCGAAAGGGAGCATCCGCTAGACTGCTTTCAGTCAGTGGACCTCAAGACCACCACTCGTAGGCGCACGGCTTCCCGCGGCGTCGTTGCGATCATCGCAACAGCGGAGGGGCGGATCCTCATGCAGAAGCGTTGCGAGCACATAGGCGATCCTGGGACATGGGTCCTCCCGGGAGGAGAGGTGCTGTCAGGCGAAAACGCCCCGGAGACACTGGTGAGAGTCTGTGGGGAGGAACTCGGGATCACTGTCCGTCCTTCGAAAGAAATCGGCACCTTGAAGCTGGGAAACCAGGAGTACCCCGTATGGCGCGTCCTTTGGAAGGGGCAGGAGTTGAAACTGAGCACCGAGAGCATCACAGGAGTCGGCTGGTTCACGGTCGAGGAGCTCCTGGAACTCTCACCCGTGCGCTACCAGGAGGAATTCCGTCTCTTCGTACGCTCACAAGACTTCTCCAGAGAACCCTCACCTGGCGAGAGAACACCAGAGACTTCCGAAGTGGAGGGAAGAGAGAAGAAGGAAGATGAGAAGAGACTGGCGGAGCTTGTGCTCCGTGCGCAGCAAGGTGATCACCTTGCCTTCGGAAACATCTACGATGTCTTCATCACTCCCATCTACCGGTACGTCGCCTTCCGCGTCCCCATGGGGATTGCAGAAGACCTCACTGCAGACGTTTTCGTGAAATCCTGGGAGAAACTGGGAAGTTACAAGGTACAAAAGGGAACGCCATTTAGCTCGTGGCTCTTCCGCATTGCACGGAACGTTGTCATCGACTCCTACCGTATGCAGAGAGACACCGAGGAAATTGATGAATTCCATGAAGACCCCGATCGCTGGAATGACCCTTCACTTGCGATCACTCAGGAGCTCCAATCGACGATGCTCCGCCAGGCGATGCAGAAGCTCCCGAAGCGCTACCGCGAAGTCCTCCTCCTCTCCTTCATGGCTGAGCTTTCGCACCCCGAGATCGCGCATGCCCTGAAGATGCGGGAAGGAAGTGTGCGTATTTTGAAGCACAGGGCATTGAAGAAGCTCTCGACACTCCTTCCGGCGTCTATGAGAGAAGAGATCCC
>CAZQCB010000011.1:11619-18408 GCA_964592265.1 uncultured Candidatus Peribacteria bacterium | reverse complement strand
GGGGGGGTGGGTTAGGGGGAGGAAAACCTATGGCTCCCCCCCCCATGCTCTAATAGAGGAAGAATACCACCGTCCGGAAGATCGCGTAGGAGCCGACGATGATGGCAAGGCCAATGAGAGAGCCTGTCATCATACCCTTCCCCTTCTGGAGAGGGGTGTCGTTGCCGGCGGAGAAGACCATGAATCCTGCGCCGAGAATGAAAATTGCGACACAGACAAACACTGCGGAGACGAAGAGTGCACTGATGATGTTCCCGAGCACGGCAGCGCTATCCATGCAGGCAACCCCCGGCCAGCAAACGCCCATGAAGAAGACCGGTCCTGCCTGCGCATAGGCAAGAGTCGGGAGGAGAAGGCCTCCAAGGAGGAGAAAGAGGCGGGTACGCATCTTCACAGTATAGCGCGTATTGACCCCATGCTCTAGAGGAGAGAGAATGAAGCCTTTTCTCTCGATACTTGCATTTTATCTATAAATATGATATAGTACTATGAATGGTTCTCCCCCAAAAAGCACGGTGTCACTAGAGGATTCATCGCTCCAGATGGCCAAAAAGATGGTGGAAGAGAGCAGGAGCATGCTCATCATCCCGCATGCGAATGTGGATCCGGATGGACTAAGCTCAGCACTTGCTTCCTACCTCTTCTTCTCCAGTCTTGGGAAAGATTGCACCGTCCTCTGTCCGGATACGCTCCCGGAATCCCTCGAATTCCTCCCAGGATTCGAGAAATTGGAGAATACCCTCCGAGCTTCCCAAGACTTCATCATTACGCTCGATTGCTCAAGTGGACTCGAAGTCGATAAGTTACGCTACACCATCGAGGAGAAGAAAGTGAATATTGTGGTGACGCCGAAGGTGGGATCGTTCTCTGCAAGAGATGTGACCTTCCATGAGGGGGCTTTCCCCTACGATCTCATCATCGTCGTGGATACCGCAGAGCTCTCGCTCCTTGGTTCCCTCTACGAGCGGCACCGGGAGTTTTTCGCGAATGTTCCGATCCTCAACATCGATCACCACGTCAGCAATACGAAATTCGGGAAGCTCCAGATCCTCGATCCCAGTGCTGCGAGCGCCACCGAAGTGCTCTATCGCTGGTTTATGAGTGAACCTTCCTGGAAGAAGAAGATCACTCCCGATATCGCCACGCTGCTTCTCACGGGACTCATCACCGATACACGGAGCTTCCAGAACCCCAATACCACTCCCCACTCTCTCGAAGTTGCGGCCGAACTTCTGGATCTTGGAGCACGCCAGCAGCAGATCATCAAATTCATCTACAAGACGAAGCCCTTGAGTACGCTCAAAATCTGGGGGCGGGCGCTCAATCACATTCAAATCAACGCAAAGGAAAGGATCGTCTGGTCCTCTATCGGCAGGGAGGACCTCGAGGAGATGCATGCGAGCGATAAGGAGACGCACGGCATCATTGATGAGCTCCTCACCACGGTGCCGGATGCTGATGTCTATGTGCTCTTCACGGAAGTTGCGGAGGGAGGACTCAAGGCCAGTCTCCGCTCGACGGAGAAGATCGATGTGAGTGCGCTTTCCGCGAATGCGTACGGCGGCGGCGGACACCCGAGGGCCGCAGGCTTCCGGGTGAAGTCCTACGAGAATTTCCAGTTGCAGGTCCTGGAATGTATCCAGAAAATCATCCAGGAAATGCATGTGCAGAGAGGGGTGGACGTCGTTGAGTCCTTGGGAGAGAAGGAGGGGAAAGCTGGGGTGGATATCGTGCAGGAGATCACGAAGGAGTAGGGGCGTAGCGCGCTACGCCCCTACTCTCTATGAGCTCGGGTTCAGGGCAAGCTATACTTGGGTTCGTATGGATTCTTCACAAAAGGACATAGCGACGAAGGGGGGGGGAAAAGGTAATGAACGTACTGAAGGTAAAGAAGGTATTGAAGGTAAGGTACGTAAGGCAGGGAATGAACGAAGCGAAGAGCAGCTGGAAGCTTTGCAAGTGCAAGTGGCGAAGCTCACCGATATCGCTGCGCGAGCGCAGGCTGATTTGCAGAATTCAAAGATTCGGATGGAGCGGGAGGCTGAGGATCTCCGCAAATACGCTCTCGTTCCTCTTCTCATCAGACTCCTTCCGGTGCGCGATGATCTTGCGCGGGCTGCTGAGAGTGGAGAAAAGGGCGTGAAGCAGATTTTGGATAAGCTCGATAAAGTGTTCGGTGCGACCGGTCTACAGCGTATGGAGGTTCTCGGAAAGCGGTTTGATCCCGCGAAGCACGAGATCGTCAATGGAGGTCCGGGGGAGAAAGATGTCGTCATGGCCGTTCATGAGGAGGGGTACGAACTCCATGGGAGAGTTCTCCGGCCTGCAAAAGTACAAGTGGGAGACGGTCATGGGGAGAAACCTTGACGGTTTCCCCCATGAACCCCCTTCCCTTCAAAGAAGCGCTCCAGCGCGGGACCCGCAAGACCCGCGCTTCGCGCCCTGTTTTTCTACCGGAGATCTATTCCGGTTTTTGGAGTGAGCACAATATTGAGCACGCTCGTCGCCATGCGGGAGGAGCTTAAAGATTCCTCAATCGCTTCCCCACGCACGAAGGCAGTTGCTTCGAGTGCTTGCGGAGAGGACAGAGGGAGGACTTGGAATGTGTAACTCCCTGACCGCCTTTCGCCGGGCTCCATCGCCGGAATTTTCCAGACGATCCTATTCTGTCCCAGGATTCCCTCTTCCACATTCCGTACAGAGAGCACTGTGTCATCGAACCGCTCCTCGAGTGTGAGATTTTCGAGCACGCGGTCACCGACGTTCTTCACGGAAATCATGAAGCGCATGGAAGATCCTGCGGCAATCTCTTTCTTGAGCGGTGTCCTCTCAATACGAACGAGCGGTTCCGATGGAAGGCGCATGCGTGGACGTTCCTCATCTCTCGGGGGGAACATGGGGAAGAGCGTGGGGGGGAGATCCCCCTCTCCCTGTCGTCTTAAGAAGAAGTTCCTGTTCTCCGGAATGAGCAGGAGCCCCATGACGATGACGAGCCCAAGGAGGAGGCCGATGGAGGCAGAGCGGTAGATCATGGAAAAAGGGGGATATGGAAGCATAATGCTGGTTTTGGTGCAAGTATTTGAGGGCTTATTACAGCCGCTCTGCTCGACCGAGCCCCGCCCTTTCTCGGAAAGGGCGGGGTGAGTGGAGAGGCCTCTCGACGCTGCGCTTAAGCGCAGCGCTCGAGGAGAGCACGACTGAATCAAGAGGCACCGAGCCTCTCGACGATTGCTTCGCAATCGCTCGAAGAAAGCAATTTTTTAGAGACCCAATCTCTCCTCAAGCAACCTTCTCCAAACCTCCAGAAGTTCTGGAACATCAAAAGAGCACACACCTGCAATCTCGAGAACGGGTTTTCCGACAGTCTTACCGATTTGTATGAGCTTTAATCCATGCTTCGCACTGAGGTTGTGAAGCACAGCCGCATCTCCAGCAGAAACTTCCGTAACAAATCCCCCCGTTTCTGAGAAGAGGAGTTTGTCAATGGGGAGTGCTCCTCCGAGTTCGGAGAGATCTATGTGAAGACCGAGATTGCTTTGTTCGCGCCTCTTCGGCGTCAGCATCTCGAAGAGTGCGAGGAGGAGGCCGCCTTCTTTGATTGTTTGAGAACTTAAGAGGAGGCCTTTTTCGATACTTTCGGTCACGAAGAGAATTTGTTTCTGTACTTCGGAGAAATCAGGCTTTGGCACGTTTGCCCCAAGCTCCCCGAGCATTTCGTAATACGCTGATCCACCACATTCGTCCTTCCTCTCCCCAAGGAAGAAAAGGAGGGAGTCCGGTTTTTTGATTTGCTGTGATACTGCTTTCCTTGCATCCGGAATCACGCCGATGCAACTCACGATAGCTGTCGGAGGAATGGAGCCATCGGGAGTCGAGTTATACAGACTGACGTTTCCGCTAATCACGGGGACAGGTTCTCCCTCAATTTGCACACCCTTGGCTGCATCCGCAATTCCGCGAACTCCTTCCGCAAGCCCCCAGAGCTCCTCGGGAATCTCCGGATTCCCGTAATTGAGGCAATCCGTGAGCGCACGGGGAAGTGCTCCGACTGCCGCAACATTCCGCAGAGCATTCACCGCAGCATTCACGCCCTGGAGATACGGAGAGATTTTCCCGTAGCGCCCGTTCCCGCTGCAGGCAACGGCAACACCGACGAGGGAGTCTGACTCCTGCAGTTCCCAGCCGGGATGCGTCCCTTCATGAACATAACTTTGGAGATTTTGGAGAGGAGCGATGACTCCTGCGCTTGCTTCACCGCGTTCAATCACCGTATTGCCGATGACATTCTTATCGTAGTGTCGGAAGATCGGATTCTTCGAAGCGAAGTTTGGGTGAGCGAGCATCTTCAGGAAAATCTGCGCAATATTCACCTTTGAGAGTTGCGGCTCCGCAGCCTTTGTTCTCTTTTCCTGCAAGGGTCGGTCGTACTCGAGCCCTGAGGTGAGATCGAGCGATCCCGCTTCGCAGACTGTTTCTCCTTTGAACTCCAGTCGGTAGATTGGTTCCTTGGTCACTTTCCCAATGACCGAAGCACGAGCGCCTTCTGCAATGCTTGGGAGATCCCAAACTTTGTTGTAGTGCGTGAGAATGTGAGCAGTGAGATCTGGATGGACTGTCCAGCAGAAGCGTTCCTGTGTTTCTGCGCAGGCAATGACCTCCGGAGGGAGATCGCTGATTGCCATGTGCACCTTCCCGAGATCAATCTCCGCGCCGAAGCCTTGCCCTGCAACTTGTTCAACAGAGGAACACACGACTCCTCCTGCACCGAGATCTTTGAAACCCACCTTCCCAAGTTTATTCTCTGCGGCAAGCCAATCAAAAAGAGCATAGGTCGCAGCGAGGAGGTGTCGCTCAAGGAAGGGATTTGGCTCCTGGACGGCTCCGGTATTTTTCTCCTTCTCCCCTTCTTCCAAGGTGAGACTTGCAAACGACGCTCCCCCAAAGCCGCTCCGGTCGGTCGGCTTCCCGACAATGATAATGTCGTATCCCACTTTTCCTGCTTCTTTCGGAACATAACTATGAATGATTTCATCTTCGCGAACGATACCGTGACAGACGACATTCACGAGGCAGTTACTGTTGTATGCGGAATCGAACTGTACGTCTCCGCCGATATTCGGAATACCGAGAGGATTTCCATACCCCGCAATTCCACGTACAACTTCCTTTGCAATCGTGCGTGATTCTTCTGACTGAAGATCGCCTAGGCGCAATGCATCCATTGCCCCAATCACCCGCGCTCCCATACAGGCAACATCCCGAACGTTCCCTCCGACACCCGTTGCAGCACCTTCATAGGGCACCACTTGAGACGGGTGATTATGGCTCTCGTGACTCACGACAATCCCCCATCGCTTGCCCTTCGGTCCGTCTGTAATTGCCACAATGCCGCTATCTTCCTTTGGACCAAGAATCACGTGCTTCCCTGAAGTCGGGAACTGCTTCAGGAAGCGTTTGCTGCTCTTGTAACTACAATGCTCTGACCCTTGGATGCCCCAAATGGTCGCCTCCACAAGAGTGGGAGGACGGCCGAGCATGTTCTCTACCTTGCGGGCTTCTTCTACGGTGAGACCAATGGAGTACTTCCGCAAGAGCTCCTGCACTTCTGTGTCGCTGAGGGCCGAGAAAGGGAGTGTTTGAATAGCGATAGGTGCATTCTATCGCGTTTTGTTCTTCTCTCGAAACAGCCATCCTCCCAGGAGGAGGAGAGGAATGGTGAGCAATTGCCCCCGACTGAAATGCAAAAATCCAAGATCGAGTCCGGGTGCTGTTTCCACTCTCACAAACTCTGTGAGGAACCGGAAGATTCCATAAAGGATCAGGAAGAGCGCAGTGGTTCCTCCGGATATCTGTGATTTCTTGAGGTGAATGAAACAGAGAGCGGCAATGAGGAGGTCTTTTGTCATTGCATAGAGTGGCGTGGGATGGCGCAGCCCCTCAACGCCAGGAATGCTGATGCCCCAGGGGAGACTCGTGATAGGTCCGTAGAGTTCCTGATTGAGGAAATTCCCGAAACGCCCGAAGGCAAGGCCAAGTGCAGCAGGGATCACGGCAATATCGAGGAGTCGCCAGAAATCGAGTGCTTCTCTCTTCGCAAAGAGGAAGAGCGCCAGGCCGACTCCAAGAAGTCCCCCGTGAAAAGACATGCCCCCATTCCAGACAGCAAAAATTTCCAGGGGGTGCCCCCCGTAGTACTCCGCACCGTAGAAGATGACATAACCAAGTCTGCCCCCGATCAGTGTGCCAAGGATTGCGTAGGTGAGGAGGGAGGACTGTTGGTCTTTGGAAAGAGAGAGTCCCCGAAATTTCATGAGGCGCGGAAGAAGAAGCCATGCTGCAAGAAAAGCGAGCAGGTACAGAAGACCGTACCAATGGATCGCGAGAGGACCGATCGAAAGCGCAATCTGGCGCGTGGGGAAGAAGGACATAGAGGCAGTATACGAGAAATTCCAAGCACCAAATGCCAAATTCCAAAGAAATACCAAGCATCAAATTCCAAATGAAGACTTTTGGTATTTGGTGTTTGAAGTTTGCTTGGTGCTTGGTGCTTGGGATTTGGTGCTTTTCTAGCGCACTGCAACACTCTCTCTGCCCCTGAGTTTCGCCCACACGACGAATCGCTCCCTCGTCGTCCCGACGGGGAAGCAGGTGAAGAGCATCAGGTCATTCTTGTTCGTGTCCTGAAGAAGAATGGAAGTCTCCGTTGCCGGCACGATGCGCGTTTCATAGACTTCGTAGATGAAGGGCGTCCCTGAGCCCCCCCGCAGCTCGATGAGATCGCCAATATGC
>CAZQCB010000011.1:0-11609 GCA_964592265.1 uncultured Candidatus Peribacteria bacterium | reverse complement strand
GCATCGGGGAGAGCGGCAAAGACATCCTGATAGGCACTTCCGCGCGCTTCGAGCGTGGGAGGAGAACTGTGACCTGCGATGATGATGTTCCCCTTCTCTCCTGCCCCCGGCGAGTGCGGGTAGGCAACAACACCGTGCAGGAGGCCAAACTGCATCTGGTCCTCCAATCCCCGCCAGTTACGGCTCTTCCACTCCGTGAGGGAAGGCTTGCCGATAGGGGCATTGATGCTGAGTGAAGGGTAGGAAAGGAATCCCGTAGAGAGGGTAACCTCGAAGCGCTCACTCAAATTCTGCGTGAGGAGTGTACTTGCCTGCATGGGATACGTTACTCCGATGTCACTCACGACTCGTTTTGCTTGCTGTAAGCGTTCTTCTCTTCGCACGCGTCTCCTCTGTGCTCCCTGCAGGAGCTTCTCCGACCTTTCATCAACGGTATTGCCAAAGAGAGCACCCGCATTCTCCACCGTCTGTTTCCCATAGAGCCCGCTGAATCCCCCAAGCGCTCCGCCGAGCGCGAGCACTCCCAGAAGGAAGCCGATGAGCTGATGGTGTGATTTGTGAAAGCAGTGCATTTGGTGTTCGTTTCCTCTCAGTATAGCATGAAAAGGCAAAAACGTCATGCGAATCCTCGGCATTGAAACATCGTGCGATGAGACGGCAGCCTCGGTTGTCGAAGGGGGAAGGCGAGTCCTCTCCAATGTCATTGCAAGCTCCAGGAAAGAACAGGAGGCATTCCATGGAGTGTTTCCCGAGGTTGCAGCACGGAGGCAGCTCGAATGCATTGTCCCTGCTGTGGATCAGGCATTGGAGCGCGCACACCTTCAGCCTTCGGAGCTCGATGCCATTGCCGTCACGAAGGGGCCAGGTCTCCTCCCTTCTCTCCTCGTCGGCACGATGGCCGCACGTACCCTTGCTGCTGTTTGGAAAAAACCCCTCGTGGGTGTGCATCACACACTCGGGCATCTCGACTCCCCATGGTTAGAGTGTGAGGACGAACCTGCATTTCCCCTCCTCACCCTCAGTGTCAGTGGCGGGCACACCGAATTATGGCTCCGTGAGAGCCATACGAAAGGGCAGCTTCTGGGGAGAACTCTCGATGATGCCGCCGGAGAAGCATTCGATAAAGGGGCAACTCTTCTCGGACTCCCCTACCCTGGCGGTCCCGCGCTTTCTCTCCTCGCAGAAAAGGGAGATCTGAAAGCCGTAAAATTCCCTTCTCCCCTCGCAGGGAAGGAAGGACTCAGTTTCAGCTTCGCAGGATTAAAAACGTCGCTCAAATACCTTCTGCGCGATGCAGGAGGTCTCCTCGCTCTGAGCGAGGAGGAAAAAAAGAATATCGCTGCCTCCTATCAAGAAGCAATCTGCAGGCATCTTCTTTCGAGGGTGGAGAAAGCTCTGAAGCTCTATCCAGAAGCACGAGAAGTTCACCTCGTGGGCGGTGTCTCGGCAAATACGCGATTGAGAAGAGGTCTTCAAGAACTCCTTGGAGCGGAGACGAAGCACCGAACCCCTCTCCGCTTCGAATACTGCACCGATAATGCAGCGATGATTGCAGCAGCGGCATATTTTCTCATCGAAGAGCGATGGGACGGTGTTTTTGCATCTTTTGAGACGGAGGCGTCAGTTAGTCTCATGCTGTAGGAGCGCTGCGCTGCAGCAACCAAATAGTGGCATGGGTCTCTGGCCCATGCTTGCACACGGCTGCTTCAAGCACGGGCTGGCCGTTCGAGGCCCTGAAGGGCCCTCAGGCCCTGAACGGGAAGCCCGTGCTACAAGCCTGTGAGCAACGGGAGCAGTGCCCCTGCAACAATTCCGAGAATGCCGAGAATGGCGATACTGCGGATGAGGGTTTTTCGCTTCATAGCTTATCGGACAGTAATAGCAAGAGTGGTATTACTCAAGTTTCCCTGCTCGTCGCTCACTTCTAGTTTCACTGTATAACTCCCCGGAGAAGAGAAGACGTGATCCTGGAGAGATGCAGTCTGCTCGCTCGTCGCCCCATCACCAAAGTCCCAGAGGTACTTCGTGATTTTCCCTGTGGAACAGCTCGCATCGAAGCGTACTCCCATGGGGGCATCCCCGATCGTGCGGCTGGGGAAGGCACAGGCATCGAGGATTGCGGAGCGGACAACGATCGTTTTCTTCGCTTCGAAGGACTGCCCTTCCGCCGTGAGCGCGCGGACAGTCACAGTGAAGGTTCCTTCCTGCTCAAAGCGGTGGCTCACCTGAGCCCCAAGGAGTTGTGGCTTCTCCTCCCTTCCGGCATCACCGAACGTCCACGAGAAGCCGGTGATCCTCCCTTCCGGAACGAAAGACTGGGAGGCATCGAAGGTAACGGTGAGGGGGGCGATGCCCGTGAGAGGTGAGGCGGTGAACGTGACGCGGGATTTGGGAGGAAGCACATTGATCTCCAGGGGGACTTTCTGCACGCGTTCATCAGCATCCTTCGCAATGAGGAGGATGGGGTAGGTTCCTGTTTCCTCATAGAGCGCATGGTACTCCTTGTCCGTTGAGAATACCCTGCTGGCATCTTCCTGCTCCCACTTGAACGTGATGAAGGGAATATTCGTCGAAGGGGAGAGGCGCACTTCCAGAGGAGCTGTCCCTTCCACTTTGCCCCTCTCGGGTTTCGGAAGCCCGGTGATCACAAGATCGCGGATCGTGAGCGGTTCAAGGACGGAAACTGTCTGCTTCTTCTCAGCCACTCTTCCGTTCGTATCGACGACTTCCAGGAACACCTCGTACTCTCCGGGGTTCGTGAATATGTGATGTACCCGCTCCCCGATTTCCTGCTCCTCATCTGCGGTGTTCTCCACGGTCCTGAATGTCCATCGCACCTCACGCACGGGAACCCCTTCCTGCACGGTGGCGGCGAACAGGATGCCGAGCGGGGCCGACCCTTTCAGCGCCCCCTCTGATGTGATGTTCACTGTAAAGGGTTGCTCTCGCTCTTCGAGCACGGTGACGGGGCGGACGTAGGTTTCCTGCAATCCGCCTGTATCCTGGATCAGGACCTTCACCTGGTAAGTTCCTACTTCTGCATAGGTGTGCTGCACCACAAGTGTCTCTGTCTCCAGATCGTCCTCTCCATCACCATTGAAATCCCAGACGATCCTGTCGATGCTTTTGGGATCGCTCACAAGATCCTCAATGCTCAAGGTCACTTCCTCCCCGAGGAGGGGGAGAGAGGGATTGAGGGAGAAGACGGCATTGGGGATCACGATGCGGCGTGCAGCTGTTCTCAGAGACCCATCGGAGAGATGGACAGTGAGAGTGACGGGGAATGTCCCCTTCTTCCTGTAGACCGTGGTGACCTCTTGGTCCTGTCTCTCTGCATCGGGCTTCCCATCGCCATTGAAATCCCAGACGAACTTCCGCGGGAAAAGAGACTGCTTCTTCAGAATAGTGCGGAGGGAATCCGTCCCGAAGGTGACCGTGACCGGAGCAGTCAAACCTTGCAAATTCTGCGGCTCCAGAATATCAATCGCGAGAGTGGTCTCTCGATTGATCATCATGAACACCATGCCGGCAATCCCCAGGATGACGAGCACGAAGACGCCCAAGCGCATGAAGAGCCCCTGCAGGCGCGCAGGGGGCATGCCACTCCTGAGCATCCGAAGAACAAGGAGAGCAGAGGACCCGAGCACAAGAAGGCTGACACTGCCGTAGAAGACATTGCCCAGAAGTTTGAGATTCTGCCTTCCTCCATCCGGAGCCGGCAGGAGAGCCATGAGCGTGAAGGCAAAGAACACATAGAAGAGAAGGAGTATGCCTCCCGCTGTAAGCACGAGGAGGAGAAGTTTTTTTTGGTTCCCTGGAGGAGGTGCCTCCTTTTCCGGGCGCGTAATGCCATCAATGGGAGAAATCGTCCCCTCTGTTTCCGGCATGGAGGGTATGGTACGCGAGGAGCGTTACGCTGTCACCCTCATGATCTCCATCATCGTGGTCTCGCTTGTCTTCACGAGGTCCTCTCCCCGCTCGCGCATCGACCTGAAGCCTTTCTTCTTGGCATACTCCTCGAGCTTCTTCTGAGGAGCATTCTCCAGAATGAGATCCCGCATACCTGTATCGACGAGGAGAAGTTCAGGGAGGGTCATGCGGCCCTTGTATCCTGTCTGGAGGCATGTCTTACAACCGCCTTCCTTCCCATGACACTCCTTGCAGACGCGTCGGATCAGACGCTGTGCGAGAATCCCGCGGAGCGCAGGGGCGAGGAGGTAGGTGCTCACTCCCATGGAAACGAGGCGCGGGATACTCTCAATGGCGGAGTTCGTGTGGAGGGTTGCGAGGACCATGTGCCCTGTGAGTGCTGCATCGGCAGCAGTCTTCGCCGTTTCGGGGTCACGGATCTCCCCCACGAGAATCACATCGGGATCTTGGCGCAGGATTGCCCGCAGGCCTTTGCTGAACGTATAGTCGTGCTTGTGGTCAATCTGGCTCTGGATGATCTCTGGAAGCTCGTACTCAATCGGATCCTCCAGCGTGATAATGTTCCTCCCTGTTCCGATGAGGAGCGAGAGGAGAGAGTAGAGCGTCGTTGTCTTTCCGGATCCCGTGGGACCTGTGACGAGCATAATACCATGTGGCTTCTCGATGAGCCCCTTGAGCTCCTTCTCGATATCTGACTGGAATCCCAGTTTCTCGAGTGCCACAATGCCCCGCTCCGGATCGAGGAGACGAAGCGTGAAGGCTTCCCCAAACTTCGAGGGAAGCGACGACACACGTACTTTCACTTCGTGATCTTTCTGCGGGAAGGAGTACTCACCGTCCTGTGGCACGTTCGTGACATTGAGGCTCAGCTTCGACACGAATTTGATGCGCCGGACAACATCGGTGTAGAGCGTATGTGGCATGGTGAAAACTGGATGCATGACGCCATCCTGCCGCCAGCCGAGTTCCACTTTCTCTTTCCGCGGGAAGAAGTGCAGATCAGAGATGCCGTTCTCCACCGAGATCTGGTGGAGGGAGGCGAGGAACTGCTCGCCATTCTTTCCTTCGAGGAGTTTCTGTATGTCTTGCATGTGACTGTATCCCTCTATTCTACCAGATCTGGGCTCTCCATGCTATTCTCCTCCGGTGCCTGCACGTACGCATTTCCTCTCTCTTGAGCGAGGTTTGAGCATGAGTGATGCACAGAGGAAGCGTGCCTTCCTGCGACGTATTGAGGTGGTGCACGTTGTGCTCCTCCTTGCGCTGCTCGTGATTCTTGCGCGTCTCATTGAGCTCCAGATCCTCCGTGGGAGGGAATACGAAGCTACAGCCCGATTGCAGCACTTCGGCGGTATCATTCTCCCCGCGAAGAGAGGCGAAATCTTCAGTCGGAACAGTAAAACCGGGGAACTGAATATCCTTGCAACGAATACCACCTTGGATCTCCTCTACGTGGATCCTCTCGTCACGAAGGAGAAGCATACTGTGGCGAAGCTTCTTGCCGATGTGCTCCTCACAGAAGAGTTCGATGCTCTGTGTCGTCGAGGGGAGGATGGTTGTCCCCGCGAATTCCGAGGCTACTACGCCTCTGCATTTGACCCTCTCGAGACTCCTTCCGTTTCCCAAGAGAGTATTCCTCCAAGGGATGTGCTTCAGGGTCAGTTCGCTCAAGATATTGAACGTCGCGTCGGTGAGGAATTTGTGAGTTTCGTTCCTCTCCTCTATGGAGCGACGAAAGTGCAACTGCGTTCCGTGCACGCGTTTGCCATCCCCGGCGTGTATGCCTCGGATGAACAGAAATTAATCTACGCAAATCCCCTCCACATTCCCGATTTTGAGCGGAGGCGGATTGCGCGAATCCTCTCCCCCGTGCTCAACCTGGATCAGGAATCACTCCAGGAGCGTCTCCGCCAGAGGCGCCTGCGCTACGTGCCCATTCTCCGACGCTTGTCTCCGGATCTCTCGAAGGAAGTGAAACGCCTCAAGGAGCTGTCTGCAAAAAAAGCCGCAGAGGAGCGCCAGACGTTGCTCAGTCGTGGGAATACGGAAGCAGCCGACAAGGTAGAGGATGTCCTGCGTGGCATTGCTCTCCTTCCGGAACATTGGCGTTTCTACCCCGATGGTACCGTCGGATCCCAGGTCGTCGGTTTCCTCAGTATCAATGAGCAGGCGCAGAATGGCATCGAGAGGGCATTCGACCACGAGTTGCGTGGCCAGGAGGGACGCATCAGCACACTCACCGACCCATTCGGAGGGCAGATCGTTTCGGAGGATCCATCGATTGTCCAAGCACGCGATGGGAAGAGCGTCATCCTCACGATTGATCGCTACCTGCAGAAACAGGTAGAGGACATTCTGGCTCGGGCGGTCGAGGAGTACCACGCGGACAGTGGACAAGTGGTGCTTATGGAACCTCTCACAGGGAGAATCCTCGTCATGGCGAACGCACCGCTGCTCGATAGCAATAACTATAGTTCAGTCTATGAGAAGGAGCCCGTGGATATCTCCCCTGAAGTTGAACCGTCGATTGTTGTGGAAATCATTGATCCTCAGACGAACGACATTGTCGTGCGGGCGTATCTCCAGGATCTCACCCCCGAAGGGAGGAACAACTTGAGTACCGAATTACAGAAGAAGCTCCTCGCACTTGAGGAACTCTACGATCTCGATGATCTGAAACGCTACTACCTCTACCTTGGGGAGAATAACCGCCGCGAGCTCTTCCCGGTACAGGAAGCAGGAACGGGGAAACGCAAGTGGCTCAAATACAAGAATGAGATTGGTGTCGGGGCATATGTGAATCGTGTCGTTCAAGAAATCTATGAGCCAGGATCCGTCTTCAAGCCTATCACGATGTCGATTGCACTCGACCAGGGAGAAGTGATACCGGAGGATATCTACAACGATGAGGGGCCAGTCCGCATTGAGGAATACACGATCGAGAATGCCCTCAACCGTCACTTTGGGAAGGTATCGATGACGGATTGTCTCAGCTTCTCCATCAATACCTGCATGATGAGTGTCTCCCAGAAGCTTGGAAAAAAACTCTTCAATAACTATATTGAACGTTTCGGCTTCGGGCGAATTACCGGGATACAACTCGATGACGAGCAACCCGGACAGGTTCTTGACTGGCGCAGGTGGAGTGATGCACTGCTTGCGACCGCTGCCTATGGACAAGGTATTTCCGCAACCCCCCTGCAGATGGTCACGGCGTACGCGGCGCTCGCGAATGGCGGGAAGCTCGTGAAACCGACCATCATTGATGGCTGGATTGATCCGGATGGGACCGTACGGGAGGTGCATCCGCAGGTCCTCGATCGTGTGATCACAGAGGAAGCGGCCGCAACGGTGACGGCAATGCTCGTCAAGGGTTCCAACGAAGGGTACGCGAAGCGGGGAAAAGTCGCAGGCTACCGCATGGCGGGGAAAACGGGAACAAGTCAGATTGCAGGACCGGGAGGCAAGTACGAGAAGTCAGGAAGCGGATCGACCATCACCTCCTTCGGTGGGTACGGACCTATCGATCACCCAAAGTTCGCCATGATCGTGAAATTCGACCGTCCCCGCACGGTGGAGTTTGGAGAGCGCTCTGCGGCTCCGGTTTTTAAAGACATCGCAGCACTCATTTATGAATATTACGGGGTGCCGCCGGATGAAAAATAATCATGGGAGGAGAACCTATAGGTTCTCCTCCCATGGACCCACCTCTCCAAGAAGATGCGCTCAGGAGCGGGGCCCGCGAGACCCGCTCCTTCGCGCATTATTTTTAAATGTAAAGTTATTCCCTCATTTAACAGTTACTGATTTTGCTAAATTGCGGGGCATATCCGGATTCTTCCCCCGGAGCACTGCTAAGTGGTACGCGAGAATCTGCATAGGAATGATATTGACGATTGCTTGGGCAACTCCCGCATCCGGCACCCGGATCCAGTAGTCAAAGGCTTCATCGCGTTCCGGAGAGACGCCGATGACGTACGCGCCACGGGCACGGAGCTCCATGCAGTTGCTTAACGTATCAGTCTTCACCTCGTCATTCCCCAGGAGCGCAATGCAGGGAATGCCCTTCTGGATGAGGGCAATGGGACCGTGTTTGAGTTCTCCACCCGCGAAGCCCTCCGCATGAATGTAACTCACCTCCTGAATTTTGATCGCACTCTCGAGTGCCATGGGGTAGTTCCACCCTTTCCCGATGATGTAGAGATTCTCCTGCGTTTTGAGCTTCTCCGCGAGTTTCTCAATATGCTCGAGGTAGCGGGGGTTTAAGAGATCATTGATCTTCGAAGCAGTTTCGAGGAGAGTGGTGCGACCCTGATTGAGCTTTCCCACAAGGGCGTACGCGATGAGGAGGAGCACCGCCATTTGGCCGGTGGCTGCCTTCGTAGACGCAACCGCCCGTTCAGGACCCGCATTGATGAGCAGCGAGTAATCCGAGGCGCGCGCGATGGAGGAGCCTTCCACATTCACAATGGAGAGGACTTTTGCTCCTTTACTCTTCGCAACCTTCATGGCTTCGAGGACATCGGCTGTTTCCCCGCTCTGGGAGACCACAATGAGGAGGCTCTCCGGAACGAGGAAGTGGTGATAGAGTGGAAATTCACTTGCTGGAGCGAAATTCACATGATGCTCGGAAACAACGGAGAAGAAGTACTCTGCCGCCATGCAGACCTTTCCTGCTGTGCCACAGCCAGAGAGGAACGTGCCCTTTGCCTCACGAATTGCTTGCGCGAGCACTTCGATTTGCTCCTCTTCCTGGTTCACCGCGCGCGCAATCGACTGCTTCTGATCCATGATCTCCTTCAGCATGAAATGCTCGTACTCACCCTTTTCCGCCTGCTCCACATTCCAGGTGATTGTGACATTCCGTTTCTTCCTCGGTGTACCCGCAATGGAGGAGAAGGAGATTTCCTCACCATTCGTGACAACCATTTCCCCATCATCCAGGTAATTCACGATCTTCGTGTGCTCCAGGAATGCGGGAATGTCCGAGGCGATGAAGTACTCCCCTTTCCCTACACCGACAATCAGCGGAGAGCCAGTACGCGCCGCGACAAGTTCACTCGTCCCCGTGTGCATCGCGAGGAAAGCATACCGTCCTTCAAAATCACGGCAGGCATGGCGCACCGCTTCCGAAAATTTTTCCTTCTTCATGTGCTCCTCGATCAGATGACAGATGACCTCGGTGTCTGTCTCAGATTTGAACGTATGCCCTTTCTTCTTCAATGCAGTACGTAATTCTTGGTAGTTCTCGATGATGCCATTGTGCACGACCGCGATCGTTCCATCGCACGAGAGATGGGGATGTGCATTGGCATCGGTCACTCCTCCGTGCGTCGCCCATCGCGTGTGGGCGATGGCCATGTTGCAGAGATCGGAGAAAGACTCCGGATTTACTCCTCCAATCTTCCCCACTCTTTTCGTCACGCTCATGTCTCCGTCGATCTTGCGCGCAACCCCCCACGAGTCATAACCGCGGTACTCCAAATTCTTGAGTCCCCGTACGACGATTCTTCCTGCATCATGCCGTTTCCCCACGTACCCGAAAATCCCACACATGGGGGGAGTATAGCATTAGTTCCTGCTGCGGCTTCGAAGACTTCGGATCCTGTCCTCTACCTTGATGATGCCAAGTTCTTCGACCCCCGGAATATCGACGACCTGCACCCCTTTGATGAGAGCATCCCTATTCGCGCGGACGGCATTCAGGCGCTCCTGCAGAGGCTTTAACACATCGTCAAATGCATTGACGAGAAGCTCGACGACTTTAAGTTCCGTGGAGATCGTTGCAAGACGTGTCTGCTCATCAAGAACATCACTCATCAGGGCTGATGTGCTCCGCCCTTCACCAGACTCAATTGCCGCCTCCAGATCGTTCTGCAGTTCGCGGATATTCCTCTCGAGGCGGCGTTCGTCATCCTGCAGTTCCTCTTCCCTGTTCTGTAAGCTTCGGGAGCGACTCTCTGCTCTTTCTGCATGGGATGTGAGAGAAGAGAGATACTCTTCAAGCGCTGTTTGGCGATTGGGTTTTTGGTTCAGCATCTCACGCACGTCTATGCGTAAGAGTGCCACGAAGCGCTCAAGGAGCTCGGTGTCCTCCAGGGCTTTCCCTCTCCCCACGGTGTCATTTCCGAGCGCCGGAGGAACTTCTTCTTCGCTTCCCACATAACTCACAAGTACGCCTGCTCGAATTCCTGCGAGAGAGGCAGGAAGAGGTTCTCTCCCTTCCTCACCCCTGCCGCTGCTCTCCGCACTGACGCGCAGTCCACTCTGTGCAGAGCGGACATTCTGGAGATCTGTCGGTCCCTCTCCCCGGCATGCCCCGAGAGCGAGAAGAGAAGCCAGCAGCAGAAGGGGCCATCGTCTCACCTTTCATATATTGTACAACAAACTGGCTATTAATTCAATCACCGTAGTCTGGTGACTCCAGCGCATGGCTCTTCGTGATGGGGAGAGCCACGAACCACACGCGGCCCGCTATTCTCCCACTGTGAACATACGGCATGACTTCCCCCTGTGGATCATGGAAGCTTCTGGAATCGAGACTTCCCTGGCGATTATCCCCAAGGAGGAAGTAGTGATCGGCAGGAACAGTGTATTGCTCCTCTGTCTTATCCCCTGTACCTACAGGAGCACGGAAGGTGTGATCTCGATTCCTCTCATCAAGGTAGGGCTCCGCCAATGCCACTTCCTGCTTCCCCTTTGTGAGATAGACTTTTCCTCCACGAATAATCACTTCTTCTCCCGGAAGGCCGATAATCCGCTTCACGTAGTACTTCCTCGCATCATCCGGTGGGCGGAAGACAACAACGTCACCACGCTTGGGCTCCCCCAGGATGTACCCAATCTTATTGATGATGATGTACTGATTGTCCTCGAGGGCGGGGATCATCGAGTTCCCCTCTACCTCAAAGGGCGATACGACAAATGTCCGGATGATCGCCACGACCGCAACGATGATGACAACATTCAGGAGAACGTCGAAGACGTTGTACCAAAAGCCACCCTGTGGTGAGCCTATCGAACCATTCCGGTCCAGTGAGCCCCTGACCGGCTGTGGATTTCTCAGAGACATGCGCTCCTTCTATTATACCATGGTCCTTCATCTCCTGTATACTTGGAAAGATGCTGGATCGTCTCTTCTCTCGGCACCTGGAGGAGGATGAACCTCTCTACCTTGTCGTGCACCGGCACTGGGTGTGGGGGCTCAAAGAGCTTGCCTCCCCCGCTCTCTGCATCGCCGGAAGCTGGGGACTCCTCTACCTTGCCCCTGTCCCTCCCATGGCCATTGCCGTATTCGCTCTTGATGCGTTTCTCGGCGTTTGGTTCCTTCGGAACTTCTTCGATTACTTCCTCGACGCATGGCTCATCACGGATCGGTCGGTCATTGATATTGCATGGCATGGCTGGTTTCACCGCCAGAGCACGCGCATCGATTACTCCTCGATCGAGGGGGTGAGCTACGAAATCAAGGGTATCCTCGGCACGCTCTTCAAGTATGGAACTGTCTCCATTGAGAAGGTGGGAACCGGATCCATTGTCTCCATGGAGCATGTGAAGAATCCGCGCGATACCGAGTCCGTGATCCTCCTCTGCCAGGAGGCATGTCTGCGTACGAAGAACATGAAAGACAGTTCTGCAGTCCAGGATCTCATTGCGGAGATCGTGGCGGAGAGAATGCA
>CAZQCB010000010.1:0-18698 GCA_964592265.1 uncultured Candidatus Peribacteria bacterium | reverse complement strand
TTAGACGAACTTAATAATCAGCGAAACGACGAGCGAGTAGATCGCGATCGCTTCCGCAAAGGCGACCGTAAGGACGAGCGGAGTCTGAATCTTCGCGGCGGCCTCGGGGTTTCTGCCAATTGCCTCCATCGCTTTGCTCGCAATCCAACCGATCGCGAATGCGGGCATCGCCGCTCCCGCGAACATCGTCATGGAGACGTAGAGGTTCTTATCGGTCATGAGAGTTGCGGCAGCTTCCATTGCAGGTTCGGCGGCATAGGCGATATCGATCATAGGAATGAGAGGAAAGAGGGTATAGCAGGCGGATTCTAAGTGGCTGCGAGCCGAGAATCAAGGGTTGAAAAGGCCCTCACCCCCCTGCCCCCCTCTCCCAGCCTTGCCAATCCACAATCTGACAAAACTGCCAAAAAGAATCTGAATAGTAAGTGGGAGAGGGGGAACGGGGGTGAGGGGTCTTAGGCATGCGTCATTGTCGCCATTTTGAGGAAGACTATTGTGAGAAGCGCAAATACAAGCCCCTGAATGAATCCCACGAAGATTTCGAGGCCGAGGAAAGGAAGAGGCGCAATGTAGGGCACCAGGAAGGAGATCACGACCAGGAGCACCTCTCCCGCGAAGATATTCCCGAAGAGACGGAAGGTGAAGGAGATGACTTTCGCAAATTCTGCAATAAGCTCGAGGATCCCGACGAAAGATCCGATGGGATCCCTGAGCGGGTTCACGAAGAACTTCGAGGCATAGGGCGCAATGCCGAGAGCGGCAATGCCGAAGACCTGTGTTGCAATCACGGAGATCAAGGCAATCGCGAGCGTCATATTCACATCGGCATTCATGGACCGAAAGAGCGGGATTGCTGTCAGATGTCCCTCATGCATCCCTTGAATCGTGATGCTCCCGACGCCGGGCAGGATTCCCATCCAATTGGCAAGTGCAAGGAAGATGAAGATCGTCGCAACAAGCGGGAAGAATGCTCTGGTCTGCTTCGGATTTTGCACTACGGAATCGAAGAAGTTGAAAAGTCCCTCGACGATCATCTCCATGAAATTCTGGAATTTCCCGGGGATCTCCTGGTACTTCGTCCTCCGGAGGAGGAGCGCAAGCACGATGAAGACCCCCATCGCAAGCCATGCCATGAGCATGGTATTGCGAAGCGGAAAGCTCCCAATGTGACCGATTGTTTCGGAAGCGAGAGTGGGGGCGGTGATTTGGACCATTGCGACTATGGTAGCACGGGCTTCGAGCTCTTGTTCCAGAAATTCCATTCCCCTATGGATGATGGAACTATTCGCGCGAATAGTGGACATAGGAGAAGCAGTCCGGTACCGTAGGAACAATGGAAGTGAAAACACTTGAACGGCAACTCAAAGCACTCGCGAACGAGCGCAGACTCCTCATCCTGAAAGAACTCAAGAAACGCCGCACTGCTTCTGTGGGGGCGCTTGCGAAGATCATTCACATTTCCCTCAAAGCAACATCGAAACACCTTGCGATTCTCAAAGCTGCAGGAATGCTCGAGACGCGGAAGAGAGGGCTCGCTGTTTTCTACCGCCTTTCTCTTGATCAGAAGGAACCTTCGGCCCACGTTCTCGCACTCCTCTAGGAATCTGATTTTTTCTTTCTGGAACTATTCGCGCGAATAGTACTACAGAGAGAAAACACTTTCATGACGATTTCCCTATGATTTCCCGCACCTTCCGATACACCCCGATCCCCGAAAGCGCCATCGCGAGAGCGAGACCGAGGAGGAGGAACAGTGGCGACGTTCCTTGCGCTTTGTCGAGATACGCTCCGCCGAAGCCAAAGAGCACAGCAGGAATCGCGATGATGTACCCGAAGCTCCAAGCGAGGCGGACGGCAAGGAGGAGATCAGAGGCGATGGAGCGTTTTTCAGTGGCCATGAGAGAGGTGAGAAAAGGTAAGGGGTATTGGGTAAGGGGTCCCTTACCAATTACCCATTACCGACTGGCGGCGCCCGCCGCGACCGATGCCTCCTCGTCACCCTCAGCCTTGCAAGTTCCCGCTCCAGCATCGCTGTAGCTTCTGCAAACCCCTCCGCATCGTGCCGCTTCTCCGAGAGAAGTTTCTCTGCAGCAGCTTTTGCTTTCTCGATTGCCGCCTCCTCGAGCTCTTCCGCTCGATCTGCCGTATCGACGAGCACGCGCAGTGTTGTTCCATCTACTTCAACAACACCACGGGACACCGCGAAGAGCCGCTCTTCTTTCCCTTTCCTCACGAGAATGCTCCCCGCAACCACTAGGGAGATCAAAGGAATGTGATGCGGGAGAATCGTGATCTCGCCATCGGGCGTCGGGAGGGAGACCGCATCGGCTTCTCCTTCGAAGACGGGGCCATCGGGAGTGATGAGTTCGATGTGGAGCACGTTTCAGGAATTATGAATTAAGAATTAGGAATTAAGAATGTTTTAGACTTCTTAATCAATCCATTGATGAGTTTGCTTACACGTACCGACTGAGCAGCTATTTCCTGAAAATCTTCGGTCGACAAGTAGCTAACATCTTTCGCTGCAAGAATCTGGTTCTGAACTTCAGTAAGAGACGAAAGTGCGGTTGAATAAAACTGAATCTTCTCTTTGTAAGATTTACGACTGAAGCCCTCCGCTATGTTGGAAGTGATCGAGATCACAGCTCTACGCAACTGATTCGTTAATCCAAAAACTTCTTCCTTCGGAAATTCTTTCGTGATTCGGTAAACCTTGATCACGAGCTTGTGCGCCTCTTGCCAGGCGATAAGTCCTGTGAAGGATTGAATCTTCGCCGATACAGTTCCATTCAGCATTTCCATAAATTTTCCTAATTCTTAATTCCTAATTCCTAATTCTTTACTTCGTCTATCCCCCCCTTCATATAAAAGGCCTGCTCCGGCACATCATCCATCTTCCCATCGAGGATCATTTTGAAGGAACGCACCGTTTCTTTGAGCGGGACGAACTTTCCGGGGAAGCCCGTGAAGACTTCCGCGACGAAGAAGGGTTGTGAGAGGAATTTCTGAATCTTCCGTGCGCGCTGCACCGTTTTCTTGTCCTCCTCAGAGAGTTCCTCCATCCCGAGAATCGCGATGATGTCCTGGAGTTCCTTGTAGCGCTGGAGAACTTTCTGCACTGTCCGCGTGACCTCGTAATGCTCCTCCCCAACAAGAGCGGGACTGAGGATCGTTGACGTAGATTCGAGAGGATCAACCGCGGGGTAGATCCCGAGTTCGGCGAGAGCGCGCGTCAGCACAATCGTGGAATCGAGGTGACCGAAGGTCGTCGCAGGAGCGGGATCCGTAAAGTCATCCGCCGGCACGAAGACTGCCTGCACCGAGGTGATGGAACCGTTCTTCGTTGAGGCAATGCGCTCCTGGACCTGTCCCATTTCCGTTGCGAGTGTGGGCTGGTAACCGACTGCGGAAGGGATACGACCGAGAAGAACAGAGAGCTCAGAACCGGCCTGTGTAAAGCGGAAGATATTGTCGATGAAGAGGAGGACGTCACGGCGTTCCTCATCCCGGAAGTATTCGGCCATACTGAGGCCCGCAAGAGCGATGCGTAAACGCGGTCCCGGCGGCTCATTCATCTGCCCGAAAACAAGCGCTGTTTTCTCGAGCACTCCCGACTCCTTCATTTCGTAGTAGAGGTCATTCCCCTCGCGGCTTCGCTCCCCCACTCCTGCAAAGACCGAATAGCCCCCGTGCTCTGCCGCGATATTGCGGATGAGCTCCTTCACGACGACAGTTTTGCCCACTCCCGCGCCACCGAAGAGTCCAACTTTTCCCCCTTTTAAGATAGGACAAATGAGATCAATGACCTTGATCCCCGTCTCGAGTACCTCAGTTTCCGTCGATTGGTCCGTGAAAGACGGGGCAGGACGGTGGATGGGGTATTTCTTCTTCGTCTTCGCGGGAGGAAGACCATCGATCGGATCCCCAAGCACATTGAACATGCGTCCGAGTGTCTCGGGTCCCACGGGAACCGAGATCGCTCCTCCCGTATCTGTCACTTCGACTCCGCGACGAAGACCGTCTGTCGAATCCATGGCCACGGTGCGTACCACACCATTATCCAGGTGCTGCTGGACCTCGAGTGTGAGCTCGTTCTCTCCCACCTTTGTTTTCAAAGCGGAGAAGAGCGCTGGTACCGCTCCTTCTGGAAATGTGCAGTCGACGACGGCACCGATGACCTGTGAAACTTTACCTGCCATAGCGGCAGGAATGGTATGGGAAAATCTGCTTATTGCCAAGCGGAGAAGTATCAAAGTTCTCTGAATAATTTTCAATGTTCAATTCTCAATTTCCAATCAATTCCCAATACCCAATGACCAATGTTCAAACATCAGTAGAATAAAGATTCTTCCTTCATTGGAAATTGGTACCTGGAAATTGAAAATTGCTCAAGTTCTCTGTTCTCTTTGTCCCATCTCCCGCTCCTCTTCCGCTTCCACCCCGGCTCCTTTGAGTTCCCACCCGAGGAAGAATGTGAGAAGGGTCCGGAGGAGAATAATCACGGCAAGTTTCCCCAGTTCATCCCACGTGGGTTGCACGACGGATTCGATGATGTCTTTCCCAACAAGAAATTCGAGTCCAAGCGCGAGATACTGACCCACCTCCATGCGGATATCCGCGAGGAGCATTCCATTATGGGAGAATTTCCGGAGGAAGAGGTACGCCCCTTTGAAGCACCCCCAGCAGATGAGGATGATCCCAAGGAATCCAATGAGGAGAGCGACCGATTCGCTCAAGTCGCTAAGCCATTCGATCGTGAAGAAGGTCATGAGGGTGTGTGTCAAAGTGTTCTCTCTAGTATACCACAAAACCTGTAGGGGCGTAGCGCGCTACGCCCCTACGACCATTTGAAATATTAGTACGCCGGCCCCATGGAACCCGCACCCGCCTTCTTCGGACTGAATCCGACAGCGAGAGAGGCAGCGGCAATCGCAAGGTGGAGATAGTTATCCGCACTGTTCACATGGAAGAGGCCAAGGATGTCCCCACCCCTTGTCTCGTCACTCCCCCACGGACGGGAGAAGCTCCCCATCTGTTGCGTGCTCATGACGACTCATGCGCTCACGGGCAGAGTCCTCGGAGAAGTGCTTCGGGATGACCGCTTCCACCGCTCCCCATTTCGCATCCTCCTCGCCTTTCGGGAGGATAATCGTGACCTGATCCCCGACTTCTGCTCTGTAAAAAGTGACTGAGGCCAGGAGAACACGGTAAGAATGTCCCTCGGCGAGGACCTTGTACTGCCCATCCTCCTGAATCAGCACGCCGACAACCGTCCGGCGCTCCACGGGGGCGATCTGCTTGTAGATGAATTTCCCCTCATCGGTGATCGTGAGCTTCATGCCGTCGCCCTCGACGAGCTTGCTCTTCGACGCGTAGTTTGCTGGGACGGGGTACGTCTGGCCGGTGCTATCCACCATATTCTGCCCATCGAAAATCCCCTCGACAACGCGGCCCGCACTGCTCATTCCACCGAACTCGGAGGCGCGGGAGGCGAACTTGTGCCGGGAGACATCCTGCACCCCCGTCACCTCCGAGAGCATGTTCCGCGCCGTCTTCAGGGAAGACATGGCAGAATCGATGAGCTCCTGGATAGCGAGCATGTGATCGTCAGACATGGGGGATCAAAGGGAAGGGAATCGGTGTGGGTTCCTTAGAGAGCGGAAGAAGTCACGGGGAGGGCAATTGCAGAGAGTGCGGAACGTATCTCGGTGTCTGTGAGGAGTCCTGCCTGCGTCCCGACTTTGCCAATCACACTCGCCGCATTCAGCATACCCGCTTTGAGTGCATCCGACAAGTCGAGACCGGAGAACACCCCCCAGGTCACCCCCACCGCGAACGCATCCCCTGCGCCCGTCGTATCGACGACCTGGACGTTACGGGGAGGAGGCGAGAAATGCACGGTTGTTCCATCGGAGATATACGCCCCATTCGCTCCATCGGTGATGCAGAGGAGTTTTACTCCTGCGCGCGCGCCATCGCGGAGCGCCTGGGCTATGGCCTGCACGCGTTCCTGCCCGGGAGGCTGCGCGGTGAACGTGAGCGCCTCCTCTGCATTGAGGAAGAGGATATCCGTCTCTCTGAGGAGCTCCCGCGTGATAGAAGCTCTCATACCACCGCGTATCTGGGATCCACCGGGGTTCCAGGCGAAGTGGAGACCGTGGGGTTTCCGCACCAGCTCAAGACAATCATCGAGGATGACACAGGAGACATCCGAGAGATGATTGAGGAACATCCACGTGCTCTGCCGGAGCAGATCTTTCGCAAATACCGCTTTGTGCATGTGCGCATTGACGTTCGGCGAGTAGAGGATGGTCCGATCGCCGGAAGCAGGATCGACGAGAATGATGGAGAAGCTCGAAACTTCTCCCTCAACCACAATTGCTGCATCAGTGAGGACTCCCTCTTTCTTCAAGGTTTTCTGGATTTCCTTCCCCCACTGATCATCTCCGACAATCCCGCAGAAACGGGCACACATCCCCAGGCGCGCGAACCCGACGGAGGTATTGGCGGCACCTCCCCCGCACCCCTGGATCACACTCTCCACCTTCACCTTTGCTCCCAAGGGAAACTGGAGGAATCGCGCACCAGAGGGACCCAAAACTGTTTCATGGGGAGCACGAAGGAAGACGTCGAATGCCGCACCTCCCACAGAGGTAATATCCGCCGTCACCACTGGATTCTCTCGACTTCTGGACATGGTGCTGAGGTGAACATTTTTCTCCGACGCAAAAAGAAGAATCCTGCCACGGCGAAGAATGAAACGAGTGCAGTGAGCGTGAGCGGGAGTCCGCTCCGTGGCGTTGCGGGAGCGCTCGGGTGTGAGGGAGAAGGAGCGCTTCCAATGATGACATCACGCGGAAGAGGATCTGCCCCGGATAAGCGAATGCCCGGTCTTCCTCCTTCTCCCGGGGTCACCGACAGCTCTGCACTATCGACGAGGAGTTCTCCATCGCGGAGCAACGCTCCGATCGTGACGTAATATGTGACCCCATTGATGAGATCCGGAATCTGAAAGCGACTCACCCCTGGACCGATGAGGCGTTGCTCGGTAAGTGCTCCCGCCTGGACCCCAAACTGAATGCGGTAGGCGAGGACATCTGCTCCCGGAGGCGCCACCCACTCCATGCCTGCGGAATTCACCAGTGGCGTGAGACGGAGTTGGAAGAGCGAACCACGCGTTGTCGCCGATGTGAGTTGCCCCCTCCCCTCACTCTCCCGTCCGTCGGCAGTGAGTCCTGTGACTGCAAAGTAGTACGTCTGCCCTCCTTGGAGTCCCGTGAGTCGAGCGGAGGTTGCAGCGGAACCCGTATCAACGTGATAGGCAAGATCATTCGGCTGTACACCGAAGTAGACGCGGTATCCGGAGGCACCGGGAACTGCCATCCACGAGAGCAGCACATCGCGATCAAGAGCGGAAGCAGTGAGACCTGAAACCTGCGGAAGTCCTCCTGCAACGACCGTGAGACTCTTTGTTTCCTGGATATCGTTTCCCGCAGCATCAGAGACAGTAATGACAACAGGGTACGTCCCGGGAGCTTCAGGTGCTGTGAGTGTCACTTGGTACACACTCACCCCTTCTTCGCTCTCTTCGCTCTCTGCAAGAGTCACCTCCTCTCCCCCTCCAAGCGATGCACGCACGGTGTGCTGTGCGGAAGTCGTGACAGTGAGCATTGTCGTCCCGCCGGCTGCCACTTTTTCCGGAAGGAGCGAGATACTCTGTATTTCCGGGATCGTCGTATCGATCGTGAGAACGATGCTCCCGGACTTTCGGTCGAGACCCCCTTCTCCTTCCATCACGTACAGAGTGTGGGTCGGAATTGAGATATCGAGTGTGACGGAGAAGGTGAACACTCCTTCCGCATTCGAGGCGCCCGTTGTTTTGAGGAGACCATTGTCGTAGAGGGAAAGATTGATGTAGGCAGGCGCATGCACCGAGATCTCCACCGGACCGGTCCCTACCGTCGCTTGAGCACCCGGACGCGTGATGACAATGTGCCCCTGCTCGATGGGACGATCTCCTCCAAAGACCCGGAACTCCTCTTCTCCTGCAATGGTGGAGTCTTCCTCATCTTCTACGCGGAGAGTGTGCGAGCCGGGCGTACCGAACGTCACAGAGAGTGGGAGCTCCACTCTGCCGCGGTCGCTCGCGAAGAACTTCACCACAGTGCGTGGCACTTGGCCATCAGGATCCGTCGTCTCGACTGTGACTCTCCCGATATAATCCTCGACACGCTTGCCCTGGCGATCCAGGGCAACAATCGCGATGTCGAAGGGATCATTGATCCCGAGAGTACGATCGGCACTCTCGATTGCGAAGTGATCGACGAAGCCGTAGTCCGCCTCCTCTTCGCCTTCATCCTCCCTTCCGAATTCGTCAAGCAAGCTGGCGCGGAGTTTACTCGCGGCTCCACTGGAACTCCCTCCTACATTCATTGGGAACTGCTCCATCCCTTCGCTTAAGACATCGACAAGCGTGAAGATCACTTTCCCACTCACACTTGGCGTGAAGGCAAAACGAGCAATGCCATCCTCATCCGTTTCCTCATCAAGCTTCTGGACATCACCTTGATCCGCAAGAAGGAGAAGCGGCCGCCCCGAAACGGGGTTCCCGTACTCATCTGCCACCCCCGCAAGGAGAATGCTCTCCGTTTGAGCGCGCAATTCTTCGTCATCAACGGTCGCGAGAGTGAATGCCGAGGGTGCTCCAGGAAAAACTTCGAAGGTCGTCTTTGCATCTTCAAGGCGCACTTCGTACATCCCCGCTTGTTCCGTATCCTCAGGATCCACTTCGATGATCGCTTCCCCCCGACTATCTGTTCTTCCGGAGAGCGTGAAATCCCTCCCACGAGGAGGGGTGACCATGACCTCCACTTCGGTGGAAGCGGGACCTTCCACCTCGATCTCTGCGCCAAATCCCGCGATGGTATCTTCTATGCGGAGATCGAAGGTCGCGGCAACCGACGCAAGCGGGTACAGAAGGCCCGCGAGCATGAGTCCGAGGGAGAGGAAGATCCTTCTCATGGAAGTGAAGGGGTTTTAGGACAAAATCCACTTATTATAGCACAAACAGGAGGTTTTGAGCTAGTGCGACTCAAAAGGAAGTGGTGTCATGCCAGCCCTTGCCCTATGATGGCCTTGATGCCCCTCCGACTCACCACTCTCCTCCCTCTCCTCATCCTCGTCGCCTGCAGCTCTGCTTCACAGAGCTGCACGGAGAAACTCTGGATAGGGGAATTCGGACTCTGCCTCGCAGAGGGATGGGAGCAGGTCTCGGATGCGGATCTCCAAGGCGAAGGAGTACCGATGGAAACCATCGCTGCTTTCCATCGGAGCGAAGAGCAGGGAGGACAGCGCGATAACATCGTGGTTTCGACGGAATCCCTCCCCGGGGATATCCCCGCGATCAGTTATGCGGAAGCAAACATCAAAGTAATTGAGGTGGTCCCCGACTACGCGCTCCTCGAGAAGCGCGAGGTGAAAATTGATGGTGAAGTCACTACCCTCCACATGTTTACAGCGAGGCCGGTTGCCGATCTCCCCGTGCGACGTTTCTACCAACTCAGTCTTGTGAAAGGCACAAAAGGATTCACCTTCACAGGCACGCTCCCCTTCTCCGTCGACGATGAAGCAGAGAAGACCCTCACGGACATGCTCCTCAGTGTGACGGTGGAGAAGCAGAGTGAGGAATGATGCTCTCCTCGAGCGCTGCGCGTCAGCGCAGCGTCGAGAGGTGAAGCAAGATGAGGAAAATACACCCCTTCGCTATACTCATAGAGTAGTTGGTCCGGTAGCCAAGTGGTAAGGCAAGGGTCTGCAAAACCCTTACACGCGGGTTCGATTCCCGCCCGGACCTCCATTCTGCTTCGCAAGCTTCGCAGAATGGGCTAGTCTTTTCATCCATGTACCACGTTTACCTCCTGAGAAGCGTCAAGTGCCCAGAAATGACGTATGTGGGTTTCACGGAAAAAGATCCTCGAGAACGGATGCTAGAACATAATCGAGGACTCACGAGAACAACTGCTTCAGATATCCCATGGGAAATAGAGGTGATCGTTACATTCGCCGACAGAACAAAGGCTGAAGAATTCGAGAGATATTTGAAGAATGGATCAGGGTACTCATTTGCCAAACGTCATTTCTGGGCACGTACTCCTTCTGCGAAGTTTGTGAAGTAGTATTTGCGGTGGGCTGGTCTGCGTAGCTTGCGTAGCAGGCCCGCCCGGACCTCCATTCTGCTTCGCAAGCTTCGCAGAATTGTTGGATTTTGATCGTTTGTCTGGTTGCAGCCCCTCACATTAAGGGGGACAATGTCCTTACTGTCATGGCACTAGAGAAAGAATTTCAATTTTATAAGGCCCATCAAAAGGAGCTTCTCGAAAAGTACGAGGGAAGATATCTTGTTATCAAGGGAGAGGAAGTTGTCGGAGACTATGGCTCTGAGATAGAGGCGTATGAAAGAGCACAAGAAAAATACGCGCTCGGAACATTTCTCATTCAGTATTGTTTATCCGGGGAAGGAAGCTATACACAAACCTTCCACTCTAGAGTCGCTGTCTGCAAATGAGCCAAGCATTCACTACAAAATGGGAGGGTCGTGCAAGAGCTCTCATAACCGATGTAGGCATTTCATTACCTTTTATTGGGACATTACATGACATGTCTGATATCAGAATACTCAAGTGTCACGGCATTTGGGATACTGGTGCAACCAATTCAGTTATCACCCAGAAAGTGGTAGACAACCTAGGCCTGCAACCAACCGGCAAGGCGGAAGTGCATGGCGTGCATGGCAAAGCAGAAGCTGACACGTTCCTTGTAAATGTTTTCCTACCCAATAATGTTGGGATTCAAGCCGTGACAGTCACTAAAGCCTTCGTTACTGGTGCCGATGTTCTCGTTGGGATGGACATCATCGGCTTTGGTGATTTTTGCGTCACCAATGTGGGAGGCATGACTGCTCTAACATTCAGAACTCCATCAGGGCGCGACATAGACTTTGTAAAAGAAATTGAAGTTGAAAAACTCCCTAGAAGTGAGCGGAGGGATTTGGCAAGGCAACAGGTAAAGAAGCTGAGAACAGTAAACACAAGGTGAGCAGACCTCATAGACACAAACTCCTAGGAGGTAATGCAGTTGTAATCCGCTGCAAAGCAGACCTCCATGAAGTTGTAATTACAAGAGCTCTGCTTCATGCCCTCCAAATACATTCAACAAAACATCCTCACATGTGCTATAATGGAAAGAACACACAATGCGCAAATACCCATTTCCCCTGGAAATCTTCCGCACATTCTTTCGGAAGCACCCCGCTCTTGCGATTGGAGGGGGCTCCATACTGCTCACGATCTCTCTCGTGCTCGGAGGCAAGAGTGCGGATCCCGTCGCGCAGTACGCGAGGGCGTATTCCGATGTCTCGGCGGATGCCACTTCAGCCGACGCAATTACCGAAATGTCGAGGCTCGGTTTTCTCCGTGGATACGAGAATGGACTCTTCGGCCCCGATGATCCGGTGACGCGCGGTCAGGTGGCGATTCTCCTCAAGCGGTTGCGTGATCGGGAGATCAAAGCGCTCAGAGCACAGGTAGAAGAGCTAAGAGCTCAGCTTTCACTCGGGGTGTGCGGCGATGCTCTGATCCAGACCGGAGAGGAATGTGACGACGGCAATGTGCTCTCTCAAGATGGTTGCAGCGCAGAATGTCTCCAGGAAGTGCTGCGCGAAGCCTGTCCCGACGGACATCGCATTGATGAGGAGTACCAAGCGGCCGACGGATGCAATACCTGCATCTGTACACGGAGCGGTGCTATCTGCACGAAGATGCAATGCAGTGCACCCGAAGAACCACTGGTAGAGGAGCCCGCAGTGGACGGTGCGGAGCCGTTCAAAGCGGCATCGAACACCGCACCGATCTGTGGGAATACCATTTGTGAGCAGAAGGAGAACGACCTCCCGCCCGACCAGCGGTTCCACTGCCCACAGGACTGTACAGGGAAGCCCTCTGAGCCCCAGTGTGCAGATCTCACACAGGAATTCCATGTTCTGGCTGATACAGCACGTGCCTGCCAGTCCGACGCGGACTGCGTGGAGCTACAACAGAGTTGCCCATTTCTCACCTGCGGCGAAGCCGTGAATAAATTGAGTTACCCAACACTTTCCCTGAAGAGGGATGCCCTGCTCGAGATATGCCGCCGCGAAGGATCGATCAAGGAGTGCATCACCTGCCCCTACAGTGCCGCGATCTGCAGGGAGGGGCAGTGTGTGCTTATTGAGGAAAGCAGGTGAAGGAGCTGCTCAATGCACCACGCAAAATCTGCATGCAGCTTCAGTTCTTTTCTTACAGCAATCTTCATGGGAGAGACTGGCCATTCTCCCGTGCTTCCTTCTCCTTCTTGATGCGTTCACGCTCTTCACGGACCTCTGTGCGCTCACGGAGCTCCCGGCGTGTTCCGGGAACAAAATTGATATTCCAGTCGGGGAGAGAACGGGAACGTCCAACCTTCATCTGCTCGACCTTGAGGAGGAGATCCGCTGCCTCTGCATAGCGGAGACCGTCCTTCGCGGCCCTGAGTGCCTCTGTGGACTCGCCGGCACTCAGACGTGCATCCGCCTCGTGAAGATGCGACTGTGCACTCTCAACACTGGCATCGATACGAACCGATTGATGCGTTTTGAACTGTGGCAAGAGTTTGCCTGTTGTCGCTCGCATCCGCTTTAGATGAACCTCTGTCTCGCGACTTGCGGCATGGACAGCACCATCGACACTTCGTCCTCGGCTCACTATGTCGGAAACAACCGCACTCCCCGAAGCGGCAACACGCCGCTCCTCCTCGTCTACTGTACGACGCAGTTCTTCCGAAACCTTCGCAAGGTTCGTCTCTGATCCCGCAAGATCCGCAAGCGTCATGCCGTAGGTCTCCAGGGAGACTTCGAAGGTCGTGAGCACCTCGAGAGCGGCATCCTGGAGGCCCCGCCGCAGGAGGGATCGGATGCGCTCCTCTGCCTGCTCTGCCTGGACTGTGAACTTTGCCCGAATGAGCGCGGAACGATCCGCATCAAGACGGTCTGATGCCGCAAGCGTGACTGCTTCATCCAACCGTCGCACGACACGCCCCACACTACCGCGTGCCCTCGCTTCCGGGGTGAAGTTCAGCGCATCCACAAAAGATTCGTTCACGAGGATTTTGAAGGGGTAGAGGATGTCCTGAGGCATCGCTCCCTCTGCAGCGTACGACACCCCCCCAACAAAAAGCATAAATGTCGCTACCGCCGGAACCAGGAAACGGGGGTGAAGGAACACGACCTCCTCCCTCTCTACGGCTACGGCTGGGGAAATTGGCACGGTACGCATATGTTTGAGAAGAGCTCCCCGCATTTCTGTACGCTCGTCTGTACCAAGGCGTACTGGACGCGCGAGACGGAGGAAACGTGCCGGGAAGAGAGACTCAAGGAATGCCATCGTCCGAAGGGGATGACGGAACCCGGCTTGCAATCTTACAGGAGCATTTCGCAGATGTTGTTGCATTGCCTTCCCCATGGCATCCCGTTCCTCGGAAGAGAGACGGAGCGAACGAGCCATGTTGAAGAAAGAGCGCAATCTCACGGGAAAAAGGGCGAATTTCGGAGCATCTCCCGAAGCATCTTCTTCCCACGGTGGAGCCGGACAGAAACGAGATCAGGTGTGATATCGAGAATGTGCGCAATCTCCTTCGGAGGAAATCCATCAATATAACGCAGGACGAGAACTTCGCGGAAGGGCTCTTCGAGTTTTTGCAGGAGAACAAGAACACGTTCTGCATCAATTTTCTGCCGCAATAATTCCATTCCTCCATCATTCGATGGTTCAAAGCCATCCTCCTGCAGAACTTCCAGAGATTCCTCACGCTTCTTCCGTGATTCATCCACAATGAGATTGTTCACAATGCGGTAGACAAATCCACGCAAGTGTCGCACTTCCTTCCCCTCCGCGATGAAGTTCCACGCTCTGCAAAACCCCTCTTGCGCAATTTCCTTTGCACGCTCCCGAGAGTACACACGAAGGTAGCAGTGCCGGAAAACGGCATCGATTTCTCGCTCATAGAGCTCAAGAAAGGCCACTTCGATCTTGCTCTGCTGATCGGGAGAAGTCATGGCAGGTGACTCTACCGCGCCCCGCGCCATTCCGTCCAGTGCACGACATCAGAGCCTGTAAGAAGCAGAGACCCTCCGCGTCATCCCTGTACACATCACTTCCCCCTCTCCCCATGATGAAGCGTCTCGTCACCACCGGCATTGTCCTCCCTCTTCTTATCCTTACTCTTTCACCCGTTGGCACGCTCGCCGCGACGGAAACGGAAGAGTTTGCCATTCGCGTCACAGCAGCGCAGTGCGAGGCACTCTTCGCTCCACATGCGTTCTCCATACGGCAAAAACGTGAGCACCAAGAATGGCACGACATGCACGAAGAGCAACGCGCGACAAATAGTGCTGCGTGGGTGATGGCACACACCGCATTCCATCGGGAACAGCATGATAGTTATATTGACTACACGCGGCACCTGGTCGCATGTGGGAAGCTCATGGAAATGCAGGAACGTCGGAGCGTCTCAAGGTTTGACATCCTCGTCTTGCGCCCACTCGGGCGACGGGGCTTCCTCCCCATACGGCTCACACAGACGGGAGGTGTTCCACAGATGCTCCAGGCAGAACCCCGCCAAGGCGCCCCTTGGCGCGATGCGCGCTTCGCACGAGCGGATCGCCCCTCGCGACGGACCATTGTCCAGGAAACCTTGGAAGCTCAGGAAGAGGGCAGACGATTCTAGGGCATCCGTCACTCCACCAGAGATTGGCAATGCGGCTTTCCGCTCTTGCGGAGAGCCGCGCTTTTCGTCCTCCTCACCCTTCCACAAACTCCCGCCATGATTTCACCTCAATCTCCTCCACCTGTATCTTCTCCATCGCCTCGACGAGTCGCTTCGCGAGCTGCACGTTCGTGATGAGGGAGATCCCACGATCAATCGCCAGCCGACGCATGAGGTAGCCGTCGGTGATTTCGGTGCCGGTGTAATGCTCGGGAATGTTGATGACGAGGTCGAGACGTTTCTGCTCGAGGTACTCGCGAATATTGGGGCTCCTCGGCACGCTCAGTTTCGCGAGAAGGACACTGGGGATACCCCTGTGTTCCAGGAAGGCATGGGTCCGCTCGGTTGCATAGAGTGCAAAGCCCATCTCCTGGAGTTTCTGCACCGCAGGGAAGAGATCCACTTTGTCCTCGAGCTCCCCAACCGTGAGGAGGATATTTTTCTTCGGCAGCCGGAACCCGACCGAGAGGAGAGAGATGATGAGCGCTTCCTCCGCCGTTTGCCCGAAGCAGGCGACTTCCCCTGTGCTCGCCATTTCCACACCCAACCGTGGGTCCGCACCGCGGAGTCTCGCGAAGCTGAACTGCGCCGCCTTCACGCCGACATGATTGAGGTCGAGCGTCTGGTATCGTGTATCGAGCGGCGCCCTGCCAAGGAGCGCCTGCAGAGCAAGTTGCGCGAAGTTGATATTCGTCACTTTACTTGCGAAGGGGAACGATCTGCTCGCGCGGAGATTGCATTCAATCACCTTGATCCGATTCTCCTTCGCGAGGAGTTGGAGGTTGAAGGGGCCGGAAATGGAGAGAGCCTTCGCAATCTGCTTCGCAATCACTTTGATGCGACTGAGCGTTTCGATATTCACTCGCTGGGGTGGGAGCACGATCGTCGCATCTCCTGAGTGCACACCCGCGTTCTCCACATGCTCCCCGACAGCATAGAGGAGGACTTTCCCATGCTGGGCTACCGCATCGAACTCGATTTCCTTCGCTCCTTGCTCGAACTTGGAGACAACGACCGGCGCCTCCTTGCTCACGAGCGAAGCATGCGCGAGGTACCCTTCCAGAGCTTCGGCAGAGTGCACAACAGCCATCGCCGCTCCCGAGAGGACATAACTCGGACGCACGATGACGGGGTAGCCACAGCGCGCTGCGAAGTGCTCTGCAGAAGCAAGATCCGAGAACTCGCGCCACTCGGGTTGATCAATCTTGAGTGTATCGAGAAGTTGACTGAATTTGTGACGATCCTCACTGCGATCGATATCCTGCGGTGATGTGCCGAAGATGGGTATGGAGGCCGCTGCCAGTTTGGGTGCGAGGGAATTGGGGATTTGACCCCCCATGGAAACGACCACTCCTTCCGGTTTCAGGAGATCTGCGATATCGAGCACGCGCTCGAGCGAGAGCTCCTCGAAGAAGAGGATGTCACACTCGTCGTAGTCCGTGCTCACGGTCTCCGGGTTACTATTGATCATGGAAACCTCGTATCCCTGCCGCCCAAGCTCGCGGGCAGCTTCTATACAACACCAGTCGAACTCGACAGAGGAACCAATGGAGTAGGGGCCGCCACCCAAAACGATGGCACGTTTTGGGCGACCATTGACTAGTGACTGTTGACTGTTGACTGTCTGATCGCTGTTAATTGTCAATTGTGAATTGTCTACTGTCTGCGCGGACCCGTCGCTGAAGTGTATATCGGATTCCACACCATGGTAGGTGAGATAGAGATAATTGGTCCGCGCAGGGAACTCCCCAGCAAGTGTATCGATCTGCTTCACAGAGGGGAGGATGCCGTGTGCTTTCCGGAGATTCCGTATCTCCAGTGTTGCAGCCGCGCCGGCCCCCTCATGACCACGGATCATCGCAATTCCTCGATCCGAGAATCCCATGCGCTTCGCACGTCGAAGGAGAATGGGGTCGAGAGGGTGCGCCTTCCCATGGAAGAGTTCGTGATAGACAGCCACGCACGTCTGTATGCGCTCCAGAAACCACCTATCGATTCCGGTTGCGAGGGCAACTTCCTCGAGAGACCATCCCTCCTGGGAAGAGGATGCCCTCCTGACATCAGAAGGAAGAGCGGAGCGCGCACGGAGTGCCTCCGCAATGGCGAAGATGCGACGGGGCGTCGGCTGCTTCACTTCCCGCGTGAGATCCGGAAACTGCATCGGTGCAGGGAGGAGTCCTTCTGCGCCGATATTGATCATCCGGAGAGCTTTCTGGAGTGCTTCCTCGAAGGAACGACCAAGAGCCATCACCTCTCCCACCGATTTCATCTCCGAGGTCACCTTCTCACTCACATGATGGAATTTCTGGAGGTCCCACCGAGGCACTTTCACCGCGACATAGTCGAGAGCGGGCTCGAAATCTGCGGAGGTCACCTGCGTGATGGCGTTCCGGAGCTCGGGGAGAGTCTTGCCGAGTGCGAGCTTCGCCGCAACGTACGCGAGAGGATACCCTGTTGCCTTCGATGCCAAGGCTGAGGAACGACTGAGGCGCGCATTCACCTCGATCACCCTGTACCAGTCGCTTACAGGATGTGGATCGCAAGCAAATTGGATGTTGCACTCCCCCACAATGCCGAAATGACGGATCACCCGGAGAGCGATATTCCGCAGGAGCTGATACTCGCGGTTGTTGAGGGTCTGACTCGGAGCAACGACGATGGATTCTCCCGTATGAATGCCAAGCGGATCCACGTTCTCCATATTGCACACCGTGATGCAATTATCCGCCTGATCGCGGACCACTTCGTACTCGATCTCTTTCCATCCCGTGAGATCTTCTTCGATGAGCACCTGCGGAGATTCCACAAAAGCAACCTTGAGGAGGTCCGTGAGCTCTTCTTCATTCATTGCCCGCCCACTCCCCTTTCCTCCGAGTGCGAATGCAGCACGGGTGATCACCGGGAAGCCAATCTCCGCTGCCGCTTTCAGCGCTTCCGCGATAGAAGTACATGCCTGTGAGCGCGGGACCGCAACGTCAATCGACTGGAGCTCTTGATTGAAGAGCGCCCGATCCTCCGTCTTCCGAATGGCTTCGACTGATGTTCCAAGGACCCTAACCCCTGCCTCCGCCAGAATCCCACTATCTGCTAGTGCAAGACCGCAATTGAGAGCCGTCTGGCCGCCGAAGCTGAGGGCTATGGCATCAGGCTTCTCTTTCGCGATCACCTTCCCAACGAATTCCGGAGTGACGGGATAGAAGTACACTTCATCCGCGAGACCGGAGCTCGTCTGGTTCGTCGCAATATTCGGGTTCACGAGGACGACGCGCTTCCCCTCCTCTTTGAACGCTTTGATCGCCTGGCTCCCCGAGTAGTCGAATTCCCCCGCTTCCCCGATCTTCAGTGCACCGGATCCGAGGAGGAGGATGGTGTGACCAGAAAAACTGCCCCCCCCGGCTTCAAAGGCCAGAGAAGGTTCCTGTGTCTCCGATACTTTCCGCATGTCGGAGGGCACGGTAGCACAGACATTGCTTCCTAGGAAGCACGGGGTAGGATGGGAGCGTTCCCTCCTTCCCCATGATGAGAATACCCATAGCGCTCCTTGCTTTCTTCACACTCACCTCTCTCGCACAGGCAGAGGAGATGGCTCCAGACGAAGTCAACCGCAGGTTGCTCAAAATTGAAAGCCACCCTTGCTTCGGAGAGCGAGGATTGCAGCGGAGCATCTGCATGATGAAGCTCCGAAGAGGCACGCCAAAGCCCAAGGAGGAAGGGGATGCCATCGGTCGGCGTCAGCAAGCTCTCCTCCAGAGACAAAAGGAACAGAGGAGCCACCTCGTCCCCAGGTGGATGACAACACCGGGGCGCATCGATCTTCGCCCCACCGCAGAGCAGATCCAGGAAGATCCCGCAAAGAGCCGGAA
>CAZQCB010000009.1:0-18834 GCA_964592265.1 uncultured Candidatus Peribacteria bacterium | reverse complement strand
GCTGGCGCGAGAGGAGCCAGTCGCGGAGGCGGTAGGTTGTGATCCGCTGCCCCCAGCCATTTTTTACAAGGCGATCCATGATTTTCTCCTTCGCTTCCATGATCGAAAGCCCGTTGAGGAAATCAGAGTTCACCATGGTGCCTTCTTCTTCCTGCACCTGTTCTACCCTCTCAATGGGAGAAGTATCACCGTCGGATGCAACAACCACGCGTTTCACGGGAATTTTGAATTGCTGCGCAAATTCAAAGTCACGCTTGTCGTGACCGGGCACTCCCACAACGGCTCCCGTGCCGAATCCTGCGAGCACAAAGTCTGAGACCCAGATCGGCATCTTTGTTCCGTTCAGATTGTTGATGGCATAGAAACCGGTGAATACTCCTGTTTTCTTCCGTCCCTCTTCCTGCCGTTCCAACTCCGTTTTCCCGAGTGCGTATCGGTGGTATTCCTGTACCTCTTTCACGTCTTTCATCACTTTCCCGGTGAATGGATGTTCGGGGGCAAGAACAATGAACGTTGCTCCGAAATTCGTGTCTGGTCGTGTCGTGAAGCAGACGATGGTGTCAGTTTTTCCATCCACCTCGTAGGTGATGTTGATTCCCTCTTTGCGGCCAATCCAATTCCGTTGCATGAGCTTCGTTTTTTCCGGCCAGTCGAGCGTCGCGAGACCTTCGAGGAGCCCGTCGGCATACTGCGTGATCTTCCAGTACCACTGTTCCAGCGCCTTCTGCACGACCTCGGTTTCGCACCGCTCGCATTTCCCTTCCCAGACTTGTTCGTTTGCGAGCACCGTCTGGCAGGAGGGGCAGAAATTTACATTTCCTTCTTTCTTGTACGCCAAGTTATTTTTAAACATTTGGAGGAAGAGCCATTGCGTCCATTTGTAGTAGGAAGGCTCCGATGTATTGAGCGTCTTCGACCAGTCATACATGCATCCCATGCGCTTCAGCTGCTCAATCATCGTCTCGACATTCTTCCGCGTTGAAGCATCGGGATGCACTCCCGTCTTCACGGCATAGTTCTCCGCAGGGAGGCCGAACGCATCGAAGCCCATCGGCTCAAGGACGTCGAATCCCTGCATCCTTTGGAAGCGAGCATAAGAATCTGCCGGAGCGAAGTTGTACCAGTGCCCGACGTGCAACTTGTCCCCGGAGGGATACGGAAACATGACGAGCGCGTAGTACGGCTTTGCAGCTTTCTTGAGGTTAGTCGAGAAGAGCTTCGCTTCTTCCCACTTCTTCTGCCATTTGTGCTCGATCTCGGGGAGATGAAATGTGCGGTGCATTGCTTTGATCCTAGCGTTTCAGCTATTTCGCGACAAATGCACGTACCGCCTCTACCACCTCCGGCATCTCTGCCTGCCACAGGTGCTCCCGATCTTTAAGAATCGTCGCTTTGATCCCCAGCAGCTCTTCATATTTGCGGATGTGTTCGAGGGGAATGTAGGGGTCGGTATCCGATGCGAAGATGGTAAATTTCTTTGCGACTTTCGTAGCATTCTCTGGAGGGAATTCCTCAAACATGTCCCGAAGCTCTGGCCAACCTAAATCCGTGAAAGGCGGTGCTGTGAGAATAAAGTGTGCGATCCGGAGATCTGACTCTGCCAGATAACGGATGCCGAAGGGGCAGCCGAGACTGTGACCGATGAAGACGGATTCCTCCCCGATGTGTTTTTGAAATTTCTTCAAGTACGTTGCCCATGCTCTATACGTTGGTGACAGGACATCGGGAAAATCAGGAACGAAGACTTCATGACCTTCCTTTCGCAGTGTGGCAGCTGCCCAAGGGAACCAGTTTTCCTGCGAAGAACCGCCAAGACCATGGAGGATGAATATGGTCATGTTCTCTGCTAGAGTAGCAGTTCCACAATGGCGAAATTGCCTGTTGTAGCGATCATTGGCAGACCCAATGTTGGCAAATCTACATTCTTCAATCGGCTTGTCGGGCGTCGTCAGGCGATTGTGAGCGAAATACCGGGAACGACCCGGGATCAGATCATGACGCAAGTCGAAGCGGATGGAATGCGCTACCTGCTGGTGGATACCGGTGGCATGGGGGGTGGGAGTCTGGATAGTGATTTTGAAGATGACGTGGAGGGGCAATCTCTTCTCGCGCTGGAACACGCTGATCTCATCCTGTTTACAGTGAATGGGCGAGAGGAGCTCACCGGAAGTGATTACGCAGTCGCCGATATCCTCCGAAAGAAGCGTAAGCGTCACGTCCCCGTCTTCCTCGTCATCGCGAAGTGCGACGATGCAGAGAAGATGGATGAGGCACTGCCGCGCTACTACGAGCTTGGGATCGCAGAGAGCATTTTCCCGATCAGTGCGGCGCACGGGCTCGGGGTAAGTGACGTACAGGATGCGATCACGACACGGCTTCAGAAGATGCACTTCGGCACCCAGCGTCCCGGCACGGCACTCGCGAGTGCCGTGCCCCGCATTGCAATTGTCGGAAGGCCAAATGTGGGGAAGAGTGCGATCGTGAATGCGCTGATGTCCGAGGAGCAGCGAAAGACCGCACCACGTCTTATGAGTCCGATTCCCGGAACAACGCGGGATAGCACGGATACGGTGATTCGCTTCAAGGGAAAGGACTACGTGTTCATTGATACCGCAGGCTTACGCAAGCAGGCGCGCGTGGAGCGCGGACTCGAACTCTTCTCCGTTCTCCGCACGCTCCAAGCGATGGCGGAGGCAGATGTGACCGTTCTCGTTCTCGATGCGACTCAGGAAATCGGGAAGCAGGATAAACATATCGCCGGCCTCGCAATCGAACAGGGGACAGGTCTTATCCTTGTTGTGAATAAGATTGATCTCCTGAATGCTGCGGAGAAAGAGAGTTTCAGGGCCCGCGTTGGTCGTGCGTTTCTCTTCTGCAGGTGGGCTCCAATCCTCTTTACCTCAGCAAAGACGCGTGAAGAGCTCCCGCATCTCTTCGAGCTCATTCATGCGGTCTCGGAAAATCGGATACGGCGCATCACGACTTCCATGGTCAATCGTCTCTTCCAGGATCTCTCAGAGAAAAACCAAACGATGGCTGGGGGAAAACTTCCCTTTAAGTACGTCACGCAGGTCGATGTCTCCCCTCCCACCTTTGCCATCTTTCTGAGGGATCCCCGGAGTCTCCACGTCAGTTCGCTCCGCTTCATCGAGAAGAAACTGCGGGAGATTTTCCCTTTCGAAGGGACTCCGGTGCGGTGGGTGAAGAAGGGGGGAACGAGGAGGTAAAGAAAGTATGTCACCTTATCCCCGTCCAATCCTATGATCCTTCACCCGCCCATCCTGGTGAATTGGGAGAGGGAAGGTTTTGATGGCGACTTCCAGCTTATCGAGGAGTGCTGCGGGATTGTCGTCAAAGACCATATTGGGAGGCAGCGGTCTCTTGCAGAGCTCTTCGACGATATGCGGAATGGAATTACTGATTCCTCCAGAATTCGTGAGGATGCCGATGGGACGTCCTTCGTCATAGGCGATCGTGAACTCATTGAGTGTTCCGATGCCTCCCGCAAGGAGCACGATGGCATCACAGGAGCGGATATTGATGATGTCGCGCTCCATGAAGCCCATGCCGGTGTAAATGAGGATATCGTGGTAGTGGGGGGACATGTACTCATGCACATGCTCATACTCGGAGAATGCGGGCGAGATTCCGATGACCATGCCTCCTGCCTCCTTCGCTCCTTTGGCTGCTTCATCGGGGATGCCGGGGCAGGCACCATTAATGAGGATATATCCGCGCTTTGCAATTTCCGCTCCCATGTTCTTCGCTTTCTCCCGCGCAGTCGGATCTTCCACTTGGGGACCTGAGGCTGAGCCGATGATGCCGATTTTTAACTTCATGGGGGGGTCGTGCTTCGTACTATTATAGCTTGTGTGGGGAATATTGTCATATTGTTCTATTGTCATATTGTTAAACAGTAACTTGTTCTTGGCCATATGGCACTATGACAATATGGCATTTACACAATGTTGAAATTCCCTCTTCGTTCGGCTTTCCTCGCTCTCCCTCTCGAGGGAGAAGCGAAGGAGCGATTTCAGGAGGTGCAGAAGAGACTTTTTCCTTGGGAAAAACTCTTCTCCTTCCAACAAGCGGATCGCCCCCATCTTACGCTCTATTACTGGTCCTCTCTCATGGAGATTGAATATCGCGGAATGGAGCGACAGGTAGAGAAGATTATTGCGAGAACGTCCCTTTTCAATCTGGTGGTCACGGAAGCAGAGACATTTGAGGGGGAGAAGTTCCCGCGTGTGCTCTTCCTCCAGATTGCACGAAGTGAGGAGCTCTCGACTCTCAAGAAACTCTGTCCATGGCCGAATCCACGTCACCCTGAGCCAAGTCGAAGGGCATTCATGCCTCACATCACTCTCGCGCGCATGAAAAATCCTCAAGAGTACATCGTGCATCGCAAAGATATCCTGAAGGCCCTGAAAGACGTTTCTTTTGAACTCTCCTTCGACAGGCTCCGCTTCTATGCGGAGATTGAGGGCGTGAAGCAGACTCCCATACAGGATTTTGTATTTGGATAGTGGCATGGGCTTCAGCCCATGCAGCATGTTGTTCAAGCCTATGCACGGACTAAAGTCCGTGCTACTGATCTTCATTCTCGATCTTCTCCTTCTTCACTGCTCCCATGAAGGGTTCAAAGACTGTTTGCAGGATGGAGGCGGTGAGCGGCTGCGCTTTCTCGTAGGGGAGTTCCCTCCCTTCTTTCTGAAAGAATTCCTCGAGCACGAAGATCGCAAGCTGCAATACCGATCCATCAATGCGCTTCTCATCCAGCATGAGAGAGTGGAGGATTCTCTCGGGATCATGCGCGAGGATCATCTGGAGACGGGTGATCCAATCGACGAGTTGATGGTGGGTGCCCTGATCGAGTTGCCTCCCATGAATCAGCGCGGTGCTCTCGTCGACCGTTTCTGGTGCGTCACGCTCCTCATGTTCGGAGAAGTACTCCCGCACCATTGCAAGGCACTCATCATGGATAAGCGAGAGGAGACCAAGGATGAAAATACTCGGGCAATTGCGCCCCACGAGCTTGCTTATCAGGATGAAGAAGCGTGTGTGCGCAGGATCCTGGAGGAACTGGATGATCGTGCGTGCCACTTGATCATCCTTCTTCTTCGCCTGCCTCTCCTCGCGACGGAGCTGCTGCATGGCCTTCGCTGCTGCGGCAAACCGCTGCTTCGCCTCTTCGCTCAAGCCCTCGAGACCTGCAGCCTGCCCTTCACTTGGGGTATACGATTCAAACCCACCGAATTCAGACATGGGGCAATCGTAGCACGGGGGGTTTCTCGGAGCATTCTCGTTTGCGGTCCGAAAAAGAAGCGCGAAGCGTCGGGTGCCGAAGGCGGGCCCCGACGCTGCCCGCCCGTACCGAACGGTACGTTCGGGCGGGGAGCGCATCTTCTTGGAAAGGTGGGCCCATGGGAGGAAAACCTATAGGTTTTCCTCCCATGAATGTTAGCCTCCCAATGAATCCGCAATATCCCGCATGATCGCCATGATCATCGAGAACGAGATCTCAAAGGGGATATCAAGGAGTCTCGCGATCCAGGAGACGATGAAGGTTGCGAGAAACGTGACGACGAAACCGATGATCGCGAAGCGAATGGTGTGAATTGCGCCCTTGATCTTCTCTTCGTTCCCCGCTGAGAGGATGAAGGAGATACCTCCGACAATGATGAAGACGAGGCTGAGGACGAAGGAAGCGATGATCGCAAGTGCGATGAATGTCGCGACGATGTCGACGATACTTCCTGTCTCGAGGAGTTCACGGAGCATGGTTCAAAGGGGGGAAGTGGAGACGGCGTGTGGAGAGTGATGACGTTAGAGGGGCTCCAGGACTTTCAAATTTATCCTTTGGGCTGCTTTGCCACCAAGAAGCCGTAGCAGTGTACGCAGAGCTTTCACGGTTTGTCCACCCTTCCCGATGAGCTTCCCCATATCGTTTTTGCTCACCTGGACAGTGAGGAGAACCCCCTGCTCATCAATGACCCCCTCAATCTTCAATTGATCTTTCTCCTCCACTAAGGACTCCATCACGTAGCGGAGGAAATCGAGACCGGGAATACCCGACTTCGCCGAGGCTTCGCCGGGCAGGTCGGATGGGGTTGTCATATGAAGCGGAGCTTACGCTGCTTCTTTCGGACTGTCACCCACCTTCGCTGAAGCTTCCCCCTTCGCCAAGGCTTCGGAGGACAGGTCGGCGGGCAGGTCCTCCTTCGGAGCGTCGGTGGCTTTCTCTTCTTCTCCTTTCTTCTTCTGCTTTGCGTACCTCACAATGAACTTCTCGAGGTTCTTGATTCCTGCACGCGTGAGGAGGCGAGCGGCGGTATCAGAGGGATGTGCACCCATCTTGAGCCAGTGATCGAGGCGATCCTTCTCAAATTCAAAGACGTGCGGGTTGCGTGCGGGGAGGTAGTGTCCCAGATACTCCACGACCTTGCCTTTTACCGCTTTACTCTTCTCAGCAACGACGAGGCGGAACGTCGGCACATTGCGGCGGCCGGTGCGCTGAAAACGGATGACGAGCATGGAACGATACGGGTGGAAAGTGGGGAGAGTCTAGAGAGTGCTCGAAGAAGGGTCAATTCGCCCCCGGACGATTCTCACTGTTGTCTGTGGAAGATCCGGGAAACGTTCCCGGAGGGCAGCGAGGAGTTCTTCGCTCTTTGCATGGAGCTCCTGCGCTGCGACAGAGGAGGCAACCTCGATGAAGAGCGTTCCTGCACAGAGCTTCGTCACTCGAGCATCGGGGGAGTTCCCCTGAGCCTTCAACCACTGCTCCGCTACATAGGTCACGAGCGAAGCATCAGCTTCCTCCTTAATGCCGCGCTTCCGGAGAATCTTGGGGAGAAGTGTGGAAATGTGTTCCATCGAGAGCAGCATACTCCTTTGCATAGATCTTTGCTGTCTCTGACGCTACGGCTTCCCACGAAAATGTCCTCGCATGGGTCGTTGCTTCTTGAGGTTTTCCCTGTGGGGGGTTCTCCATTGCTTTTCGCAAGGCATCTACAGTGGGATCAATGAGAGTGGCAAACCTTCCGACAACTTCGGGCGTGCTTCCTCTGCGAGTGGCAATCACGGGGCATCCGCAACTCAACGCTTCGAGCACGGGAAAGTTAAAACCTTCTGCCAGAGAGGGGGAGACATAGGCGCGGGCGGAGGAGTAGAGCGCAGGAAGGTCTTCGTCGGGGACGGCCGAAAGAATTTTCACATTGCTCTTCAATCGTAACCTTTGAGCTTCTTTCCCCGCGCTCACGAGAATCAATGTCTGATTCTCGGGGCATGCGTCAATGAGCATTTGCACGTTTTTATGTTGCTTGGCTGCACCAACGTAGAGAAAGAACTGCTCTGGAAGATCGTACTTCATGCGCGCGGTCACTCTGCGCTCTAACGAAATAGGTTGAAAATCTTCGGATATTCCTTCGTGGATGACGGAGATCTTCGAAACAATGTCCTCGCCGTAGATCACTCTCAAATCCTCTGCAGTTGCATTGCTCACTGCAATGAGATGCTGCGCATGTTTCACGGTGTGCCTCATGAGAAATCGATAAGCGGTCCTCTTTAGCAATGAAGCTTCATTCGGGAACTTGTGCAGAATGAGATCGTGAATGGTCGCGATAAATGGAACTCCGCATCCTAAGGGGACATTGAAATGGGGAGAGTGAAAAAGATCAATGCGAGATTTTTTGAGAGCATGAGGGAGGAAGAGTTGTTCGCTGAGTGAGTAAGGGGTAAGGGGTAAGGGGTAAATTATGAGTTTTTGGTTATTCGTTTTTCGTTTTTCGTTCAGAGCATCTTCCAGGCCGGTGAGTGCATTATTCATAGTAAAGAAAACATAGTTCCAGGGATCATCTCTCTGAAGCAGGTGCTTTACGAGCTCGCGTGTATAGCGGCCGATGCCGGAATGGGTTGCAGCGAAGCGACAGTCGATGCCAACCAGAGGTAAGTGGTGAGACATTCGTTGTAAAGGTATCATTCTAAGCACGAAGCACGAAATCCTAAGCACGAAACAAATACGAAATCCGAATACGCAAAACAACATCGTTTCGTATTTCGGTCATTCGAGATTGTTTCGAGTTTCGAGTTTCGTGCTTCGAATTTTTTCAGGGTATGCTCTCCCCAATGCACCCTCGCTTTCTACAGCCACTCCTTTCCCAGAAGCGCCTTGCCGGTGGAGCGATGGTGCTTGCGATCACACAATTTCTCGCAAGCGTTGCGGGACTTTTCCGTGATCGCATCCTTGCCTCCACGTTTCCGCCGGGACTCGATCCGCTCGACACGGTCTCCGTCTACATTGCCGCATTCCGCCCGAGTGATTTTCTCTTCCAGATGTTCATCATGTCAGCGTTCTCGGTGGCACTTGTGCCGCTCTTAGCGGCGCATCTTGCGAAGGGGAGACAGGACGAGATGGATCGTCTGCTTACGAGCACTCTCATCATCGCGAGCATCTTCTTCGCTATCCTTGCGCTTCTCCTCACGTTCTTCTTCGATAGTCTCGCACCGTATCTCGTCGATTTCACGGGAGAGCGTCTCCAGCTCTATGTGCATTTCGGGAAACTCGCGTGCTTCACGAACTTTCTCTTCGTTTCCGGCAATGCGTTTGGACAGTACCTCATCACGAAGCAGACGTACTTCGCATACGGCATCACCCCGATCCTCTATACCCTTGGCACGATCGGAGGCACGCTCTTCCTCTCTCCCATTGTCGGACCCTATGGTCCGCTCTACGGATCCATTCTTGGAGCATTAGTGTATGTCTGGGTGCGCTTCGGGGTCGTCATCATGCAGGGATATTCCTTCCGTCTCTCTCTTCGATCGCTCTTCCATCCGGAACTCCTCGAGATGTGGTGGCTCATGCTCCCCAGGATGATGGCGCTTGGAGCGGTGCAAGGGGAACTCCTCCTCTTCGATAAAGTCGCTTCGGGACTTGCGATGGGATCTGTCACGATCAATGCCTACGCGCGAAATTTTCAGTCCGCGGTTGTGGGGGTGATCGGTATCGCACTTGCACAATCCGCCTATTCACTTTTGAGTCAGGCTGCCGCGAGCGGGGATCTGCAGCGATTCCGGAGGTACATCAAAAAAGGGACACTCCTTGTTCTTGGACTTTCGATTCCTGCTGCAATTCTCCTCTATCTCCTCGGGGAAATCGCAGCGGATATCGTGAACTTGGAAGATGCAAAAGTGATTTCCACATTTACGGTCGCGCTCGGGATCTATGCGCTCAGCATTCCCTTTGAGAACCTCAACCATCTCCTCCTGCGCGGAAGTTATGCGACGAAGCATACGACGATCCCCGCGGTCTTAAGTATTCTCAATGGTTTCTCCGGAATTGCGTTCGCGTGGTACTTTAGCCCTCAGTACGGAGTCTACGCGCTCGCGGGTGGTTTTCTCATTGGCCAAGTGATTCATCTTGTCTTCCTAGCAATCTTCCTCAAAGTACGGGTCAGGAATCTCTCGTCCGCGTGGGGAGGCAGAACGTCCGCGTAAGAACATTCATCTTCCCAAAATTCTTCTGAGTGCTTTTCCTATTTCGGTAACTGTTCGTCTCACAGGACCTTCATTTGCGGCAAGACCATTGAGATATGTAGCGATCCCGAGCATCTGAAACTCATTGATCTCTGGAGGCCATTCGGTTTCCTCTCCGATAGATGCCATGTCCAGGGCATTGCATACATACTCCCATTGGCGGGAGCGAAGGGAGACATCGAGCGCATCTGGATGTACTAAGTCCCTTAACACATGCAGCTCATAGCTGGTGAGGATAGCTTTTTGATATTCGGGCATCCTCCGCGCATTGGTATGCCCGCAGGTTTGTTCGATGTGAGATGCCAATCCCTGTCGGTAAGCGGCTTCTCTTTCCAAGAGCAGGTCGAGTTTTCCTTCCAGTGGTACTCCAGCGCGAGAAGGGTATTCGGAAGAATATTCGCGAGTCCGAGCGGATGAACTGTTTGGGCTGGAGGACATATACGAAATCTAACAATAGAAACATGATCTGTCAACCACCTTTTTTACACGTGTACGACACAGTTCTGCCCTCCCAAAGCATTGAAGCACCGCTCTTTCGCAGAGGGATCATCCACCCACTGCGAGCCATTCACGACGAAGCGGTACTCGTAGCGCCCCGGTGGAAGCTTGAGGGAATAGCTCCACTTGCCCCTCAGTCCTCGTTTCATGGGGTGTGTGGTGGGGTTCCATTTGTTGAAGGATCCGGCGACGGCAACAGACTTCGCGTTTGGGGCGAGGAAGGAGAATTTTACGGTTTTCGTCGTTGCTTTTGCATGCATAAGAAAGGAGGGGAACATCTTTGCACCCTACCAGTGTTCCTAGCGAATCTCAAATCCTCTCCACTCACTCGTTTCCTGCTCTTTCCTCTCGATATGCCGAACTTCCGCTCCCGGCGGGCCGTGTCCTGCCCATTCTTCCAGTTCCCTCAATGCCTGCTCCTCCCCCTGTGCGAGAATTTCGACGCTGCTGTCAGGGCAATTTCGCACCCACCCCGTGAGGCCGAGTGAGTCCGCTCGATCCTTTGTCTCTGCACGGAAGAACACTCCCTGTACTCGGCCGGTGATTTTTAAAAGCAGAGCTTTCTCATTACTATTGCCAGCTTCAGGACGATTGTTCCATTGTTTCATTGCTCCATTGTTCGCAAAGCGAGTAAGGAATTCTCATTCACTGCGCCATTCATAGCACTAGGATAGGTCTTGCCCAACAATGAAACAATGGAGCAATGGAGCAATTTCTCAGGTATAATGAGAGTAATGCACAAACTCAATCGAAGAACGGCTTTCATTTTGTGGTTTCATGAGCTTGGCATTAAAGATGTGCCGCTTGTGGGTGGGAAGAATGCCTCGCTTGGGGAGATGTATCAGAAGCTCGTAAAGAAGGGGATCCGCGTTCCCTATGGATTCGCGGTGACCGCGCACGCGTACTTCACCTTCATCAAAGAGGCAGAAATCGATGATGATATCCGGAGGATTCTGAAAGGACTCAATACGCACGATGTAGAGGACCTTGTAGAGCGTGGACAAAAAGTGCGGCATGTCATTCTCAATGCAGAGTTTCCAGACAGACTGAAACGCGAGATTATCAGTGCATACAAGCAGCTCTGTCGTCACGAGAAAATTGTGAACATCGATACGGCTGTCCGCTCCTCTGCAACCGCGGAGGATCTCCCCGATGCATCGTTTGCTGGTCAGCAGGAGACGTATCTCAATATTCGCGGGGAAAAGGCGATCCTCGATGCCTGCAAGAAATGCTTTGCCTCGCTCTTCACGAATCGCGCGATTTCGTATCGCGTGGATAAGGGGTTCGATCACTTCAAGATTGGGTTATCGATCGGCGTGCAGCGCATGGTGCGATCAGATCTCGGCTCTTCCGGAGTCATGTTCTCGATCGATACGGAGTCCGGTTTCGAAAATGCCGTGCTCATCGACGCCTCCTACGGACTCGGGGAGTATGTCGTCAAAGGCGTCGTGACTCCTGATGAGTTCTATGTGTTTAAGCCAACGCTCAAAGAGGGATTTAAGCCCATCCTTAGCCGGAAATTGGGATCCAAGAAGAAAAAACTCGTCTACAGCCATGAAGGAACTGCGGTGACAGAGGAGAGAGTAGTCTCCCATCCCGACCGAAAGCGCTTCTGCATCGAAGACAGGCATGTGCTTCAACTTGCGAAGTGGGCGATGCTGATCGAGAACCACTACAAGAAACCCATGGATATGGAGTGGGCGCTCGATGGGCGGACAGGGCAGCTCTTCATCGTCCAGGCGCGGCCTGAGACCGTGCATTCGCTGAAGAAAGGGAATGTCTTGGAAGAGTATGTATTAAAAAAGTCTGGGAAGGTGCTCGTCACGGGATCTGCGGTCGGAAAGAAAATCGGCGCGGGCCCCGCGCGCGTCATTCGCAATGTGAAAGACATGGCGCAGTTTCAGAAGGGAGAAGTGCTTGTAACGGAAATCACGGATCCTGATTGGGAACCCATCATGAAAATTGCCTCCGCAATCGTGACGGATAAGGGCGGGAGAACATCGCATGCGGCAATCGTCTCACGCGAGCTTGGAATTCCTGCAATTGTCGGTTGCGAGAATGCGACGCATGTCTTGAAGGCTGGGAAAGAAATCACAGTTTCCTGCAGTGAAGGAGAGCTCGGGAAAGTCTACGAAGGCAGACTCCCATTCTCCGTGAAGCGTACAAATCTTGAAGGGTTACCGCGACCAAAGACGAAGATCATGATGAATGTGGGGAGTCCTGATTCTGCGTTCGGTGCTTCCCAAATCCCGAATGACGGCGTCGGTCTCGCGCGCGAGGAATTCATCATCACGGAATCCCTGGCAGTCCATCCTCTGGCACTCCTCAATTTCAAATCGCAGCCGAAAGAGGTTCGTGAAAAGATCGAGCATTTGATCGCAGGGTACAGGTCGCCTCAGGAGTACTTCGTCTCCAAGCTCGCGGAGGGGATCTCTATGATTGCTGCTGCTTTCTATCCGAAGCCCGTGATCCTGCGCTTCTCGGACTTCAAGAGTAATGAGTATGCGACGCTCCTCGGTGGAGAAAAATTTGAGCCCAAAGAGGAGAATCCGATGATCGGGTGGCGGGGGGCATCGCGCTACTACGATAAGAAATTCTCCAAAGCTTTTGGACTCGAGTGCAAGGCGATTGCAAAAGTGAGGAACACCATGGGCCTCACAAATTTGAAAGTCATGGTGCCGTTCTGTAGGACTCTGGAGGAGGGGAGGAAGGTGATCAAGGAGATGGAGAAGTATGGTCTTGTACGAAGGGGTAAGGTAGGTAAGGTAGGTAAAGCAGGTAAGGGAGGCAATCTTGAGGTGTATGTAATGTGTGAGATTCCGGCGAACGTTGTGCTTGCGGAAGAATTTGCGAAAATCTTCGATGGATTCTCCATTGGTTCGAATGATTTAACGCAACTTACCTTAGGGTTAGATCGCGATTCGGCTCTGGTCTCTCACGTTGCCGATGAGCGGAATGCTGCGGTGAAGTGGATGATTGCGCACATGATCAAAGTCGCGAAGAAGACGAGGAGGAAGATCGGGATCTGCGGTCAGGCTCCTTCCGATTTCCCGGATTTTGCCGCATGGCTTGTCGAACAGGGGATTGATTCGATTTCTCTCAACCCAGATACTGTCTTAAGAACTACCTTACGTATTCTTGAAAAGGAGAAGAAACTTCGGAGGAGAAAGTAAAATGAGGAGGAAATGATCGTTTAGGTGGAGCCGAAGGGGGGCGTGGTACTTGACAAGAATGGGAAAAATGCAATCATTAACCACATGAGCAAGCACAATCGTAGAGCGCAAGCACCGAAAGGGTTAGAAAAATTGAGGGAGGGAGTGAAAAAATCCACTGGCGTACAAAGTAAGTCTGAGATTGGAAATCTCATTCTGAACAGAAGAAGCGCCATAGTAACTGCTTTTCTTCTTGGAGGCGGGATCGTCTACTGGAAATCCTGCTCATCGGATGACAAAGACACTGGAAGGCAGGAAGAGTTCAGAGACCAATTAGTCTTTGATGTAACCAATGGTACTGCTCGTCGGCATATTCGATGCGAAAAGCAGGTCCACACAGCAAAAGAATTGGTGCAAGCAATTCGAAAAGTCCCCGCTGTTGCTGAAGAATTCATTCTGCATCAAAACGAACTCCTGGACGTGTTGCGAGCCAATCAATCTGACCGCATGCTCTATCTCCTTGAAGGATTAAAACCCAGTGTCAAAGCGAAATTACTTGCTGATGAGGAATGGATGGATAGGGTACATACGATCAACACTGCAATCGAAAGAGATCCACAAGTTGTAGCAAGAGCCACTATTGAGACGGCACAAAGATTTACCACAGCAGAAGTAGAGGGCATTTTAAAAAACTACGAGGCCATCACGCGCTTTCTAGTGGAGCGACGTAGTGATGCGTCTGCTATTCATGGTACTGAACCAGAAGATCACCAAGCATTTGTCGATTTTCTTGAAGCAGAAATTGAGAGGTTAAGAAAAATGCAAAGGGCACAAGATCCCCTTCCTGAAGGTGAGATTGCCAGAACAGCTGATTTGCTTACAACCTATAGAACAGATGCCTTGCGAATAAGACATGAGTTCATGCAACGTTTGCTGACATCCAATTCTCATAGTGGAAAGGATGCCACGATTCTCATCGGTGCTGGTCATTTTGCAAGTGGTGCCCGTGTATCTGAAATTCCCCAACACCCTCTTGAGAATTATCTGAGAGAAATACCTAACGCAAGAGTAACAGTAAGAGACAGTAGAGAGCTGTTAAAGTTGATAAGACATTTCACACCCAGAAACAATGTCATCACTCCTCAAGAAGTAAAGTTGTTAATGGAGCAAACGTAAGCATGCATGGCATGGGGAAGAGGCCCAAGGGGCGCCCCTACACACGACTCATATTTTCTCCTATCATCCTTGTGCCTTTCCCAAGTTCCCCCATGCCCACTCTCACTCCTTCCAGGGACCTTATCTCCGCAATCGAAGGTGAAGTGCAGAAGCGTTCACTTTTGCAGCACCCTTTCTATAAGGCGTGGTCAGCGGGGATGCTTACACGGGAACAACTCGCAGGGTATGCGAAGGAGTACTACTTTGCGGCGAGGCATGTTCCCATGGTGATGGACGCGGTTGAGAAGAATTTGCCGAAGGGAACTCCTAAGAGCACACGGAAAGTATTTCAAAAGCAGGCCCTCGAGGAGCGTGAGCATATCGAGCTTTGGGAGCGCTTTGCGTCTGCGCTTGGGGTCACGGAAAAGGAGCTTGAGGCGTATGAGCCGACCGAAACTGTGAAGGAGGCCGTCGCCTCTATTGTGGAAACTGCGCAAGAGGGGTTTGAACAAGGAGTCGCTGCGATGTACGCCTTTGAATGCGATTTGCCGGCAATCAGCCAGAGCAAGATCGACGGGCTCGTGAAATTTTACGGATTGCAATCAGACGATGCGCATGCCTACTTCGAAGAGCACCTCCGCGAGGAGCAGCACCTCTGCTTCTGGCGGGATCTCCTGCGGAAGTTTGATGCGGCTAAAGTGCCCTCTGTGCTCTCTGCCGCAGAGGCAACCGTAAGGGCGCAAAATCGCATATTGGATGGGGTTATGGAGCGGTATTGCCCTGGGATGGACTGTTAGTTGTTTACCCCGCGGAGCTCCGCTTTAGCGGAGCAGAGTGGGGTATACTTTGGCTATGCCAAAAGCTGCAACTCCGGTACGTGGGCATCCAAAGCCCGCTCCCGCGAAGGCTCCGCAAAAAGCCACTCCCTACACGCGCTTTCAGACGACACTCAACGCAGTCCTCGATCACCTCAAAGCTCCGAATGAAGTGAGAGCGATCTTCGGGAAACCCCAGCACGTGCATCGGGCGATGCTCCGCGTGAATGGGAAGGTTCTCCCCGCGTACCGGGTGCAATTCAATAATGCCCGTGGGCCCTACAAAGGAGGGATTCGCTATCACTCTTCTGCGGACCTGGAAGAGACGAAAGCGCTCGCGGCCCTGATGGCAATCAAGACTGCGGTCGTGAACATTCCTTTCGGCGGTGCGAAGGGTGGCGTGCAATTTGATCCAAAGGAATTCTCGGAAGCGCAACTGGAGGAAGTTTCCCGCGCATACGTGCGAGCATTCAAAGATATTCTCGGACCCTACGCAGACTGCCCGGCGCCCGATGTGAATACGAATGCGGTCATCATGGGGTGGATGCGGGACGAGTATGAGAAGCTCACGCATGGATACTGGCCGGGAATCGTCACGGGAAAGCCGATGGTCTATGGGGGGATTGTGGGGAGAGACACCGCGACAGCCCGTGGAGGATTTTTCCTCTTGGAAGAAATTCTGGAACGGGGTGCGATTGACCCGACCGAGATGAAAGTCGCAATCCAGGGCTTTGGCAACGCGGGAGCCGCTATGGCCAAGTTTCTCCACGAGAGGGGATACATCATCGTTGCGGTCTCCGATTCGCATGGAGGGATCTATTCACCCGATGGGCTCGATCCTCTGCGCATCATTAAGTATAAGAAGAAGACCGGTCGCGTGCATGGCGAGTACTGCCAAGGATCTGTCTGCGATCTCGATCGCCTGCGTATGGATAACGCGCGCATCATTACCAATGAAGAGCTCCTCACCTGCGATTGCGACATCCTGATTCCCGCTGCGCTCGATAATGTCATCACGGAGGCGAATGCTCCGAAGATCAAAGCGAAGTTCATCGTGGAACTCGCAAATGGTCCGACGAGCCCGGAAGCAGATACGCGGCTCCATGCCCGGGGAGTCCGTATTCTCCCCGATGTCCTCGCAAACGCCGGAGGAGTGACCGTGAGTTACTTTGAATGGACTCAGGGACGCTCAGGTGAGCAGTGGACCGCGGAGCGTGTGGATAGCGACTTGAAGCGCGTCATGCTCAATGCCTACAAAGAAGTGCGCCGCGAAGCCAGGCGTGAGGGGATGAGTTACCGCCATGCGGCGTTCAGTGTCGGTATCAAGAGGATGATTGCCACCATGCAGGCACGTGGTTGGATAGATGGGAAGGAGCGCAGCAAGTAGTTTGTAGTGAGTAGTGAGTAGTACGTATACTACTCACTGTGCACGACGTCATCATCGTAGGCCTCGGATGTGCTGCCTATACTGCGGCGATTTATACGGCGCGGTATAAGCTCTCGACTCTGCTCATCGGGGCAGAGGAGGGAGGGATGGGGATGACTGCAGCAGAAGTGGGCAACTGGCCGGGCATTATCGATATAACGGGACCTGACCTCATGGAAAACTTCAAGAAGCATGCGTTGAGTTTTAGCGATGTGACACTTAAGAATGGGAGGGTAGTGAAGGTGGAAGCAGTGAAGGCAGAAAGGGCAGAAAGGGCAGGAAAGGCAGAGAGGGCAGATGGATTTAGATTGACTTTAGAAGGGGGAGAAACAGTGGAGGGGAAGACCGTCATCTTCGCGACAGGCTCGGAGAAGCGACACTTGGGAGTGAAGGGCGAGAAAGAGTTCTTACGCAAGGGAGTGACGTACTGTGCGACGTGCGATGCGTTCTTCTACAAGGGGAAGGACGTTGCGGTGATCGGAGGAGGGGACTCGGCAGTTGAGGGGGCTGCCATTGCGGCCCAAGTGTGTCGCAAGGTCTACCTCATTCACCGGCGGAAGGAGTTCAGAGCTGAGCCGTATTGGGTGGATCGGGTAAAAGCGCGGGATAATGTCATTTTCGTCCTTGAGCGGAATGTCGTCGAAATTCTAGGAGATGCAAAAGTCACAGGAGTGCGTTTGGACAAATCATGGAGTCCAAACCCCAGCCCGAATCCGAGCCCGATGATCGCAGTTGATGGCGTCTTCATTGAAGTCGGTTCCGATCCTGCAGCAGCCCTTGCGAAGGAGCTTGGCTGCGCGCTCGATGAGAAGGGGTTTGTGAAGGTCGATGCGAAAATGCAAACAACAGTGGAGGGTGCCTTTGCTGCGGGGGATGTCACGAACGCAAGTAATTATTTCGCCCAGTTCACGACCGCTGCGGGGGAGGGGGCGGTTGCGGCGAATAGTGTGTTCTCCTACCTGCAGAGTGGAGGAGAGGGGCATCCAGGATCGATGGGGTAGACTTTGCACACATGTGGCTCCCTCTGCAGCTTGCGTCGGTCGTGTGTTGGGCGATCGTGAGCATCATCGATTCCGTCCTCGTTCGCCACTGGGTGAAGCATCCTCTTGTGCTCGGGTGGAGCCAGAGTTGCTTCAGCCTGCTCTTTCTCTTCGGACTTGCCACAGTATTTGAGGTGAAGAGTTCGTGGATCTCTCTGCTCATCTTTGTCGGAATGATCTCTTTCCTCGGGGATATCGTCTTCTGGCGAGCGCTTAATGTATTGGATGTCTCCATTACCAATATTGCTTGGGCACTGCTTTCGGTATTTCTCACTATCGGCGGTTTCTTCCTCTTTCAGGAATCCTGGTCACTCGGGGAATGGATGGGGGTACTTCTCATCTTGGGAGGTGTCTCATTTCTCTCCGTCTCACATCAGATCGGAAATACCTCGTGGTCTCTCTTGCTCCTTCCTCTGCTTGCTTTCCTCAATGTCCCCTTCTACCTGACGCAGAAAGCGGCGCTCTTGAGTGGAGAACAGTTATTCCCCGTCTTCTTCTGGCCTATCGTGGGTCGCGAGATGATGTTTTTCTCGGTGCCATGGTTCTTTCGGCGATACCGCCAAGCCGTTCTCTCCTTCGTGAGTCACGTCGATCGTCTCTACCACCTCTTGAATGCAGTAGTGGTTACTCTCTTCTTCGCGGGGATGTACCTCACGACTCTTGCTTTCATGGTGGGTCCCGTTTCTCTGGTCTCCACCGTCAGCAATGTGCAGCCATTCGTCATTCTCTTCATTGCCTGGCTTGCGTATCACCTTGTGCCTTCTTTTGCTCCCCGTGAACTTCTCACTGCCCAATCGGTGCAGGTCAAGCTCCTCTGTTTCTCCGTGGTGTTCCTCGGTTTGGCTTTGCTTGCGGTGGGATAAGTGGTTTGGAATTTGGGATTTGGTGCTTGGGATTTCGAGCAGTTCTGAGGAATTTATGGGGAACGAGCCTTGCCTGAGCGTAGGCCTTCCTCTAGGCTGCTCGCGCTATGCCCCGTGGGAAACGAACGGTTTTCGCCGGCTTCTGCAAGGAGTGTGGGATGCGATCTTGCACGGTCCGTCTGCATCGCCAGAAAGGGGCAAAGACCTGGAAGGACTTTGGGCCGACGGAGAAGCAGTATCTCAAGTTCTGCAGCGGATGCCGGAAGCGGACAGCGGTAAAATTGAAGGAGGAAAAGCATAGTAGCAATTAGGAGAAGCGGCTTGCCCCTCGAAGCCCGAAGGGCGAAGTGG
>CAZQCB010000008.1:7864-21643 GCA_964592265.1 uncultured Candidatus Peribacteria bacterium | reverse complement strand
CCGCGCCGCGGCTGGTCTGCCCTCGCAAATCGCACAGCATTTCCTGAATGGTCGGGACGAGAGGACTCGAACCTCCGACCTCACGGTCCCGAACCGTGCGCTCTAGCCAACTGAGCTACGTCCCGTGACCCAGATCTTACTACGAAAGTGGGACAATCACTCTGCTTCCTCATCAGCCATCTCCACACTTGATGTGAATCTCATGGTCTTGAGGGGGAGCGTGACTTTGCGCTGCTCACCGTCCCGAGAAAGGAGAAGGACTACTGTGTGCTTGATCTCATCGTCATCCTTACCTCGGATTGCTTCTGACGCGAACTCTAGAGACTTGTTTACGACACTTGTGCCGTCAATTTCAATGATGACATCTCCTGCCAAAACTTTAGCAGCATGCGCAGGGCTGCCCGGGAACACGTCCTTGATAGTAATCTGATCATTTGCGGTACCAAGCAGGATTCCGGTTCCTCGGAACGCTTTCTTTCCCAAAAGCACTTCTATGAACTCATCCCTTGTCTTAATCATCTTCAAGGTTTTTTTTGTCAAAGCATGATACTCGTGTGTCGTGTCTCGAAATTCTTCTCCCACATTCAGAGCATCGTCTGTCATGTTTTGAGATTTGTCTAATAGGCCGACAGCGTCATCTACTGATTCTCTGGTAGTCGCCATACTACCGTCTACTCTCTGTGCAGATTGTCCTGAGTCTTTCTCGGCAGGTGAAGGTTTACCACGAGGAGCAGATTCCTGATTACAGGCTGCAACCGTCATGGCGCCGAGTAGTGTCGCCGCGGTACCGAAGCGAGATTTCATATGGATGGTTATCGTTCTTCATGAAGTACTTCCTGTCAAGATTCTCATATTGAATACATTTTTTATTCAACTCTGGCGTTCTCTCCGCTTGGGAGGGTTCGGCGGGGGGTGCGAAGGCACAAGGAATCTCATGAGGGGAGAAGATTGCTTTTCCCTACAAGGTGCGTAGGATGCCGCGCAATCTCGTATGCACTCTCTACAAAAGGGCGAGGGAAGTGGGTATCGGGGGCAAACGAGCACACCAGGGATCAGCAGGCGGCCTACCGCCCTCCGCGACAGATCGGAGGAGCGCAATTTCTTCGCGTCTCCCTCTGTATTGCAGAGTGCAAAATCTCCTCATGACGAAATCAACCTCTCCCGGTATTTCCCGAGGGGGACGGAATACTTTTATGCGTACCCCTCTGGTCAGGATTCCCAATTCTTTAGTACTGTTTCTCCGGAAACTGAGGAGCTCATCGCTGCCCGTGTGCTCACGTGTGCGGGGGAGCATGTGACGCCCGTTGTCTTCGCGCCTGCGGTGGATCCGCATGTCCTACACCTCCTCAAAGACGAGATGGGGATGCTGTATCCATACGGGGCGGATGCATCCGGATTGCAGCTACATGTTTCCCACGAGGTTCTCGATCAGGAGTGGAATAGTCTCGTCAAACTGGCACTGAAGAAACTGACGCATCGTGGACACTTTGTCATGGCACAACCTTTTCTCGATCCCGCGCTCTCTGATCGGTTCCAGATTCCGCCTGAACTCACCGTGTGGCTGAATGACAAGAAGAACCTCCCTCAGTACGTTCCAAAGCTGTATCTCCCTGAACGGTATGCGCAGTTCTCGAATGGCATCGCGTTCGCAGCTTCCTCTGATCGGCTCCCCCTCCCGTGTGTCGTCAAAGTTTCCTCATCGACCTCCGGTTATGGTGTCCGCATTTGCAGGAATGCTCTACAACTTGAGAGGGCCCGAAAGGAGTATGTGTCTATTGTTGGGACGATCGTCGTGGAACAATGCATCAATGTCGTTCGGAACTTCGGTATCCAGTTTGGCATCCCCCATGCCTTGGAGAAGGATGTGGAGATCGTTGGTGTGAGCGAGCAACTCACCACCCCCGAAGGGGAATTCATCGGAGGCATCATTGATCCAGAGCATCTCTTACCCGAGATCGATGGAATCAACCGACTGCTCCTCCAGTATGTTCTTCCGAAAGTGCGGAGCACCGGCTGGTATGGCATCGGAGGCTTCGATGTGCTGATTGACAGACGCGGCAGGTTCTTCATCGGCGATCCGAATTTCCGCATGACGGGTATGACGGCATATCTCTGCCAGGCGCGTAATGGCATCATCCGGAAGTCCATGGCGAGTTTCACTGCGGTCTTCAAGGGGAGAGAGACGGCATTCCGGGAGAACATCGTCCCGCTCGCACGGGAAGGAGATCGGAGGCAATTGATCCATATCATCGCCCTCACACGTCATGAAGATACCTTCCGGATGAGTGCGGCGATGTACTTCGATCAGGAAGAGGCGGGATCCATTAAGCGCAATGCCCAGCGGCTCCTTCGCTTAGGGCTCCAGTCGAAGGCATTGCAGAAACTCGGCAGGAATGGGAGGAGGAGATTCCCCGACTTCCCTTAAAGCGAGACGAGCGCTTAAGAACACTCCGGGCATGTACAATGCCACGGAATGCCGCGATTCCTGCCTCTCCTCGTTCTTCCGTTCCTTGGGAGCGTTCTTGCTTCAGAGGTTCTGGCACAGGGGCAGGCTCCGACGTTTGCAGTCGTCCCCGAGCTCACCCAGGAGCAGACACGGACGTTCCTCGAGTCTTCTCTCCTCAAAGGGGCGGAGACCGTTCCCATTGATGTCCCCGCTGAAGCACTCATCATCCAGTACTCTGCGGAAGCGCCGTTTGAACTCTGGGTTTCCTTCCCCACGCGTGAACCTTTTGTGGGGACGGATGGATCACTGGGGATCAATCCATTTCATGTCCTCAAGGCGAAGCTCCAACCGCTTTCGCAGGCACGGATCTCGATCGACCTCACCCGTTCTCCCGCCTGGTACGCCGGGCGCAGGAGCTTCGTGCTCCATGTGCTAGGGGAGGAAGGCAAGACAGTTCTCATCCATGAACTCACTGCCGTGCAGCCGACAGTTGGGAAGACGCTTGGCGCCTATCTCCGGCACTTCTTCATCGATGAGCCGGTCCTCCTCTCCTCCATCAACTTCCTCTCCGGATACTGGATTGCGGATACGAGTGTCACGTTCCTCCTGGGGAGCCTGTTCCTTGCTTTCGCAGCGATCGTCTTCTTCACGATGCGTCAGAAGGTGCGGGTGATTCTGCTCCTCTCTCTCGCATGCATCCTCCTCTACGATGCGCGTGTTTCGCTCGATCTCACGCGTGTCACGGCGCAGGACCTCACCGAGTGGCGGGAGGAACGCATGTATCGGCAGCTCGGTCCCATTCATCGCATCGCAGCATTCCTTGAGGAGGAAGGCCGGCGTACGGACGAGCCCATGCGCGTTGTCATGTGCTTCGATGGGACGGACTTCCTGCAGAAGCAACTTCGCTATCTTCTGTACCCGATACCCGTCCTCCGTCCGGAAGAGGGGTGGAAGAGCGCGACGCATGCCGTCTTCATGGATACCGATCGGTGGCTCCTCGTAGAAGGAATGGTTTCCTGTGGAGAGGCGTATCAAAGGAGAGGAGAACTCCTCCAGGAATTTCCGCAGCGAAGCCGAGTGGTTCGCTTCCAGGATGTACCCGCATGATGCTCTCTTTCCTCCTCTTCATTGGCGCTACAGTGATCCTCCTTGTTGAAGGGAGAGCACTCCTCCTGCTCACTACTGGACATTCTTTCGGGAGGATACTTCCATGGACACTCGGCTTTCCTCTGGGAGTTTTCCTCAACGTACTTCTCTTCTTCCTCTTCACTCTCTTCCGGATTCCTCTTTTGCTTTCTACAATCTTCATTGCCCATGCTGTTCTCCTTACACTCCTCACGTTTTTCCTTCTTCGCTTTGGAACAGTAGAGACAGAGAAAGTGGAATCAGAGAGAAAGAAAGATTTCCTCTCAGCACTCTTCCATCCCTTCGGACGCAGAATTCTCCTTGTCATTCTCCTCCTCTCGCTCGCTGTCAAGCTGTTCTATGGCGTGAGTCACGCTGTTCTGCTGCCCACCTTCTACTATGATTCTCTTTCCCAGTGGAACATGCGTGCGCGTGTGTCCCTCGAAGACCATGCCATTGCTTTTGATAGCGATGAGAGGAGGGGCGTCAGTAAGCCGCAATATCCGATCCTCCTCCACTCACTCCAAATTCTCTTCCTCCTTCCACAAGGCGAATGGCTTGCCGGCCGTAGCGCAGATTCACGCTCATCGGATAGTGCCCACCTTCGCCCTTCGGGCTATGGTTGGCAGCCTTCGCTGCGCGAAGGCTGGAAGGATGCCATAGCGAATGGTGCGACCTTTCTCCTCACTTTCTCTTCCTTCCTGAGTTTTTTCCTTCTCCTGAAAGGGCGGGGAGGAACACTCTATGGCATCCTTGGGTTCAGTCCATTCTTCCTCATTCCCCTTGCGACGATGCATCTTGTCCAGGGGTATGGAGACATCCACGTGCTCGAGTACCTCCTGCTCTCCGCTCTCCTTTTCATTCTGTTCACAGAAGGTGCACGGAGGGAATTCCTCCTCCTCTCCGCTCTCTTTGCTGCTGCGGCAGCGTGGGTGAAGCAGGAGGGGCTCTTCTTCGGGGTGCTTCCCTGGCTCATGGTCGTTTCCTCGTGGTTCCTTCTGCAGAGGCGCGGGAAACGTCATCCCGATCTCCTCTTCGGCTACCTGCCTGCGATGCTCCTCGGGAGCATGTGGACGGTGTTTCTCCTCTTCAAGGGGTTCCCCATTGGGGCGCACTCGGGTGATTTCTCGTTCGCGTTCCACTCCGAAGCAGTGCGCCCGATGCTCCAAGCATTCTTCTCCTTTGGGTCCTTCGGCCTTGCGTTCTTCGTTCTTCCGCTTCTGGTCCCCTTCTTCCTCATGGCATTCCGTTCCTGGAGGATATTCCTTGCACCCCTCCTCATCCTCGCGTGGGGAGGGCTCGCGTTTCTCCTCACGCTCTTCGTCTACTTCTTCACACCGAATGTGGAGTTTCTCCTCAACGGGCAGACGTTCTCCCGGACGATGCTCATTCCGCTCTTCCTGCTGATACTTGGCATGTTGCTCCTCTGGGGAAAAGGACTGGAACGACGGTAAGGGGTGGAGTATCGTCGGGGGCATGCTCTCGTATGCTCGCTCGGCGCTCTTCCTGTTTTTGCTCCTCTCGTTTCCTCTGCAATCGCAGGCGTACGCCTCGCTCCTGGATGCACTCCGCGAGACGAAGCTTTCGGTGCGGGTCGTTCCCATCGAGATTGGGGTGATTCCGCGCGGGGCGCAGCGCGTACGTTTTCTCTCCCTGACACTCGAAACGACCTGTGACGGTGATGTGCGCATCGGGGAAATACGCATCCATCGTTTTGGTCTGGGCGATGCAGCCGACCTCAAGGGGGTGTATATCCTGGAAGGCGACAAGCGCATCACGAAATCTTCTCTTCCTTCTGCGGAAGATCAGATGGTCACGCTTCGGACGAAAGGGCTCACGATGAGGGCCTGCGAGAAGGAAACAATCGATGTTGCAGCGGATTTTGAACGGGAAGCATCGGTCGGCTCGGAGCATCGTTTCGAAGTCCTGAGCGCGGAGGATATTGTGACGGATGCTGATGCGGTGAAAGGGACATTCCCGCTCCGAAATGTCGGCCGAGCCGCCTCGGTCACGCCGCTCCCCACGGGAGGCATCACAGTGACCTTCCTCCCGATTTCCGGCTCCATCAGCCCCGGTGCGAACCGTACGCTCGCGAAATTCGAAGTGTCTGCGGATAACGAAAGCCATCATCTGCTCTATGCCATCATGCTCACGAATGAGGGAACCGCCAAGAATGCGGATCTTCGATCACTCTTTCTCACCAGAAGCAGCGGCAAAGCGCTCACGCGTCAGGCGCTGACGCTCGACGGGAAGGCAGTGATGCTCACGTTCTCCAAACCGTACTTCCTGAAACGCGGCGACAAAGTGACGTTTGGGCTCATTGGGAGACCGTTCACGAGCAGTGAGACGATCAGGTTTGTCCTGAAGGAACCAAGCGACTTGAATGCCATCCCGACGCGCCAAGGGGGGAGGAGGTTGGGGGAGTAGCACGGGCTTCCAGCCCGTGGTGGCACGGGTCTCCGACCCGTGCAGGTGAAGCGTGTTGAAGGTGTGAAGGTGTGAAGGTGTAGTAGGATAAGAGATGTGCGGTGGTTCTTCCCCATTCTGTTCCTCAGCATTCTCGTTTCCTGTACCCCGGGGGAGCTTCCTCTGCCACCGCCGCTCAGGGTTGCGCAGGTTGTTGTGAGCAGCGAGAAGGTCGTCGAAGGGGAGGCGCTTCCTCTGTTCTCGCAGTACTTTGAGGAAGGTCAGAAGGCGCTCTATACGTATGTCATCTTTGAAAATGTCGCAACCATGACCGGAAGCTTCCCCGTCCGCCTCCAGTGGTTCTCTCCGAATGACTTCAGTCCTCCTATCGGCATGTCGATGATCACCATGGAGCCCCCATCATCCATCGCAGAATTTGCCTTGCATGACGATGCCGGCATGGAGCGGGGGCCGTACGAAGTGCTGGTCTTCGCTGGAGAAAATTCCACTGCAACTGGCGCAACCCGTTTCTTCGTTGGGATGACTCCGGAGGAAGCTTCGGAATTCCTGAAACAGGAAGCGGAGATTGAGCGGCAGATGGAGGAGAGGAGGGCGAGTAAGGAAAGTATTGAAGGTATTGAAGGTAATGAAAGTAATGAAGGTACAGAAGGTGGCACGGGTCTCTCAGGCCCAAAGCATGAAGGGACAGACGGAGAAGAAGAAAATGTACTCCCACCCTCACTTAAAGATGGGGTGGGGGAGGAATAGGGGGAAATGTTGACAGCAGAGGAAAGCCGCATATACGATGCTCAACCTCTATGATCTCTATGAGTAGTGAACGAGGATCGGTCGCGACTGAGACGAAGCTTTGGCAGCGGGAATTCCCTCAGATTGAGGAGGAAAAGTTAGGAGATTACGAGCAGAGGATTCACGCAATTCTCTCAGAGCCGGATCCACCAAAAGCATGGGTACCTTCATCGTATGACTATGCCTCCATGACTCTCGTTGAAGGCGGAATGCAGGCAATTGCCGAATTCATGCAGGCCTCACATGCAGCATCGAGAGCACATTGCATGGTGGGGAAGTATAACAAGGCTCTACGCATTGCTCTCGAAGCTGAAGGACAGGGTCTGCGTCTCCAGTCTGTGATTTCATCAGAAAGCCTCCAGGAGAAACTCATACCTCTTCATGAGGAGGCATCGAGGGCGTGGAGAGCAGCAGATGTGGCGGATCAGAAGCTCTTGTACGAACACTATCACGCGTGGAGGATGGTGAATAAATGATTGGTCGGGGTGCTGGGAATCGAACCCAGACTACAAGACCCCCAGCCTTGCGTACTACCACTATACTACACCCCGTGCCCCGCATTGTATGCGGGGAAGCCATAAATCCCAAACACCAAATTCCAAATATTCATATGCGCCGGCGTTGCCCTGCATCGTGCGAAGCACTGGTGCAGGGTTCGGGGCAGGCCCCGTGCTATCCATTTGTAGGGCGGAAATCCCAAAACCCAAATCCCAAATTCCAAAAATTCAGGACTCAGTTTTGTACACTGTGCCTATACACCTATTAATAGATATATAGGTACCTCGAATCTCTGAAGGAGAAAATATATGCGGGATTTACGCTGCTTTGCGCCTGCCTTGATTGTTCTTCCTAGGATAGTAATGCACCGCGGCCCCTTTTCTTTCTTTCCGCACATGCCCTCGCCTGATAAGCGTATTACGCAAGCTTGCGGAATGTTCCCGCCCCAATAGCCGATGGAGTTCGGATGGTCTTATCCCGGGGCTCTTGCGTATTAGAGAAAGCATTTTTGCCAGCTCTTTTTCTCTCGCTTCTTTATTGTTCACGGGTTGTATTTTATCATATTGATTGCTTCGCACGATTAGTATACTATTCAATCAAATAGTATAATACTTTCCACCCTCCCCATGGAACTCATCCTCCGAGCACTCGCCAATACTAATCGCTTAAAACTCCTCAAAGAATGCAAGCGCGGAAAGTCCTTTTCGGTAAGTGACGCCGCAGCTTTTCTCCACATCACGCCGTCCGCAGCATCACGTCATCTGCAATCTTTGGAGAATGCAGGGATCCTGAAGCGCACGAAGAGGGGACTCTTCGTCACGTATCGTCTGAGTCTCGCGGGAATTCCACAGTGGGTGAAGGGGGTGCTCCGGGAGCTCTAGGCTTGCTTTGAATCAGGGGTGCTCAAAAGAGCTAGTGAAAGCCAAATGCAACTATCCGGAAATTCCGGATAACTGCTCATGACTGAAAAATGGCTGAATTGAAACGAAATTCATCTGTTGCAAAATTTGCAACAGTTCAAATGGAAGGTGAGAAAGCCTGGCTCTGCTCATACAGTTCCTCAAGCCTGATTCTTTGTCTCATCATGGCGCGTAAGCTCTAGAATTTTCTCCTTCTCCTCCGTGCTGCATAGACGAATGCCCCTCCGAGCGAGACGACAAGCAGGAGCGCCGGTCCCGTTGCCGGAGTCGTCGAAGGTGCAGCGGGTGCTCCACCTGGCGTGAGGCGAGAGGGGACGGTTGCATGGGTGGGGTCACCTTCCTCGTTCCACTCGTTGTACAGAGGGGGGAGGACGGATCCCTGAAGGGGTGGCAGGTATGATCCTGTTGGCTCTTCCTCCGGAGCGGCAGGCTGCACGGGTCCGATGGAGGATGAGGAGGAACTTGCCGCAGGCGGGATCACGACAGGGGCAACGATCGCCGTTTCATTCTGACAGAACGCGGAGCAGCCGTCATTCGTCACCGAATTCCCATCGTCGCAGCGCTCTCCCTGACGGTAGTCTAAGACAGCGTCTCCGCAGTAGGGGAGTCGGCACGTACTGCGGCAGGCGCCGGAGGTATTGCCGTTCAGGATGCCTTCGTCGCACTGCTCGCCGCTATCGATTGCTCCGTCGCCACAGCGAGGCAGCGTGCAGTTCGTTCGGCACGTGTTCGCTACGGAATCAGAGTTTCCGGTGCCGCTATCGCACTGCTCTCCCGTATTCACGATGCCGTTACCGCATCCCGTGCTCCCGGGAGTCTCGGTCAGGCAGAGAGCACTGCACCCGTCATTATTCAGCGTGTTTCCATCGTCACACTGCTCGAGCGTATCCATGACGCCATTGCCGCAGAGGTTTTCCAAGCTACACGTTCTGCTGCAACCGTCATTGAGTCTCAGATTGCCATCATCGCACTGTTCAGATCCCTCCCGGATACCATTGCCGCAAGCAGCTTCTGGAGCGCAGACATTCGAACAGCCGTCTCCCGTACGGGTATTGCCATCGTCACATTGCTCGGTTCCCTCACGAATGCCATTTCCGCAGACAAAGGTTTGTGTTGCTCCACCTTGCTCGGTCACGCAGAATGCCGAGCACCCGTCACCGCTGATCGCATTCCCATCATCGCACTGCTCTGCCCCCGTGAAGAGGACGCCATCTCCGCAGATCGCATTCTTACAAAGGTGTGTGCAGGTGTCGTTCTGGTTCGTATTGCCGTCGTCACATTCCTCACGGAGACCGAAGCCGTTTGGCTGCTGGCGCACGCCGTCCCCGCAACTCGTGATGACGCACTGTGCGCTGCAGACATCGTCAGGAGCGGTATTCCCATCATCGCACTGCTCGATGCCCGTGCGGAGAATGCCATCACCGCACGCTGCATTCTTGCAGGTATTCGTGCAGGCATCGGTCCCGACGGTGTTTGCGTCGTCACACTGCTCCGTTCCCCCCACACCATTCGGTGTTTGCACGAGAGCATCACCGCAGAACGTGAAGCGGCAGAGCGGAGAGCAGAGATCGGTTCCCACCCCATTTGCGTCGTCGCACTGTTCACCGTCTGCAGTTTGGAGGATTCCGTCTCCACAGTTCGGTGGTGCAACTTCGATTTGGCACGTTGCGGAGCAACTGTCACCGGGAACGGTATTCCCATCATCGCACTGTTCTCCTGCCTGGAGGACGCCATTGCCGCAGACGGCAGGCTCCGCCTGGCAAGTGCTCGAACACCCATCGCCTCCGGCCGCATTTCCATCATCGCACTGCTCAGCGCGAAGAGCATCCACGGTGCCATCACCGCAGGCAGGATTCGTGCAGGTTGTGCGACAGCGATCGGGGAGCGTGTCGTGATTGAGGCCGCCTTGGTCACACTGCTCGCCGGTATCGATTACGGCGTCACCGCACCGCGGGAGCTCACAACTCAAGCGGCAGACATCGGGCAGGATGTTGCTCCGGGCATCGCCCGTGTCACACTGCTCGCCGCTGTCTTGAATACCGTCTCCACATTGCGGGAGGAGGCAACTCGTTCGGCACATATCGGGCCGCATGTCGTCATTCAGCGTTCCGTAATCACACTCTTCCGGATCCTGCCTCCTTGCATCGCCGCAAACCTGCGGCAACTCTATGAGGCAGGAGGCATCACAGCCGTCTCCATCGCTATTCCGTGCAACGCAGTCTCCTCCCGCGATCGCGCACTGGAGCGCTGCCTGTGGAGTGGTGCAGGGAATGCCGTTGCTCGTTCCGCCCGTGCAGAGTCCACCAAGGTCACACTGTTCTCCAAGTGAGGGTTCGAGAATCGCATTGCCGCAGGGGGGGAGTTCGAGCTGGCAGGTATCGCTGCAGCTGTCTCCGGTCTGCGTGTTACCGTCATCACACTGTTCTCCCCCTTCCTGGACCCCATTCCCACAGACGCTCTCGAGAATGCAGGTTGCAGAGCACCCGTCCCCACTCGTGACATTCCCGTCGTCGCATTCCTCTATCCCTTCGGGTACGCCGTTCCCGCAGACAGGTTCTCGGAGACAGACGTCGGAGCAACCGTCGCTGTTTGCTCTATTCCCGTCATCGCACTCCTCTCCGAGCTCCAGTGTTCCGTTCCCGCAGACAGCGCTGCCAAACCCACTGCACTGTGCGTTGCACGCGGCAGCCCCTTGGCCGTTCCGGAAGCCGTCATCACACACCTCCCCGAGCTCCCGGACGCCGTTGCCACAGAAGGAACACTGCGGGAGGAACGGTCTCACGGGGAGACCCGCATCGAAGCTGAAGAAGAAGACGCCCTCATTTCCCACGGTGCTCTGTCTGCTCACGAAGAAGATTTCCACGATGTGCGTTCCTTCCGTGAGGAAGACGGAACTCCTGCGCGTGGTCACCGTTCCCTGCAGACCTCGGAGGGAATCGGTGATGATTCCGTCCATGATAATCCACGCGTCATCCCTCGATCCCCAGGTATAGGAGTAGAAACCAGTTTGGGGAATGGCCACTGTCCCAAGCCACCTGGCACTGTGGTGCGCGCGGTCTCCCGGTAGGCTGTTACTTGGACCGAGGAAGGGTGCGGGGAACGTGAGTGCGGATGCTTCATCCCTCACCTCCTTGAGGTACACGTCCGAGAACCAGAGGAACTGGTTGGGGCGCGGATCGCCAGGGCCGAGGACCGAAGCATCGTCCATCCCGTACCGCCAGGAGGGGAGGTTATAGGAGAGGCCCATGAAGCCGTCGCCGTCGCCCTGTTGCAGGATCGTGCACGCATCGATTGCGCAGCCGCTGGTGCAGAATGATTCATTCACTTCGCACTGTTCCCCGAGCTCCTCTACGTTGTTCCCGCACGTGAAGACGAGCTGGCATGTCAGAGCATCGCACTGCCAGGTGGGGCCGCTGTCCGATGGCGGGACCGAGGCATCGCAATGTTCCCGTGGCTCGATGGCGCCATTCCCGCAGATGAAGTCGACGCAGGTAGCAGTCACAGCGTCGCAGACGAATCCCGTCTGGCATCCGTCCTGCTCTCCACCACAATCGTTGCAGCTGCAGTTCTCTCCGGGGTCACAGGTGCCGTCGTTGTCACAGGTCACACCGCCGCATTGCGTGGAACAAGTGCCGGCATTGCAGCAGAGCCCCGGTGAGCATCCTGCGTCACTTGGGCACGTGAGGCAGTTCTCCCCGGTATCGATCTGTCCGTTCCCGCAGGTGACGCCTGAGCAGGACGTACGGCAGGTGCCGTCTCCGCAGCACTGCGTTCCCGTCGTGCACTGGACGTCTGCAGGGCAGGAGATGCAGGTCTCACCACCATTCACTTGGCCGTTGCCACAGAGCCCCGCTGTACACGCCGAGCAGGTGCTATTGCATGTTTGGCCCGACGTACAGCCGACATTGCCATTCGTGTCGCAGACCTCACTCCCCGTGATCACTCCATCGCCGCACGTGCTCTCAATCTTGCATTGCGTGCTGCATCCATCCCCGTTGAATGCTCTGCAGGTATCGGTGCAGTCGCTGTGGACGACGCAGACACTTCCATCTGGACACTGCTTCTGTCCGGAGGGTTGCACAATGCAGCGCGCGGCCGCCGAGCACTCTGCATCCGTCGTGCAGAGGATAGACCTATCGAGCGTGCACTGCTTCCCGTCATCGCACTCCTCGCCGGGATCGAGGGTGCCGTTCTGACAAACTTCGCTCTTGCAGACATTGTTGCATCCATCCCCATTCTGCGGGCGGCACTGCCCGAGACCGAGCTGCGCACAAATGCCAGGATTCGTGCTGCAGTCTTGCCCCGGGTCTCCATCACACTGCTTCCCATCGTCACACTGCTCCTGCGCTTGGGTGACGGAATCCCCGCAGGAGGCGCAGGCTCCGCACGTATTGCCCGCAGGATCAAAGTTGCAGCATTCCCCTGAGGCGCAGTCGCTATCCAGACTGCACTCAGAAGTGCCACAGCGATCGTTGCAGCTTAAGTCACAGCAGAGGTCGTCGGAGATGACGATGCAGGTGTGGGGAATCTCGCAGTCGGCGTTCGTGCTGCAAGGCTGCACAGAGTTATTGCAGAAGCCGCCTATGCACTGTCCGGAGGCATCGATGCAGGTCGGATTGAAGCCGGCCCCATCGTTATCGGAAGGTACGCAGAGAAGGCTCCTATTCTGTTCACATTCCCCGTGTGTCTGCGGATCGCACTCCTCTCCACACTCGACGATCCCATTGAGGCAGGTCGGCGCACGGCACTGGTTTGAACAGCTTCCATCCGTACAGCGCACGGCACAGGTAGATCCATCACTGCATGGGGGACCACTGGGGGTGCACGCACTTCCACTTGCACAGGTGAACCCCGGATCACATTGTTCAGGAGGTTGCACCATGGCGTCCCCACACTGCCCTCCGCCTTGGCACACAGGAGTTGGTACGACGACGAGACTCGGGTCTTCGAAGAAGAAGTAGAACGCTGAATCAATATCGCTGCATTCCGGTGGGGGTGCGATGCACGAGGGGTGCGTGAAGCAGTCAGAGTCTGCACAGTCGATATCGGTGTCTCCGTCATTATCGATTCCATCGGTGCAGATCTCGCTCGTGATTCCCTGACACTGACACGAAACACACGTGTTCCCTGCTCCACAGTGCGCATCCGCCTCGCACTGCTCGCCGGTTTCCACCGTCTTATTGCCGCAGAAAGGGAGGTTCGCGCAATCCGCCACCACGCACACGCCGCATCCACCGGTGTCAGTGGTGCATGTCGGACAAACCTGCAATCCGCTGGAAGGACAAATGAAGCAGGGGCCGCAATTTCCACCCGCCAGGAGCTCCGTGCAGCTCAGACAACTATTGCTGCTACTAGAGCTACTACTGGAACTGCTGCTACTGCTCGAGCTTGAACTACTACTGCTTGAACTGGAACTGCTGCTGCTCGAGCTGCTGCTCCCTCCACCTCCACTGCTCGAACTACTACTTCCTCCACTGCTACTGCTCCCTCCACCTCCCGAGCTGCTGCTCCCGCCTCCCCCGCTGCTCGAACTACTACTTCCTCCACTGCTACTGCTCCCTCCACCTCCCGAGCTGC
>CAZQCB010000008.1:0-7764 GCA_964592265.1 uncultured Candidatus Peribacteria bacterium | reverse complement strand
TGCTCCCGCCTCCCCCGCTGCTCGAACTACTACTTCCTCCACTGCTACTGCTCGAGCTACTACTTCCTCCGCTGCTGCTGCTTGTACTGCTACTGACGCTGCTATTCGGCGTTGTGCAGAAACATGTTGTGAGGTCGCAGGTGTTGGGAGAGCAGAGTGTTTCAGATCCTACTTCGCATTGCTCACTCCCCTCGAGCACCCCATTGCCGCAAACACTCTGTGAGGCGGACGTCGTAGCGGAAGATCCGACCTGCGCGGTGAGCGTTCGGGGATTTGGAGAAACGCCCGCAACGAAGAGGATGATTTTTCGGATGAATGCTTGGAGTCTTCCAAGAATCCCCCCCGAGTACTGCTCCCCCTGCATTGCCTGGCTACTTCCCTTCAACGTGGATCCGAGGAGGATATCGTTTGCGAAATAGGTGCCGGTATCTCCCCCAGGGAGGAGATCGTAGGTATGGGTGCCGGCATAGGGCTCGATCTCCGCAGAAAGGACAGTCGCTCCGTCGAGGGTGTCCCCCTTCGTGAGCTCTCCCACTGTGCGTCCGTCAGCTGTGGGGTGTCCGGGAGAAGCCCGCAGTTCTCTTCCATCGCTTACGCGAAGGTGCACGACGAAGTGCTCCTTTGGCACTTGGGTGCTACTGATGCGGAGAATGGGTGCAGCAAGTTTCTCGCCCTTTGCACTCAGCGTCCATACGGTCATTCCTTCCCGCAGAGCGGGAACAGGGATGGCTCCGCTCGGAGTTGCGATGGTGACTTCGGAAGAGAGACACCTGTTCTGACATTGGCAGCTCACACACTGCTGCCCTACTCCGCAGTGAGCATCAATTTCGCACTGTTCCGTTGGTCCAACAACTTGATCGCCGCACACGTCTCCTGTGCTCTCATCACCATCCTGTGCATCCGTACACTCCAGGTCCCATCCCACTTTCACCACCTGCCCGGGAGTGTTGTCCGTCCCGAAGTAGGCAAAGTTGTTCTGCGTATCAATGACAGCAGATGCAGGAAATCCTTCCCCCACATCGAAGGTGAGCCTTCCTGTTTCCTGGAAATCGGACAAACGCACTGCAACGACCTTCCATGAATTGCCGGTGACTCCGAAGTAGGCAAACCCACGCTGTGCATCCATGACTGCCGAAGCAGCAGCTGCAGCCCCCACACTCAATGTCAGCGTCCCTGCCTCCGTGAAGTCTGATAGACGTACCTTCACGACCGTCCCGTTGGTCGTCCCGAAGTACGCAAAGCCATTCTGCATATCGATCACAGCGGATACGGGAACTCCTCCTCCTGCACTGAATGTCAGTGTCCCTGCTTCCGTGAAATCCGAGAGCCGAATCTTCACGACTTTTCCATCACCTGTCCCGAAGTGGGCAAATCCTGCTTGCATATCGATGACAGCGGATAGGGGAGCCGTTGCTGCACTGAATGTCAGGGTCCCCACTTCCGTGAAATCCGAGAGCCGAATCTTCACGATCTTCCCGGGATCATTTACCGTGGGAGCAAGTACCCCGAAGTACGCAAAGCCATTTGTTTCATCAATGATTCCTGCTCTCACGAAATTCTCCCCCACACTCAGCGTCAGCGTTCCCACTTGTGTGAAATCCGAAAGGCGGATCTTCACGATCTTCCCAGGACTCGTATCAAGTCCGAAGTACGCAAAGCCGTTCTGCGTATCGATCACAGCTGCCCTGGGGCCGTGCTCTCCACTGCCAAGCGTCAGCGTTCCCACTTGTGTGAAATCCGAAAGTCGGATCTTCACGATCTTCCCGGGATCATTTGCCGTGAGACCGTGGGCTCCGAAGTATGCGAATCCATTTTGTGCATCGATGACCGCTGCATGCAGCGTGCCTTCATCTGTGTTTAGGGTAAGGCCATCCACCCTACTCAGGATGTCGATCCTCCCATCGCCATCGTTATCGACTCCATCGCTGCACTGAGCTAAGGGGCTGACACAGGAAGGATCCCCTGAGCAATCCGTATCGGCACAGTCGATGCTTCCGTCGCCATCATCATCAATGCCATTCGTGCACTACGCTTCGGGGGCGGGGCATTCCTCACTGCGGCTCGCATAGTAGATCTCGATCACGTGCCTCCCGGGCTGTAGGATGATTTCATCGCGGACGTTTGTGACCTGTGATTGGATCCCGCGCTGACTTGCGATGACGTTCCCGTCAATGAGAACCCAGGAGTCGTCCTTCGAACCAAAGTTGAACGCGTAGTTGCCGAGCGCGGGAACGATGAGTTCTCCTTCCCATTTCGCGGCAAAGTACGAGGGGTCGTGTGGGACATTGTCGAGGGGACCGACGAACGGAATTTCCCGGATTTCGTTCCCAGGCCCCTTGGGGGTGTAGATGTGCAACCGTGTGCGATAGGTCTCGTCGTACCACTCGAGGCCGCGTGGATCCACCGGGGAAACGAAGGTGGCGGCGTTGTACATGCCGTCTTGATGCTTTCCAAGGTTGTAGATCGAGAGGAGGTACCCCTCGGGGATGCCCGACACGTCGCCGATGAGGTTGCACTCCTCGATTTCACAGGTCGCCGAACACCCGTCACCGTCCTCCGGCGCGCAGATGCCGCTTAGTCCGCAGTCCTGGGAGACTGTCAGGATCGTGCAGGAATTGCCGATGCCGGAACCTGCAATGCACGTCCCTCCATCGTCACATTCTTCACGGAATTCGAGAATATCGTTTCCACACGTTGCCTCGAGCTTGCACTGATTCGAGCAACCGTCATTACTCTGTGGAGTGCATATCCCTCCTCGGACAGAGCACTCCGATGCCTCTGCTCTGGTAGTGCAGGGACTCAAGTCTGCCGTGCCGCCCATGCAGATGCCACCGTCGTCACATTCCTCCTGCGGGAAATCCTCGACGGCGTCTCCACATCTGCCTCCTCCACTGCTGCTCGAGCTTGAGCTCGAACTGCTACTGCTACTTGAGCTAGAACTGCTGGAACTTGAACTCGAACTACTGCTGCTCGAGCTACTACTGGAACTGCTCGAACTGCTGCTGGTGCTGCAAACTGGTACCGTACATACGGCGCATCCCTGGTTGCTATTCGTGCATACCGGGCAGGCCAATGTCCCATCGGGGCACGGGCTGCATGGGCCGCAGATCTGCTGATTACTTTGGCAGGAAGAACAGCCTTCGTCTGAGCTGGAAGTGGCACTACTGCTCGAAGTAGTGGGGAGATCTATGACACACGAACAAGCAATACAAGTTGATCCTGGGAAGCAAGCTATTAGGGTAGGCTCGCCACACACTTCACCCGGGTCTACCGTACCATTGCCACAGGAGAGTACCTGCGCTGTGAGATCGGCGGATTCTCCCCCTTGCCCCAGGCGCGTGCCCACAAGAATGGCGATACCTATAAATGCGATGCATCCCAGGAACGCTGCGAGAAGCTGCGTACTACCAGGCCTTACGGGTGGGGAGAGAGAAATCACGGGGTGTGTTTGTGTTTTGAAGAGAGGGTCCTTTTAGATGCAGTAAATCCTCTCATTATACAGCAAAAACCGACTTTTGGGGATTCTGGCAAGGTTGCCGATTGCCTATGATTGTGCCCTCAATTTTTTGGCTTGCTCCAGACGACATTCCAGAATGCAACCTCTGCATTGAGGATCCCGCATGCACCCTTGGTAGAGCGGCTCCAGAACATCCATTCCCTCTATTCCTCCGAAGAGTGCTTCATGAGGCTCAAAATTGATAACGTCGGGGGGAAGGGGCTGTGCCCTGAAGTGACGCGCAGCGTCTACTTCAGGGATGTAGGGGGGATTAGAGACGACAAGATACGTTTCTTGTTTATAGTTTTTAGTTTTTAGTTTTTTGGGAAGGTGTGATGCTTTTAGAAATTCCACACGATTGAGAACGTTGTGACGCTTTGCATTCTCCCGTGCAACGTCGAGGACATCGTCGGAAATATCTGTGCAGAGGATCTTCGTTTCAGGAAGCTCGAGCGCGAGTGTGATGCCGATGCAGCCGGAGCCGGTGCCGACGTCGACGAGTAAGGGGTAAGGAGTAAGGGGTAAGGAGGTCACGTTGGATGCTTTCCTGTGGGAGAAAATGACAATGCCGGAATCTGCGGGGGTGATGGATATGTCATGCTGAGGAGCCCCGAGCTTTGCGAGGGGCGTCTCGAAGCATTTCCAAAGCCTCTTCGCTTCATCGATCAGCATTTCCGTTGAAGGTCTGGGGATGAGCACGCGTTTATCCGCGAAAAACTTCCGTCCATAGAATTCCTTCTCGCCGAGAATATAGGCGATGGGTTCATGATTTTTTCTCCGGTCAACAAGGAAGGCAAACTGCTTCTGCTCCTTTTCGGAGAGCGTTGCTTCCGGATGAGCGAGAATCCAGGAGCGTGGTTTTCCGAGGACGAAGCTGAGGAGGATTTCCGCGTCACTACGGTCGATTCCCGCATTGTGTAAAACATCTTCGAGCATAGGGGCAGTGTATTGCATTGGCGCTGTCTGGGGAGATTGCTGAGCCGGCGTGGCGAGCTCGCAGGCGTTACGCACGTTGGGCTTCATCGGGCAAGTTTCAGGGACTGGACGAGGATCAACTTGAAGCGCAGCGAGAAGAGCTTGGTTTGGAATTGCCGTTAAGCTGCAGAGCTGCTTAGCCCAAATGAGACACCAGCTCTGGTACACTTTGCGATGGTAATGGGGAGTCGCCAAGTGGTAAGGCAGCGGCCTTTGAAGCCGCCATTCGAAGGTTCGAATCCTTCCTCCCCAGCCATGAACCACTCACTTCGTTCGGGTTCATGGCGGCGCCAATCTCACATTGATCATTGCTCCCACAGAGTGGTTCATGCCCTATACCGGAGCGAAGCGACTGGTATAGGGCGTTGGGGAAGACTATGATCTTTCACTATGTACTTTTGGTACGTCTATGTGCTGCGCAGTGGAAAAGATTACGATTTCTACATCGGTAGCACAAACAATCTCAAAAGACGTGTACGTCAACACCAGTGCGGAGAAAACACTTCAACTTCGAAACGTCGGCCCTTGGAGCTTCTCTACTTTGAGGGACATCGGTCGAAAAGTGACGCGCTGCGAAGAGAGAAATACTTCAAGACAACAAAAGGCAAAGTAACATTGAGACAGCTTATGAGGAATGCGCTGGAGAATAAATCTGCGAAGCTCTGAAAAACTATTTAACTATTCAATCAAATAGTATACTAGTTTCACCCTGCCTCTCACTCATTCAGTTCTCGAGGAGGGAGGAAATCAGGACGTTGCTGCCACCCTTCAAATGCTTGTGAGAGACGGCCATGGATCGTCTTGTAGTACTCTTGCTGTTGCTCCATTTGTTCACGAGTGCCCGGCTGCCGAAGCACAGCCCTGACTGCACTGTGGAACATCTCTGGAGTGACCATGGTTTCGCTTGAGGCATCACGCAGGAGAGCGACACGCTCTTCCCACGTCAGTTTCTCACCATTCTGCACCTTGTTATCTACCATATCGTTAATCTCTGCGAGGGCTTCCGGACGCTTTCGACGGAGTGCGTCGATGAACCGCTCGTACGTTTCGTCGATGATCGTGCCGAGGATTTCCCCGCTTGTATCTTCGGTGACTTCGTTCATCCAGCTGATGTCGACCTTTTTCAGGAAATCGGGTTCGAGAGGCATGCGCAAGAGCAATCGATGCAGGAGTTGCACCCGTTCCACGTCATCCAGTGGCTCGATAATTTCGATGTGCCGCATCCGCCGGTATATTTCGATCGGGATGTTGTCAGGGGCATTAGACATCCCGAAGAGGAAGATCCCACTGCTGTCTTTGTTCCCATCGAGTGCCACTTGGAGTTCCTTCTGCATACCCATGCGAATATTGTCTTGTGTGGTGTCCTCTGCCTTCTTCTTCGGAAAAAGGTCATCGAACTCGTCCCAGACCATCATGACGGGTTTTCCATGCTTATCGCGCACCGTGCGGCACTCATCGATGAGCCGTCCGATGTTCGCTTCCGATTCGTTGACGTATGCCGTGCCGATGTCCCCCGTGGTCAGGGTGACACCAATTACTCTCGGATCGCTTAAGATCGCGCGGCTAAAGAGATTTTTCCCCATGCCCCACGAGCCGAAAGTGAGGATGTTCTTCTGCGCATTTCCACGCGGGTGAAGAGTGGTGAAGAGATGTTCAAGGCGGTCCCATTGGAGGATGTCGTCAATTGCACGCCGAACGCGTTGCCACGATTTCCCAATGACATCGTCGAACGTCACGTCGGTCGTCGGCATCTGTTTGAGTTCCAGGGTACGCACGCCTCGGGTATGAACGCTGTATGCCCAGTTCTCGTCGAGTCGATCCCGACGGATGCGCGCACGGCGGCGTTGAACCTTGTGTCCACGGATATCGAACTTCAGGCCTGCGAGAGTGAGGATGAACTTTTCCCAATCGTCATCGTCCATGTCCTCTTGCGCAGTTTCCTGCAACTTCGTCTCAATGTCGCCAAAGATGCGCAGCATCGTGCGCTCGCGCTTTGATCCCTCATCCGGTTTGAATGAGGGGATATCCGAGGGCATCGTGTGAAGATGCATGCCCTTTAGCAGGGAGAGAATGGGTTTTGGATCGAAGGCTTTTCCCCGCATGCCCTCTCCGCCCTTCTGCTTCCGATGACGGCTGATTTCGTCTCGGAATCGCATACGCAGACTGTCGGGATGATTTGCTCTCTCGTGTTCGATGCCGGCGCGATCGATCTCTCTTTGAATTTCAGCATAGAGTTCGCAGACCTTCTGCAGGATGTCTGCCGCCTTCGGAAAGAACCCGCCGTTCTGCACATACCCGAGCAGTTTGCTGTCAGAGAGACTTCGCAGGTACTCCATGTATCCCCGCACCTCTGCAGGGTCAACCTTCGGCGCTTGCCCCTTTTTGCGTTCGACGAGGACAGGAATTGCCTCGTACGTGTCATGGAGAAAACCTGTCAGGTGGATATTCTCCTTGTAGACAGGGACAGGATCTCTGTGCTCTGATGGTGGCTGGAAGAAGAATGAAGGAATTTCTGGTTGATCCTGCTCTTCCTCTTTTCCATACTCGTCCGCGATCTGCTGGCGGTACCTGTTCACGGCGCGTGTGACATCGCGGCAGAGCTCAGGAAACGTATCGATGCGTTCCTGAAGATCGTCGACAACATCAAGGAAGCCGTCCACCCGCTCGATGGTTTTCCGGACACGTGGATCGGTGAGCAGAATTTTCCCCTGTACGCGAGCATCGTCCTCATCGACTGCCTCCTCGAGAAATGACCCATTCGCTTTGAGAAAACCATCGAGGTAGTCGGTCTCCTCACGGAGAAATCGAGCGAGTCGGTCCATGATGATTACATGCCCGTTCTCGCCGACGACTGTACGTATGCGTTTCGAGGCCAATCGACGATTGAGCAGTCCAGAAGCGACTTTCTGAGCAGTACGGATAGTGCTCTGCATCTCTGCGATTTTCTGACCAAGCTCGGTGAGTTTCATCTGCATTCCGAGTGCGTAATCCCTATGCATCTGCATCCGTTGCTGTTCCTCCGGATTCATAATATTCCTCTCCGCAACCAATGCCATTGCCAACGCGCGCACCCTTTCACTTGGCCCGAGTGCGGCGATCTTGCGGACGACCTGATTCTCTGCTGCGTGTGTCACCGCTAGCTCGATATGTGTTGCGTGCGTTGGCGGTTTTGAAGCTTTTGCACTCGCCATGGAGGTGCATTCTCCAAGTGGACATCCCGGTAGTCAAGGACGGAGAGGAAACGGGAGCAGACCACAAGTGAGTTGGTGAAATGAGGGATTTGAGGCTTACTC
>CAZQCB010000007.1:0-22845 GCA_964592265.1 uncultured Candidatus Peribacteria bacterium | reverse complement strand
CGAAGCTTGTTCCACGTCCTGCAACGCCCAGTACCAAGCTGCCATGGCGCAGTATGACCAATGCGTACAAGGCCCGTCAGAGCCGAATTCATCACAACCAGCATTCCATTCATCTTCTTCCTCTTCCTCCTCAAGCTCGCAGTCAACGCACACTCCTACGCCGAAGACCACAATCTACAAATTCGGAGACCTCAAGGAAGGTGATAGGGTGACCACAGGCAAAGGTGAACACGCGACAATCTCCGTAGACTCCAGAGGATCGCGAGTGGAACTGGAGCCGAACTCTGCCTTCATTGTCGTAAAGCCGGATGAATACAAAACATTGAAAGGAAAATTTACATTTTTCTTCAAAAAACTTTTGTATGGGAGAGATACTCCCATCAGGGTGTATTCAGGAATAGCGGTGGCTGCAGTACGCGGGACGAAATTTTTAACATCCGTCACAAGAACCAAAACAGTGGTCCAGGTGCTTGAGGGACTCGTGAGGGTGTCGAATCTGAAAGGCACACAATCCGTTGATGTTTCTGCGGGTTACCAAACGACTGTTACAAAAACAAAACTGCAAACACCGAAGCCATTGAGAGGGCGACAACTGATCATTCCGCAGTAAATCTCTTAATTTTCCCCCACACCTCCCGTCAAAACCTCCAGAAGCTTCTCCCGAGGAACCACCTTCCCCTTTCCTGGATCACCCCGCTCCTTCCATTCCACCCCCTCTTTCTCAAGTGTCTTCTTACTGAGCACCAAACGGTGCGGGAGACCGATCAAGTCCGCATCGGCAAATTTCTGTCCTGCGGAGAGATCGCGGTCGTCGTAGATCGTTTCGATCCCCCTCTCCCAGAGCTCCTCATAGAGCTTCTCTGCTTCTTTAAGCACGTCCTCCTCTCTCCCAAGGGCCAGGAGGTGTGCTGTGTACGGTGCAATGCTCGCAGGCCACACGATTCCCGCATCGTCGTGGTGTACCTCGACGACTGCACCCATCACGCGACTGGGGCCCACTCCATAGCATCCCATGATGACGGGCTGCCTCTTTCCACTCTCATCGGTATACGAGAGCGCAAAGGGTTCGGAGAAGCGCGTGCCGAGCTTGAAGATATTCCCGACTTCGATCGCTTTCTCTTCGGTGATTGTCCCTTTTTTGCATTTCGGACATTTTTCCCCCACTTTGGTTTCTGCTATTTCTCGATTCTGCGCGTAGCGACATGCGTCACAGACGAAAATCGCATCTTCGCCAAAAGGTGTCACCACCTGAAATTCATGGGAATATTTCGAGAACGCCCCTCCGGATGCTTCGGTGACGATGGCATCGAGACCGCAGCGCTCAAAAATCCGGAGGTACGCCTGGAGCGCTTCTTCGTAGAACGCTTCGAGTGATTCCTGGGTCGCGTGGAAACTATAGAGATCCTTCATGGAGAATTCTCTCCCCCGAAGTAACCCCGATTTTGCCCTCGGTTCATTCCGGAACTTGTCCTGCACCTGGTAGACCGCGACCGGGAGATCTCTGTACGATTGAACGAAGCGCTTTGCAAGAGGCGTCACGACTTCCTCATGTGTCCAGCCAAGACCAAATTCCTTCTCTCCCCTGCCCTCGAACTGGAACATCACCTGTGGACCCGGATCCTCCCATCGCCCTGTCGATGCCCAGAGTTCCTTTGGATGCAAAGCTGGCATGAGGATCTCCTGGCCGCCAATGGCATCCATCTCCTCCCGCACGATCTGCTGGATGCGCTTCAGGACGAGGAGTCCTAGGGGAAGGTACGTATAGACCCCCGCCATCAATTGATCAATGAAACCCGCCTGGGTGAGAAGCTTCGCATTCGTGCTCTCCGCATCGTGGGGGGCAGTTTTACTGGTTTTGCCGAAGAGATCGGCGTAGCGCACGGGAATAGCCTAACACCTGAAACCTGAAACCTGAAACCTCACGTAAGCCAAATTCCCACCATCGTCACGACCGCCCCGAAGATAATCCCTCCGAGGACTTCCTTAAATGAGTGTCCAAGTTGCGTCGTGAAACGCTTCCAGTGCTGGAGACGGTTCAGTATTTCCGCCTGGAGCCCGAGTTCGCGTCGCGCATGGAAAGCGTCGTACCAGACGATGGCAGCGAAGACTGCGGCTATGGCAAACTCCACGGACTCCATCCCCACCTTCCTCCCAACAACAATGAGAAGGGAAGTCACGAATGCAGAGTGACTGCTCGGAAACCCACCCGCATGGAAGAACGCTTCATACGCAAATCGACCTTGCTTCATCGAGGCGGTGCAGAGTTTTGTGAGCTCACACAAGAGGAGAACAACGATGGGGATGAGGAAGAGGTAGCGGGAAAGGATTGCGATATGCGGCCCAGAAGAAATTGTCATATTGTTATATTGCTCTACTGTCGAAGAAAGCACTACGAAGCTTGCTTTGCATTCAATATGACAATATGGCAATTTAACAATCGCTCGATATGATCCGCCTCCCCCTCAGCCTCGAACGAAAACTGGAGAAGCTCTTCCCTAGAGCAAAGGACCGGGAGCACTTCATTGCGGAAGCGGTGCGAGATGCACTTGATGAAGCGGAAGGGGGAAGGGAGCTCTTCTCCTCTCCAGAAGCCGTGGGGGGGACTCTCCACCTCTACACTGATGGGGGCTCCCGGGGAAACCCCGGTGAAGCAGCAGTAGGGTGTGTCCTCGTTGACCCAGTCTCTGGCAAGGTACTCAAGGAATACAAGGAGGCCATCGGGATCCACACGAACAACGTCGCGGAATACAAGGCGCTGATCATCGGATTGGAGCTCGCGCGGAACTACCACCCAAACCGCCTCGTCTGTCACCTGGATAGTGAACTCATCGTGCGGCAGCTCTCCGGCGAGTACCGCGTGAAGATGCCCACGCTTCAGCCGCTTGTGGATGAGATCCAGGAACTCCTCCAGGAATTCAAAGAGGTGAGCTTCCGCCATGTGCCAAGAGAGGAAAACATGCGGGCGGACAAACTCGTGAACGAAGCTCTCAACGCCAAGAGAGTATGAGGCCCCTCCCCGCCCTCTTTGCCTTCTCTGCCCTCGCTGCCTTTTCTGCCTTCTCTGCCTTCCCCAAACCCGTCCTCGCTGCCCCTCCTCTCCTCACCTACAAATACGGTGAACAGATCTTCGAGATTCGCCCGTCGCGGTACACACATTGGCAGAGGCGCCAGAGAACATTCACCTTCCGGGGCATCCCCATTCTGCTCCCGGAAGAGCGAACCGCTCCCGGCAATCTTCCAAAGGGAGTGGAAGTGCACGAACGCATGACATGGAATCTCTCCGCAATTGCGGAGAGTTTGGAGAGCATCATTGGGACGAAGATCAACCAGGAAGCACGAGAAGTCCGTATCAAGCGTGACTCGGAAGGGCAGATTCTCTTTGAAGGAGCAGGTATCCCCGGGAGGAAACTCAATGCAAATCTCGCAGCGCATCTCACAGTGACAGCTCTCGAAGAGGAAGTACCAACCATCATCCTGCCGGTGGAGGAAACTCCTCCACGCATCATCGTCGAAGACGAAGCGCTCGCGATGCAGGGGATACGGAAGCTCGTCGCCATCGGTGAATCCGACTTCTCCGGGTCGCCCGCAAATCGGCGACAGAACATTGCTATCGGCCTCGGGAAATTCAATGGACACCTCATTGAGGAAGGCGAGGAGTTCTCCTTCAATGAAGTGTTGGGTCCTGTGAATGCGAAGGAGGGCTATCGCAAAGAACTCACGATCCTGGGAGAGCGCACTATTCCCGACTTCGGTGGCGGCCTCTGCCAGGTGAGCACCACCGCCTATCGGGGTGTGTGGAAGGCGGGATTCCCCATTCTCGACCGGCGGAACCACAGCTTCGCCGTCATCTACTACGCTCCTCCCGGCACCGATGCGACGATTTTTCCCCCGTGGACGGACATGCGCTTCCAGAATGATTCGCCCGGGACTCTCCTCATCCAGACGCTCGTGGAAGGGAACAAAGCATACTTCCTCTACTACGGAACCCCGCACGAGGACCGCACGGTGGACTTGATCGGGCCCTTCACGTGGGACGTGCGCGAACCTCCGGAAGACCGGACAATGTACACAACGGAAATTCCTTCAGGGGAAACGCGGATCGTGAGCAAAGCAGTGCGAGGCATGAGGACCATGTGGTACCGCTCCCTCACGTTTGCGGATGGCAGGGAGGAGATGGAGTCCTTCTTCTCGTACTATGAAGCGCGCCCCAACATTGAAGAGATCGGGGTGACCTCTGAGGAGAGCGAGATCATGCCCGATTTTAAGGGGGAGGACAGGTGATCTTGGAGCAGTGCTTCCGAGAGTTGCTGGAGCACTGCTGTGTCAGTCATGGAGAGAGACTGGCGCACTCTCTCGAGGAAAGAAGCAGTGGAACAGAGGTAGGATCGCAAGGAGGGGGAGAGATCATTCTGGAGATGGGAGGGAAGCTCTGATGCGTGATGTTCCTTGAAAGAGGGAAGGAACCCTAAGAGAGAGAGTAGAGAAAGCCGAAAGGTGGGGAGGAGAAGCGAAGAGGGAGATGCATGCACGGCGCGGAAGAAATCCCGCGCCAGGAGGAATACTGCTTCCTGGCTTTCCGTGTCATGCAGGAAGCGCAGAAGGAGCTCACTCCCCTCACTTGCAAGCGCGAATTTCTCCATGTTCCGCCGAAGCGTATCGAAGGAGGAGAGGCATTCCGCCGAGCGCAGGTACCACCCCGAGGAGTGCTCAGAAAGATCCACCCGCACGTGCTGGAAGGATTGCACTGCTCCACTCCACCTGCTCTTTGCTTTTCGCACCCCCTTACTGAAGACTGGCAGGCGTCCGCGACAATCCGTGAGGAGGATGCAGAGACGATCGGCATCGCCCGTATCATAGGTCTTGAGGACAAGCGCTTCAGCGGTGATCGTACGTCCCAAAGGTTAGAAGAGGAAAACTGCGCTGCCAACAAGCGTGGTTGCAACGAGGAACGCGAAGAGGGAGAGGAGACTTGCGTGGAGAAGGAAGGATGCGCGCATGATGCTCTGAAAGAGGAGAGAGAGGAGAAAGAAAGCAGCAAGAACTCCCATGACAGCGAAGAGCTGAGATGTTTTCCAGAAGGAAGCCTCTCGCTCTCTGAGTCGCTCCCACCCCTCTACCTGTGTGAGAAAAGAGGGGTCGAGCATGGAGGACGGCAGAGGTCGGAGGAGAGTATGGAGAAGAGTGTCCACCTGTGCAGAGGAGCGCACAGTGAGCTCGGCAGTATCAGAAAGAACATTGCTAGGAACAGAGGCTTCGAGAAACGGGAGGTGCTCCGGGTACTGCTCCTGGAGGAGAGCTTTCGCACGCTCTTTGGTGACAAAGCGCACATGCCGCACCTCGGGTAATTGGCTGAGGAGGGCTAAGAACCTCTGGATCTCTGTATCCGTGAGGCCATGTCGGATCGAAAGTCGAAGAGGGGTACGCTCCGCGGCGGTTGCGACGATGTTCTGTGCATACACACCAAAGAGCAATGAGCCTTCGAGGAAGAGGAAAGCAACGGTGAGAAGCGAGAGAGAAAGGAGCAGATCCTTCACCGAGGCCTCCTTCCGAAGAGGGAACACATGCACGGGCACCTCGCGTGTGGCGTCTTCGGTGATACGAGGATGCAGAGGTGTGTGTTGCCGCACCACGGGGCTTCTCCTCCTTACGCTTACAACTCTGCGCATGGCAAGGGCAGCACCTTGAGAAGGATCATTCCACACCGAGGAGATCTCCCCATGAGTCTTCTCAGGCTCTGCCATGCAGCAGAGCATAGCATATTATTTCTCAGCTCTGCGGCTGAGTTTCGCGACCGTCTCCACACATTCCCGCGCCCGCTCATTACCGGGATCGAGGTGCAGTGCCCTCTCAAAGAGGGTGTGTGCCTTCTTGAAATTACGGACGTGCAAATAACACACACCGAGGTCACAGAGGGAGAGCGTATTCTCCGGATCCAAATTGAGCGCGCGCTCGAGGGTGACGATTCCCTGGACGCGCTTCTGGCGATTGAACAAGGTCCACCCGAGGCAACGGAGGATCTCGGGGTTATTCGGCTTCATGCGATTCGCGAGTTGCAACTCCTGGAATGAAGCCCCCCAATCCTCCTGGAGAGAGGAGACGAACCCTAAGATGTAGTGTCCCATGTAGCTCTCAGGATCGAGCGCCACCGCCTGCCGCGCGGCAGTGAGTGCCCGATCGTAGCGCTCCAGGCTCAGCTCATTATCCGCAACCTCCTCGAGTGCAGCAATATTCCCTGGATCCTTCGCAAGCAACCCCTCAAGGAGCGCAATGGATTCCTCGTGCTGGCAGTTGAGCTTGAGTCGCTCCGCTTCCTCGAGGGTGCGGACAGCCTGATCGTCGTAGGAAGGTACCATGGACATCAGGATAGTATAGCAGAAGTCGTGGTCAAGATAAAGGAAGAGATTGAGAAATCACCCCAGGATCTCTACTGCCTCCTTATATCCCTCAGGCGTTCCCGTATCAAACCGCCGCCCCTCAAAGACAGAGCCCCAGAGGGGGAGCGTGCCAAGGGATGCAATGAGGGCATCAATAAGCCGAATCTCTTCGGGGCCCCCCCCAATCTTCTCAAGGGTCGCAAAGAGTGACCTCGGGATAATGTATTTCCCCACTATCGCGAGCGTGCTCGGTGCCTCGTCTGGAGAAGGCTTCTCGACAAGTCCCGTGATCTTCTTCAAACGCTCCTTGGAAGATTCCACTTCCACAATGCCATAACGCGAGACGTCCTCCCGTGGCACATCTTGGAGACAAAGTAATGCACCACTGACCGCTGACCGCTGCCTGCTGCTCGCTCGCACGAGTTGCTGTAACCCATTCTCCTTTCCGACAATGAGATCGTCCCCAAAGAGGACAGCAACGTGCGGAGATTCCACCCAGGATGCAGCCTGCAAGATGGCATGGCCATCCCCGAGCTGCACATCCTGATAGAGAGAGGTAAAACGCACTTCGTGATACCGTGCAAGCTCCGCGAGGAGTTCGCTCTTCCCGCGCTTCTTCAGTTCTACTTCCAGTGCAGCGTCCGTCCGGAAAAATTCCGGGATCGCCTCCTTGCCGCGACTGATCACGAAGCAGATGTCCCTTATCCCGACCGAAAGGCATTCATCGACGAGGAGAGCGATGATCGGGAGGCGCCCAATGGGGAGCAGTTCCTTCGGGACGACCTTCGTCCACGGGAGGAAGCGGGTGCCAAGACCGGCAACGGGGAGGATTGCCTGAGTGAGTTGCATTGAAAGCATTGTAACAGTGCTTCGTCTGCGTCGCGCTGTGTCATGCTGAGCGAAGCCCTGAGCTCGTCGAAGGGCGAGACGAAGCACGTTCGCGCGACTCCGCTCAGCATGACAAAAAGGCAAAATTATCTAAGAAATATGGTATAATGGAGAGAATGCCAAAAACACAAAAAACTCCCCTCACCGTCGCCTATTTCACGATGGAGATTGCTCTGGGGAAGGAAATTCCGACCTTCGCAGGAGGGCTCGGGGTGCTTGCGGCGGACATGATGCGCTCCTGCGCTGATCTGCATATCCCTGCGGCTTTCGTCACGGTTTGCTGGCAGTATGGCTACCTCCGGCAACACATCGGACTCGACGGCTCGCAGCGCTATGAGGACGTGCAGTGGGATCCCACGCACTTCATGCGGCGGTTACCGGAGAAGGTCACTGTGGAAATCGAAGGGCACGCTGTCACAGTTGGTGCATGGCTCTTTGAACTGCGAAATGGAGAGCACACGATCCCCGTCTATTTCCTCGATACGAATCTTGGAGAAAACACCCCTGAAGATCGGAAGATCACGGAGCACCTCTACGGTGGAGATGCCGCGATGCGCCTCAAGCAGGAAGTTGTGCTCGGCATCGGTGGCGTGCGCATGCTCCGCGCGCTTGGGTACAGAGACATCGGGACATTTCACATGAACGAAGGACACGCCGCATTCCTCACGCTCGAGCTCCTGCGGGAACGCGATTTCAAAGATGAGAATGTGCGACCATCCTGCGTTTTCACCACTCATACGCCGATTGCCGCGGGTCACGATGTCTTTGACTACGACCTCGCGCACCGCGTCGCTAGCTCCGTGCTTCCGTGGCACATCAAGAAAATCGCAGGAGAGGATCGTCTCTCGATGACACGCCTCGCGATGCACCTCTCGCACTATACCTGCGGCGTCTCACGTGTCCATGGCGCAGTCTCGCGGCAGATGTTTCCGGGAGAGAATATCGATTTCATCACCAATGGCATCCACCACCTCACTTGGGCTTCGAAAGAAATGCAGCACTTGTTCGATACGCATGCACCGGGCTGGCGGGAAGATCCTTCGGTCTTAGAGAAAATGTGCAGGGATTTGCCTGATGAAGAACTTTGGGAAGCGCATATGAAAGCAAAGCGCCGCCTGGTGGACGAGGTAAATAAGCACACCATGACTCCTTTCGACGGCGAGCACCTCACGATCGCGAGCGCGCGACGCGTCGTTGCGTACAAGCGTCCGGAACTCCTCTACACCAATCTCGAGCGTCTGAAGGACATTGGGTGCGGACGGCTCCAGATCATTCACGCAGGAAATGCCCACCCCGCAGATGCATTCGGACAGGAAGTGATCCAGCGGATGATCAAGCGTTCGAGAGTGCTCCGTGACTGCGTGCGGATTGTCTACCTGGAAAATTACAATCCCGACCTCGCGAAGTTGCTCGTTTCAGGGGCCGACGTCTGGCTCAATACCCCCATGCGGCACCACGAAGCATCGGGAACATCCGGGATGAAAGCCTGTCTCAATGGCGTTCTCAATCTCTCCACGCTCGACGGTTGGTGGGTGGAGGGGTACGAGAAGGATCCTCAGGCGGGCTGGCGCATCGGCCCGCTTGCAGAAGCACTGGGGAGCGATGAGCACCGCAAGATCGATGCCGAAGATCTCTACACGCAGCTTCAGTACGAAGTGCTCCCGGAGTACTACTACAGTGAGCGCAAGCGCTGGATCCGGCGGATGAAGCGGGCAATCGGCCTCGCCGGGTACTTCAATACGCACAGATGTGTGAAGGAATATCTCAAAAAGGCGTGGAAAGGGAACGTGTAGAAGGTGTGGAAGGTGAAGAAGGTGTGAATGTGTGAAGGTGTGTCATGCTGAGCGGAGGCCCGAAGGGCCGTAGTCGAAGCACGTAGCTAACTCACTATATCTTGATAACTTGCTTGGAGCTTTCAACCTCAGAACTATTCACCTCCGTAAACTCCAGTGATGCAGGAAGGATATCTTCATCTATAGAAATTCCTCCTTCCAAACGCATACTTTCCATCTTCTCGACTGGTTTCTCTAACTGTCGTAATCGAACACCCGCCAACTTCTCTTCAAAGAATTTTTGTGAGGTATTGATTTTGTCACCCATCTCAATAATAGCTTGCTTGAAGCTAAACCACTCCTTCCTGAACTTACCAAAGACAGAAAGTAGCTCTTTTGATTTCTTCTCGAGACTAAAATTATTCATCGCCTCTCTAATTACCGAAAGAACTGCGTAAAGTGTAAGAGGCGAACAAAGAATAGTTTTCTTCTTCAAAGCTTCATCAAGCAGAGCATGGTCTTCAACGTTAATAAATGAATAGATTTGTTCATTGGGAATGAACAAAAGAACGTAGTCGACGGTATTTTCATTGATATATTCTCGCCCCTGAATTTCTGTGATACGAGATCGTACATCACGAAGAAATTTTTTCTTACATATTTCTTTCTCAGCATCGCTTTTGGCGTCCAAATATGACTGATAGTTGCTGAAAGGAAATTTCACATCCATATTGAGTTCCAGTTTTTGAGGAAGAGGAAATGTAAAATCAGGGGTTTTACCGGAGGGCAATCTCTCTTTTTTGTAATAATTTACACCTTCAACCATTCCAACATGCCGAAGAACATCCTCAGCCATTCGCTCACCCCACTGCCCGCGCACATTATTCGCAGAAAGAGCATTTCTGAGATTTTCCGCAGTTAATTGCAATGATTGGGTCGCCTGAGCAGTAGCTGCAAGCTTGCTCTCCAGTTGACCGAATTTTTGTACACGATCTTTCTCGAGGTCTTTCATAAGACCCTCAAGTTTTGTTAGATCATTTTTCATTACTTGCAATGTCCCATCGATCAACTGCTTCTTCCCATCTAGTTGTTGAGCATTGAGTTGAGTGTGACTGGAAAATTTACTTTCTGCGAGCTGAAGAATTCGTTCTGTCATTCCCGAAAGCACATGTGAAGCAACATTCTCCATTTGTTCCTTGCTTTCTTTTCCGGGTTTGTAGACGAAGAAAAAAAACAATGATGTCCCAAGCCCACCAATGATCAAACCAAGTAAAAATGCTGTCATGACCCCATACTAGCACACGGTGAACGATTGTCCACCATCTTTTCCCCTCACGAAGAAGCGGCCTCCGGAGTGATGGTGATAAAGAGGCGGGAGCGAAGGAGGTACTCTCGCAGGGGGGAGAACCCCTCTCTCACTACCAGAACTCCGGATTCCGGAGTGTGAGATGTGCCTCTCGGCTCCAAGCGTAGAACAAGAGGAGCAAGCGCATCTTCCCCATTCATCTCTCTTAAGAACACGGGGAGTTCCTCTGGAGTGAGTGCAAGGAGATCACTGCGATCACGTAACTCTGTCATGGCATGGAAATCGGGTATCCTCTCATCACCCGCCCGGGCACGTAACGGCACGGTGCCCACGTTGGGGTCGAGGGGGAATGACGGAAGAAGATCATGAACAAAGGTGCGGCGCCCACCGAGTAACAAATCCCTCTGCTCCCTTGCCCGCTCTTCCTCCCGTTCCCGCATGAGCCGCAAATGATGCTGGTACCCGCTGGAACTCAGAAGTAGAGTGCCCTCCTGCTGCAGATAGCCAGGGATGTTGGCGCCGAGAGTACTTAAAGGCACCTCTAACGTAGGTGCCTCGAGACGATCTGGTTCTCTGAAAAGATTTCCTCCAATGCCCTGAGCCCCTCTTCCGAGCGCACGCCCCGAAGCGGCTTCCTGGAAACGCGCGAACGCAGTTTCATCGATGAGTGTGGGATACCCCTCCTCTGCCCAACGGGCAACGAGGGAGATGAATTCGGCATGTGTGCCTGGCACGCGGCTTGAAGATTCATAGCGCCAATGACAGACATAGTCGCGGTAGTACTCCTCGTGGGAAGCGAAGCGGAGATAGAAAGCAATATCCTCACGTCGCTCGTCGTACTTGCGCTTCAGCTCTGCATCGGTCCGTGTCTCCGCCGCGAAGGCTGCATTCACTCGACGCACCGGCTCTACCGCTTTTGCGAAGTGTTCCACAAACTCCCTACGTGCACTCTCGAGGTCGGTCGATGTACTCATCCCCTCGAGGTCATCGAAGGAGAAAGGTCCGTCCATCGGACTCCCATCCCTCAATCTCTCTTGTACCCTCACAGAGAAGCGGGGGCGCAGGCGTGCCTGCGCGAAGGCCTCGATGCTCATTCCTTCCTGCTCGTCTCTTTCCCACGGCAGACGGAACCCCCCTGTTGCTTGATTCTCGTATCTCTCTTGAATGAGCCGCTCTGCAACCGTTGTGCCATCTTCACTTTCCGGGAGATTTGCAGGATCGATATTGAAGACAAAGTGGCGAGATTCGTCACTACGAACTTCATTCTCCAGAGATTCTGCGAGTGCCTCACGGTAGAGCGTGACCTGCTCGGCACGCTCCTCATCAGAGATACCCAGAGAAGTGAGATGCATCTCCTCCTGTTGCACAAGATCTTCGATCTCAGCGCGTCGAGTTCGATATCGCCGCTCGCGCACATCGTAGAGGTAAAGGAGCATCCCCTCCTCGACTGCATCGCGTAGTTCGTACTCGGAAACAGCAGGATTGTTCGCGATGAGATGATCGAAGAATCCTCCAATTCTCTCATCAACGCTGAGTGAAGCTGACGTCGCAAAAGCAACGCCTTCCCCTTCCATCTCCGCATGGAGACGCAGAACAATGTATGGACGTACGACACGTTCGAAGCTTCCACCGGGTTTCAGAAACTCCCCCTCCGGATCGAGGAAGGAACGCGCACCTGCCTGCATGTCCGGGAATTCCAAAAGGAGCTCGGGGTAACTTGCCGCAAGTTCACGGAAGCACATTGCAAGGAGCGTATTCTCACGTACCTCTGCTTTGCGCTCTGCACGGCTCTCCCGCCAGAGCGGTTCGCCAAGGGGCATCAGGAGCCCCTCGCCCCACGTTGTGGGGACAATATCTGACTGCATGAACCCATCGAACTCCTGCATCGTTTCGTACCCTGTGCGCTGGACCGTACCCTCCGTGCCAAGAATCGCAAGAAGCCACGGCGGAGCACTTTCGAGGAACTCCATGTGGCGACGCTGTTCCACCGCGCTCCAGAATGTATCGACGGCAACGACGGCTGCAATGACAACACCCGCAACCACTAAGCCCGCCGGACCCAAAACGAGGCTGGGAAAGGCAATCGTGACTCCGAGAGCGAGACCCCCAACAGCAGCACGAGAGAGACTCGCCTCGAGATCCGTAGGATCAAGGGTTGTGAGAGAGACGCGGACACCGCACCCCTCGTAGACATCCGGATCATCTTCAGAAGGTTCCAATCCAAGCTTTGTGAGCTCCTCCTTCAAGGCAGAGAGTTGCTCTTCTTGGCTCTTATATGCTTCGCTAGCATTGTAGAGTTCGAATCCTATCATGCCAACTTCGACAGCAGCCCCCAGGAAATAGAGCGCACGCACTCCCCTTCCCGCCTGTTGCCACCGCGTCATATCCTTGATCGCCTTTGAACAAGATGCGGCAGTGATTTCCCCCTCAATACGCACACCGCGACTGAGGAATCGTCCGATCGCTCCAGGATTCCCATGCTCTCCTGACGCAACCAGTGTGACGACCTCCAGTTCGCGCATTGCGGCCGGGGCATTCTTCACTTCGAGGAGGTAATTTGCCGCGCGCTTGGCGCCAGCGAGGCCATGAGTCTCGTGCGCTGCAGTGAGGGCTCGTAGTGCCTCATCGGCATGTTCTCCCCGGAGGAGGTATCGGGTCGAACTGTGTTCCAGAAGCTCCCGAGGGAGGACGCGCCCCGCATCATCGAGAATGTCACGCGCAGCGGGAACACGCGGAATATGTTCGACTGCTGCTTCTGTTACCACATCCCCTGCACGTACCGCATCATCCACTGCTTCCGTCCCCGGAGCAATGCGTACGTTTGGTTGAGTGTCGTCCGCAAGATCCGCTCCTTCACCCACCGCACGAGCACGTTGCATGCCTTCCCCCTCTGGAGTCTCTGCAATTCTCGGCATGCTCTCATCCGCTCCACTTATCGCTCCTCCACTCGGAAGATCAGTAGCACCAACTGCTGAGTGTGTTCCTCCACGGAGCTCTTCTGAAGCTCCCCCCAACGCCTTCTCAAAATCTTCAATCCTCCCCGTGTGCTCCTTGCCCGCAAGCGCGCGGAGCCATGCGGGAGCATTGTCTGTCATTCCATGAGCTAGGGCACCTTCACGGATCGCTCTCGCAAGCTGCAACCTGCGTTCGCTCAACCTACCCAACATCCCTTCCGTATCGCCCAGGAAGCGTGAGCTCCGGTGGGCTTCCAGGAGATCGCATTGCTCCTGGAGAACTCGCCATCGCCCAATCGCACGCTCCACAGCTTTTGGATTGCCCGATCGAGCACCACTCTCTACTCCTGTAAAGCCATCGAGCACTCTCCGCTGCATTCTTGCAAGTGGTGACTGCGATGCTCGAAGCAGAAGCAGTTTTCGCCCTTCCTGCGTGAGGAGATGGCTCCCCACTACTGCTCCATCCCTTATCTGCACAAGCGGCCACAGAGCAGTTCTCAGAGTCAGAGTCCCCAGAGAGGATGGAATTCTTCCCTCCAAGAGAGCTTGGAACACTGTGCGCCCAATGATGTACGCAACACCCGCCTCCCCGTAGAGAATCCAGAAATCCGTGCCGATGTTTTCACTGCCAGATAGAACACTACTTAGTTTTCCATACCATTCGGCGGGAAGGACAAAAGCATTCTCACCAGTGTGAAGAAGCCACTGTCCTCCACGCTGGGTGAATACCCAGCCATGTTCACCTGCTTCTCTCAAGGCACCTTTCACATCACCAGCACGGAGCTTCTCGTATACACCACCTACAAGCGCAGGAATTTCTGCAGCAGCTTCGGTAAGTTCTCTACCACTCTTGAGTAGTTGAGACCCCGCACCCACCCCTGTCCCGCCAAGAGCAGTAGCACCCTCTCGTATCACCGTTCCCTCGGGGGTATTCCGCAATGCATAGACACCGAGGAAACCTCCAACAGCACCTCCAAGACTGAGAAGCCACTTCGCCCCCTTGGCCAACCATCCTTCTTTCTTCTCTCCATCACCCCCCGTCTCCCCAAATACCTTGCGCCAGACCCAGCGCACAGCGAGGAAGCCGAAAACGCCACCAGCAATGTATCCGGCTTTCACCCAATTACTCCCCTCGCGAAAATCCTTCGTGATGCTCCCTGCCGTTTCTACAGCGGAAACCTTGAATCTCTCCCACCCACCAGAGACCCGCGCAGTCAACGACGCCGGTTGTCCAGTCTCTTCCCCTTCCAGCGCTTTTTGCTCCTGCTCAATCATCCCATCGAGCAATGTGAGCTGTGCATCATCCAGTTCATCGGACAAATGTTCACGCACCATACGCTGAAGAATGTCCAAATTCCCGGAGACAATAGGTCGCGCTTCTGTTGGGAGCTCTGCGAGCTTAGTATGTACATCGGAGAGAATTCTCGCTCTGTCCAGCACCCCCTTCGCCTGCAACTCTTGTGCCAATTCCTCCAAGCGTTCTTTCGTGGGAGTCCCCCGCAGGTACTCGACAATCTTGCCTGGGAGCGTCTCCACATTTTCCCTCTGATGCAGGAGCCGTTTCTCTCCGAGAGAGAAAGAATGCCGCCGGAACTGATGGAGAGGAGGATGCATCGCTGATTGCGGTTACGCTGCCTTACGCAGGGTTCCCCGGAACGCTTCACGAAATCCACGAACCATCCCCCGCACGGTCCATCCGAGCGTCATGGCAACAAGTTCCACCGTCCTTCCGGAGAGTTTCGCGATAGGTTCCACGGATGCACCGACAAGACGATGGGGAATGTGCAGAGCGCGTACCACGTTCCGGTGGATCCACCCACGCTGATCCTCGATCACCTTCCCAAGGATTTCCCGGGCTGCAAACTCCTCGATCCCTTCGCGCTCCTCCGGCTTTAGAGACCCGTAGAAAAGTTGAAGCTGTTCGCGTGCCGTTTCCACGTCCTGCTCATTGCCGCTACGCACTGCCTGATCATGGGCACGGGTAAGACGGAGGAACGTGAGGATATGGGGAGAAACGTTGCCCCCTACCTCCCTTTCCGAGCCTGCTCGCGATGCGTCCCGTGGCATGAAGTATGTGTGTGAATGGGAAAAATGCTCTTACAGGGGTGGAGTAGTCTGCACGACAACTCGCTTCCTCGGCATCGCACCATCAACGATGCCCTTAAGTGTTGTCTCGTACTCTGTTCCAGAAGCAAAATTCTCCTTATGCGTATCTACATACTTTTGCATCTGTTCTCGCATGAACTCTTCGAATGTGTACGCAGAGAGAATTGCCGCCTTCTGCTCCTCGTTCTTCCCTGCAAAACGCGCAGTGAGTTCATCCTGGTACCGCACTTTGAGATCAGCATAGGCAACACCGTCTCCGCTTCCCTCGACTGCCGTGAGCGTCACTTGATGCTCTTTGCAGTATTTGTTGAATGTTTCCTGAAGCTCCAATGCACCAAAGAATTGGCCATAGAGTCGCTCGATGCCTGCGAGTTGCCTCTCCGCTTCCTGGGTATTCACAACACCATTCGCATCTTTGGGCGGGAACCACTCGAGGAGTGCCCGCTTCAGTGCAATGAATCCCTTGATGAGCGGTGCAATCGCAGCCATGCCGCCGCCCTTGAGCATGTCCACGACCCGATCCTTGAATCCTTTCTGTGACTCGGGCTTCGGAGGAGCGATGTCGGAGACTTCCGCAGAGAAGGGAGAAGGAGCTAGAGCCGCCTCGGCAGGAGGCTCCAACCCCGCTGCCAGTGCCTCCAGCTTCTCATCAACTTCTTCAACATGCTCGTCTTTCTCCTTACGCAAGATCTCCTGTATCCGTGTCCTCTGTTCAGGAGTCAAGGTAGTCTTGATCTCGTCAAGCTTCACACTAACCTCTCTCAGCACTTGCTCGCGTGCATTTGCTTCTGCACCGCTAGTCAATCCATCGAGCTGCAGGCGAATGCTCTCCACAGGATCAGGCGCAGCTTCAGGAACAGTCTCCGGTTGCTGAAACACCAACCGCCTCTCAGAGAACTGTGGAAAAAGATCCGTAAATCGATGTGTCATGGTGTTTTTTTGGTATGTGACTTTTACCTCTTCATTATACCACAAAACCACGTTCATTTGAAGCCACTTTGGGCGCCCCTACACTCTCCTTACCCCTTCCTATTCCACGTGAGGTTGCGGAGAAGTCCTACAGGAATCGTGACGGGAGCAATGATTCCACGGAGGAGTGTACCGAATGTCCCCGGAACAGCCTTCCCCGGTTTCTTCCAGAGAAGATTGTGTACGACACCCATTCCGTACGTCGTCGCCCCTGCAATGCCAGCTTGGGCTGCAACGGGAGCAGCAGCAAGTAGCGAACCTGCGACCCCCTTCCCTGCGAGGAAATAGAATGGAACAAACGCCGCAGCCTCACCCACAGCTCCATTGACACCAGCCGAGAGAAGAGCGCCACGCGTGAGCCTCTGAGGAGAAAAATCATCGGAAGTGTGTCGTGGGGAATGTACTGGGACATCCACTCTATATTGTTCATTACTCACAACACTCGGCAAACTTCGGTCGCGAGGTGCGACCCGAGGAGCATCATGCGAACGCTCCTGTGTAGTAGCAAGCGCCTCAGCAAACCCTGGCACATTCTGCATTTCCGTTCCTGCAAGTTCTCGCATAGATGCACCATGTGCATTCGCAAGAGCTTCTACACTCCCTGTAGCATCACTCCCCTGCTCAACTTCATGAGGATTGGAGAAGCCAGATTCGCTGCCAGCATCGATGCGATGTTGCTTGTTTGTGTTTGGATTCACCATGAACATTATATCACAAAACCCTCCAATGAGGTAGGAGCAAATTATGCACGGGCCAGAGACCCGTGCCACACCTATCCATGATGATATTTCCCCCCTCGGAGGACATCGAGAGATCGGTACAGCGCCTCTAGAAACACCAACCGACAGAGCTCATGCGGAAGCGTCATCTTGCTTAAACTGAGCACGAGATCTGCGCGCTCCCGCACACGATTATCGAGTCCATACGCGCCGCCGATGACGAAGGTGATGGAAAGACCGTGATCGCGCTTCTCTCCCAAGAATTCGGAGAAGGCAACTGTATCCATTTCCTTTCCTGATTCGTCGAGTACCACAAGAACATCTTCTCCTCCGAATGCCTTGAGAAGCCGATCCGATTCTTCCCGCACTTGTCGCTCCGGACGATTCTCCCGACTTGCGGGAAGCTCCTCGATATCGAAGAAAGCAAGCGAACTTAAGCGCTTGCGATACTCCCCGCACCCCTCGCGGATCCAGGAAGTTTTGAGAGTGCCAATAGTCAGTAGACGAATTCTTTGCATCAACCAAAGAAACGCCGAAACACCTGATGGAACCATGAGCCCCCCTCTTTCTTCACGAGCGAAATCCCCGCCAGACCCCACACCGTGTACGCAACAGCGCTGTCTTCCCAGGCATGGAGGAAGAGGGCGGCGATGCTGATGCCGAGGAACACGAGGAATACCGGCAATGTTTGGAACGAAGAACGAGTAAACGAGTAAACGAGTAAACGAATCACCGATACGACAAGAGCAATAAAGAGTGTGAAACCGATCACCCCAAGCTCGACCCCGACTTGCAGATACCAGTTTTCGGGGAGGAATGCACACCCGCACTTTCTCTCAGTGAGAAACGGCTGGACCTGTTCTCCCCCTACAAAGATACAGAGATCCTCGCGCTCACGCGCCCAAGAAGTATCTGCCCCATCGGGGAAGTACACGCATGCATCACTCACGCGATTACTTGCGGGACCCGCGGCACCAAGTCCTCGACCCAGTGGTTCCTGCAGCATAACCAGAAAACCTTCGCGGGCACGAGCGAGATGCTGCTCATTCCCGAGTCCCCGGTAGAAGAGTTGCGGAGCAGAAAAGAGAAGAGCCATCATTCCGAAGATTACGGTGAAGAAGAGTCCGGCAAGAACATTCTTACGCATCGACCCACGTAAGGTGAGAGACACAGAAACGAGGAGGATGATTAGTGCCGCAAGCCATGCGGAACGGGAGAAGGTGAGGAAGAGAGCAATAGCGACCAGGCCAAGCACGAAGCACGAAGCACAAAATTCGAAACAAGCACGAAGCACAAAATTCGAATTTCGAATTTGTTTCGGATTTCGGATGGAGCTTGTCCTGAGCCCTGTCGAAGGGGGTTTCGGATTTTTTCTCAAGAGAGAAACGAGGCTGATGCTCCACGGTATAAGCAGCCACAGCCCCAATTGATTTGGGCCCGCAAACATACTCTGGATGCGGCGAATGCCTGTTCCGGAAATCTGCTGAAAAGCACTTAACGGAGCATCGGGCGAGTAGAGCGAATGTGCATCCGAGTAGCCGAGTGCAGTGAAAAATCCCTGAGGCAAAAAGAAACTCACAATGCCATACGCAGCGACGATGCCGGAAGTATAGAGGAGCAAGGGAAAAACTTTCCGCTCGAGAAATTGCTCTTCCCAAGGGAGCGCTTTGCAGAGAAGGAAAACAAGGAGAGGGAGGAAGAGGTATTTGAAGCCGAAAATGTAGTGACTGTAGTTGAGTAGTGACTGTAGTTGAGTAGCAGAGATGATGATGCTCAAGAGAAGGAGAGCGAGTATCAGACTGGTTACGCCATCAATCTTCGGAAATTTTCGCTTCGAGAAGAGTTCGATGAATCCGATGAGGAAGAGCGCCGCGATGAGAAGTTCCTTCCAGAGTGCAAGTACAGTGAGCGGCGGGTGTCCCGGCCCCACAAGCATCTTCGTCCCCACGGTCACGAGGAACGCGTGAAAGGGCAGCAATCCAAATAGGACAAGTACCAATCGTTCGCGTAGATTTTGAAGCACAATAGGAATTCTACTATAGAAAGTATACAATTGAGATATGATATGGGAATCTTCAGACGATGGGTGCGCATTCCAGGGGGGCAGTTCACTGGAATTCTATAATGCGGAAGAGGAATTTAGAGAATGGGAACAATTTGTTGGAGATGGAGATGCTGTTCAACTTGTCTTACAAGCATCTGCTGAAATGTCGCATGAATCAGGGGAAGAATCGGATCTCCTGGCACACACACTCTTGCAGCGAGTTCTCAGCAGAAAAAAATACCAAAGAATTCTACGATCTATCGATAGTAGTGAAAAATTAGAGAGATGGGAAAAGCAGTGTCCACGCGCAATGCGTATCGCTCTTTGGCGTCATCAATGTAAGGAAGCGATCAAAAAAGTTCTTCATCTTTTCGGGACAGTTTTAGGACATTCGCAAGAAAAAAGTCCAAAACCCTAGAGGTGCAATCTTTCTGGCTCCGATCGGAATATCTTCTCTCCTTTCTTCAGAACATTGAGCACAGCATCGATGGATTTCGCACTCACATTTTCCCCATAGATATTCTTCACTTTGCGCATCTCGGAATGATTCCAAGCCCCCTCAATGATCGACGTAACGAGATCTGCGTTCACGGGAGGTGCAATGACGTTGCCCCCCGCGAAGATCGACTCAGAACGATCTGATCCGAAACGGAGCGTGACGCAGGGGACACCTAAGATATTCATTTCCTCCTGCATGGATCCGGAATCTGTCGCGCAGACTGCGGCGCAGCTCATCGCGGCGATGACGTCCGTGTACTCGGGCCAAACATCGGAGAGTACGAAGTTCTTGTGAGTCTTCACGAGGCGAGCCACTTCCTCTTGTAACCCAAATCGCTCGAAGGCAGCTTTCGTCTGAATCATATTGATAAGGAGCACCTTTCTCCCTTTTTCGATAAGTTTCTTCATTGCGCCGTAGATGGCCTTGAAGCGAAGTTCCGATATGCAGTTCTCACGCCGGTGAATACAGAAACGAACAAAATCGCCATCAGCAAGAACTGGATGCCGCTCAAAAACTGGATGTAGTTTACCCTGAGCGAAGCCGAGCTTAGCCTGTGCTGAGCCTGTCGAAGCATCGAGGCTGAGTCGAAGGGCGTCTGCGACCGAGTTCCCCGTGACGATGATGCGATCCTCCGGGAAACCTTCACCGAGCATGAATTCCCGATTAAGCTCGACGGGTGCCAAATGAATGCCGGACCCAGCTTCACTGCAACGCGTATTAAATTGCTCCGGATACGGTTCCAGACTCCCCCGCTCCCAGTTCTTCCGGCTCATCAAGAGCTCTCTCCACTCTTCAAAGTTTGGAATTTGGAATTTGGAATTTGAATCTTTCTTGGTGCTTGGTGCTTGGTGCTTGGTGCTTCCGTACTTTGGAGTCAAAGTACGGAGTCCCGCCTCCACATGCACGGATGCAAACCCCTGGCAGTATCCCGCATTACTGGCTGCCATCGCGGTCGTCGTATCTCCATGCACGTAGGGAATCACCATTTTTCCTCTTTTCTTGAGCTCTCCCATCACATGACCTAGCCGACCAATAATCTGCGACACAACCTCATGCATCTGCCCCCGCACGTTCAAATTGAAATCCGGCTCGACGCCAAACTCCCGGAGCATCCCTCCACTTAAGTTCTCGTCATAGTGCTGTCCCGTGTGACCGAGCAGAACGCATTGCTTCCGCTTCTTGAGCTCAAGGTACAACGGAACCTGTTTAATGATATCGGGCTTGGTCGCGATCAGGATGAGGTGGACGTGTTTGTCCTTCTGATCAGCCAGGTCGTCGTAGAAGGTCTTGGTGCGATAGGTGATTTCCTGCATCAGTGAAAGGGTAACATATCAGCGCTATTCCCCCTCTCTCTTCTCTCCTCGTTTATACAGTCCCAGGTCTTGGGAAAACATATCGGGAGTGTAGTCGGGCAGAAATTCTTTGCGGTATCTCCAGCGGGTTTCCTTGTTATGGTAACCGAGGAGGAATGCATTCGTATGTTTGACACGACCTTCTTCCCCTTCAGGAGTAACTTCTCCCGTGCGAATACCGTAATCGAGGGATTGGTACGGCACACCAGCATAAGGAAGATCCAGATACTCTTCCTCTTCACCAACCAGTCCTGCCTCGCGCCAGCGTTGCCGTGCAACCACTCGAAGTTCGTCACAGGAGTCGTAATCGAGACACACGGCAACCACCATCCCCGTTCGTGTGCGAGTGTGCTCCGCAACGTCATCAATGATCCGCAGAACCTGGGAGGCATATGTCTGCATACGCTCTCGATGGCCCATGTGTACAAATCGCGTATCGCGGTATCCTTCGGCATCCATCCACTCATCCCGAAGTTCGGTCATGAATCGCTCATAGATGGAATAGAGAATTTGTAGCTCCCGATCTGATCGTTTGCGTAGATTGTCATTCGATCCTCCCCATGCAGCGAAGATCCCCACGGACTCTTCGCGCGCACGCCGCACAACACCTTTCACCGCCTCCGTTCCACGCCAGTAAGCCTCATAAAGTTGAGCCGGCGTCAGATCCTCTTTCTTCGCGACTCCGTACTGGCCTATTGCCCAACGCCTATTGCCATCAGGAATGAGTCCAACGAATAGTCCCTGTTGCTCCAACATAGCCGCGATAGGCTAGTGAAAGCCATAGCGAGGGTCAATGCCTCTCTAGACAGATCCTTCCTTGACCTCCTTCTGCGTCTGCGATGCCCCGAGAGTGACGATGCCCTTCACCTCCCACACTTCCTTCCTCACCATCTTCTTCCCTTCAAAGAAATATACGTAGGGAATGCAGAGACCCAGCTCCATGACGGCAGCTTCCTCTGGAGACAAATTATCCAAATATTTGATCATGGGACGCATGCTGTTTCCATGGACAGCGACGAGAACATTCTTCCCCTCTTGCACCGCAGAGAGAATGTAGTGCTTGAAATACGGTGTGACGCGATGCCCGCAGTCTTCGACGCTCTCACCATTCGGTGGACGCACGAAGTAATCGCGACGCCAGAGCGTCACTTGCTCCTGACCATACTTCTCCGCCATTTCCTTTTTATTGAGTCCCTGCAAATCACCATAGTGACGTTCATTCAGCGCAGAATCGATTTCGACGGGAATATCTTCCTGCCCCAGAACCTTGAGAACGATCCGGAGCGTGTCACTCGCTCGCTTGAGGCGTGAGGTGAAGCCCACATCGAAACGCACCTTTCGATTGAGCATAACTTTCCCCGCCTTCTCGCAGTCAGCCGCTCCACGCTCACTCAATGGAACATCCACCCACCCTGTAAACTTATTCTCCAGATTCCACTGCGACTGGCCGTGGCGGAGGAGGATGAGGATGGACACGCCTCTCACTATACAGAAAAAGCGCGAAGGATTGGGTCTCGTGCCTGCACGCCGAAGTGCCACTATCAGTAGACTGGAGACGGCGTTACGGCACGCAGGCGTGGGCCCCACAAAAGCGCCCTCTTATGCTTCGACAAGCTCAGCACAAGCTCCGGGCGCTTCTGAAAGACAAATCGTCAATTAACGGATTGCGTCCTTGAGCGACTTCCCAGCCTTGAAGGCAGGAACCTTCATTGCGGGGATGGAAATCTTCTGTGTGGGGTTCCGGGGGTTCACACCCATGCGGGCTGCACGGTGCGAGACGCGGAATGTGCCAAAGCCCGTGACCGTGACGTTGCGCCCCTTCTTGAGCTCTGAGGTGATCGTGCCAATGAGCGACTCGAGTG
>CAZQCB010000006.1:0-24287 GCA_964592265.1 uncultured Candidatus Peribacteria bacterium | reverse complement strand
GGTACGAGACATTCCATAAGGATCGTCTTTGTTTTTCTGTCTTTGCGGCCGGTGAGCTCCACCCAGAGATTCTCCCGTTCGGTATATCCACGTGGGAATTGCAATTCCTTCAGAACCGGTGTGAGGAGATCAATAGGGGCTACTTCCACTCCTTCAATCTTCACAGGTTTTTCACTGTGGAAGCCGAGCTCGATCAGGGCATGGATTTTTTCCAGCGAATGATCGGGAAATCCTGCAAAAAACCTGACGTTCTGTAATCCTACACCTTTGTAGTAGCGATGGAAGGTGTAGAGTTCCGGGTGCTGAACCAAGAAGGATTTTTGATAGCCAACCAGCCGATGGTGCCGCTCTCGAAACACCTCAAGTGGTTTCTTCTCCACCCAGCGATTGTTTTTTATCAACCGGGGATTATACGTAAATTCCTCCAGAATGCTCTTCATGGAGAATGGGACAACAAATTTTTTCTTACTGGAATCCCATGCGAACCCTACATCGACGCTCGTGAGTTTGTCGAACTTCTTCGCAGCATATCGAAGCATGACGTTCCCGATGCCAGGAACAGAACCGCAGCCGGTAACTGCAGTCCTTTGGATTTTCTTGAATTGTGGATCCATTCTCAACTGCTCTTCGGTCATCTCAATCCACGCTCCTAAATCAACGCAATGCGTACGTGTCGCAAGACATGCCGCATACACATTGGCATTCCAGTCCATACTGGCACAATTCACAACCACCTCTGCACCGGATTTTTGAATGACATTCATGGTCATGTCGATGTCGCGGAGATCGACGTAGGCAAAAAACGATCGTCTGGTATTGTGTTTTTGAAGGATGCGGCGAACTTGTGACTGGTACAAATCAGCAGCGAATATCGTGTAACCTGACTCCAGAAGGTCTCTCGTCACAATGCGCCCCTGCATGCCGTCAGCTCCCAACACAATGAAGTCGTATTTCATAACCGCTCCGAAAGGTACTCCCACGTCTGTAGCTTGTCGCCATCAATGCTCCATCGGGCGCCGATGTCCGTGCGATAGAACATATTCTGAATCATAATATTCTGCACGCGCGAATACGCTTGATGCCGCGCCTCTTCAACCGTACTGCCCGAGCCGGTGACGACGAGCAGCGAACCAGACTCGCCAGCGATACGCCAAACGCCGTCTTCGAGTTTCACGTCTTGTATGTGTACCCCCTCAGTGTTATTCGGCTTTTTGAAGAATATAGGCAGATCACGGTATATCTCAATCGCTTCCCTATCCTTCGATTTTGTGAAATAGGTCGGCACGTAGATTTCTATGCCGACCTGAAAGCCCCTTTTTACCTTCAATTCAAACAATTTTCCACTCGCGAGCCTCAGAAGCCAATCATGCAGAGGCATGGCAATTCCTTCGAGCTGCGTAAAAATAGTCGGATAACCGAAGCGTGCTGTAAACTCAAGCGGATAGATGCCGCGGCCATTCACGATACAATTCACGTCAATGTATCCTACGTACCCCGATTGTTGCAGAGCCGGAAGCATCTTCGCCAGTGTTTCCTTAAAAAGAGTATTGGGTGCGCTCCAGAACATCAAAGCCCCCATATCCCCCGTAAACGGGCCAATATCTCCCGGAAAAATGCGTTTGTGCTCAAAATTCACATTGATCGGCAAGATAAAATCTCTGCCGTTAAAAAAAGCTCCCACTGCAACTTCCACGCCGGAGACAAATCGCTGGAGGTGGAATGCCGGCGCTTTCTTTTGCCACACTTCCTTGTTTTGATCGAGCATCTCGAGCAAATCTTTACCGTCTTCTTCTTCACCCAAAAAGAGAAGCCCTTTGCCGGAGGAAGGAGTATTGCCGTTCGGTTTGAAGACGTAACGCGCCGGATTGTTTTTGATGAACTCTATTGCCTGGTCATAGTCGAAGAACGTCCAACTTGGAAGGATATTAATCCCATACTTGCGCATCTCTCCTTGTCCGAAATCACGGTCAACCTCCAATCGGTCGGTGTACGCTGACCCGCCGATAACTCGCTTGCCCTTCTTACGTAGTTTATCGGCATTCTCACCGAATCCTACATGATCAAAAATGATGATGTCAGCCCAATCAACCGAACTTTCCCATTCTGTCACCTTTTCAAAGAATCCATCGTAGACATCCCCATCAACCTTTGCCTTAATGTACATTCTCACATCGTGCCCCTCCTTTTTGAGGATCCATGCCAAGTCTCCACTGAGACTCTCTGAACCGACAAACAAGAATTTCTTCTTTCGCGGATCATTCTTCTGTCCCTCGTTGTTTGCATGGCTCGTCATGAGAACGCAGTGTAAAAAAAATCAAAGCGTGGAAAAAGAAGGATGCAGATGAAATCTAGCAGAATAAAACTCTTTTTTGCAAGAAAGAAATTTTCTCACGCGGATTTTCTTGTGCGCGATTTTTTTTCAAATGCCAAATATCATTTCGATTGTTGCTGTGTGATGCAGTGCAACGCGCCGTAACCGAAGATGAGTTCACGACAATCGATACCGAGGATTTTCCGCTTCGGGAAGACCTTCTGGAGTGTCTCAAGAGCGATTGCGTCGGAGGGTTGATGGTAGATTGGCACGACGACACCGGTGTTTGCGATATAGAAATTTGCATAACTTGCCGCCATGCGTCTCCCCCCCACAATGAGTGGACGCGGCATCGGAAGAGTGACAATGCGTAAATTTTCTCCTCGTTCATTTTTCATTGTTTTCAATCGCTGGTAGTTTTCCTGCAGAGCTGCGTAATTTTCATCGTGAGGATTTTCCTCAAGAACGGTGACAACGGTCTCGGGACCGACGAAGCGCGTGATGTCATCCACGTGGCCATCGGTATCGTCACCCACGATTCCTTCTTGTAACCAGAGAATGTTTGTCACCCCGAGAAAATCTTTCAATTTCTGTTCAATGTCAGAGCGCGTGAGCGTGGGGTTGCGATTGGGACTCAAGAGGCAGCTCTCTGTCGTGAGAAGTGATCCACTGCCATTCACATCAATGGATCCACCCTCGAGAACCATCCCTGCGTCGAAGTGTAGGAGATCCTGAATTGGCATCTTCCCCGGGACTTCATCCCCCACGAGAAGGTCTGCCCACTTATTTCCCAGTGCATTGTAACAAAAGCGGACCCAGGCAATTTCATTTTTTCTTTCATAGAGCCGCGAGATGAAGATGGGGCCAAAGTCCCGAAACCAGACATCTCCCGTTTCGATTCTGTGAAAATGCAGATGCGTAGAGACAATATTTTGTCCCGTAAGTTTCTTCTTCGCCCGCTCCTCCACCTCTGCACTCGGCACAAGAAGGTGCACGATTTCACCTAAAGTGAGGATTTCTATAAACTCTGTAAATGCCTCTTCTGCACCCTCCAAATGCTCCTCCCATGTTTCGAGGTTATACGGCCATGCAAGCCATGTCGCTTCGTGCGGTTCCCATTCGGCGGGCATCCGATACCCCAAAGACGCTGGGGTGGGGCTGGTAGTGGAGGAGAAGGCGTTCATAGTCAAAAATCCGAAATCCGAAATCCGAAATCCGAAACAATTTCAAAATTCGAATAAATAAAACACAAAATATTTCGGATTCCGTGCTTCGTGCTTCGGATTTCGGTCGCCATGAGGAAAAAGAAAGCAGTCATTCTGGATCCTCTACAAGCCTTTTATAAAGTTCTGGTCTCCGGTTTCTCATAAACCCCCACCCTTCGCGTACCTCCAGGATCGTGGAGAAATCGCACTCCGCGAGCAGAATCTCTTCTTCCTGTCCTGCACGGGAAAGTACTTTCCCAAAGGCATCGCAAATAAAGGATCCCCCAAAGAAATCCAAATTGTCCTCCTTTCCTACCCTATTCACCGCTGCAACAAAAACATTGTTCGCAATCGCATGTCCGCGCTGCACAGTCTCCCACGCGTCCTGCCAACTCCCCTCTTCTAAAGTTTCATCAGCGAAGTTTCCGATGGCGGTCGGGTAGAAAATAATTTCTGCACCCTGAAGCGCTGCAAGTCTCGCAGCCTCCGGAAACCACTGATCAAAGCAGATGAAGGGGGCAATTTTTCCGAAAGGTGTTTCAAAGACCTTGGTCCCCGTATCTCCGGGTGAGAAGTAGTGCTGCTCGTGGTAGAGAGGGTCTTCCGGGATGTGTGTTTTGCGATAGGTACCGAGGAGAGTGCCATCGGGACCGAAGATGGGGGAAGAATTATAGAATTTTCCGTTCGAGCCTTTCTCAAAGATCGAACCTCCTACGAGCACAATCTTGAGCCTGCGTGCTGCCTCTGAGAGGACTTGTGTTGTTTGCCCAGGGATACCCTCTGCTAGTGCGAATGCATCCCTATCGTCCTTCTTTTGGCAGAAATAGGGGCTCTGGAAGAGTTCCGGAAGGCAAACGATCTCTGCACCCCCCCTTGCTGCCTCAGACACTTTCTCCAGAGCTCTTTGCAGATTCAGCTCGCGCGAAGAGTCGCAGCGCATTTGGATGAGGCCGATCGTGACTTTCCGATGCGAAGGCGTGGTAGAGGAAGGCATTGGTACACAAGAGAATTGTTCCATTGTTAAATTGTTCGCAGGCGAACACAGAGATCTTTCCAGCAATGGAACAATGGAGCAATGAAACAATCGTTGCTTTAGGCCAACACCGGCACCCGCATCCTTGTCTCCTTCCCGGAGGTGAGGACGAGCTGCTCTAAGGTCTCATCACCCTTCCCTTTAATCTGGAGGGAGAGGCGCTTCCTCGGGTCAATCTCACGGTCGATGAAGTTCGCGGTCCACTCGGCAAAGCCAAAGTGCTTGTGCGCCACCCGGAGAATGTCTCCAAAGTCGAAGGGGGCGCAACTATAGAGGTCGAGGTGCACGTTCGGGTTCCCCCCCTTCACCTGCGGCTCCCAGAAGTAGTGGAAGCTGGTGTGCGAGGTCGTGAGCTCCTGGACTGCCGAGAATCCGGGGGCTTCCACATCCGTTGCAGGAGAAACGGAGAGCGGAGCGAGGCGCTTCATCCGGATCGCCCCGAGAAGCTCGTCGAAGTACGCCTCACAGAATCCCCATGGATTACTCTCATTGAGTACGGTGTTCAACTTGGCATCGAGAAGGAAAATTCTGTGGAGTGGGCGGAAGATTTTGTTCGCCATTGCTTGGGAAAAATTGGAAGAAGGTAATACAGGCGCGAATACTTTCATCCACCACCCCCCTTGTCAAATATTTTTTCCTCTCAGGCCTCTCTCTCGATCGACGCACCGTGTGCGCTGCTCTCCATTCTCTGTGAGAGAGTGCTTCAAAAAATTTTTCCCAATGCGACAGGGATTTTTTTCCAGAGTGCACAGCAAGGCCTCTCAGAGCCTCTTCTGTCACTCCTGTGTGGGAGGGGAGAAATGGGGTTCTCCCCAAAAAATTTTCCAAAAGCGTTTCACCCCTCCTCAGTCATCCGAAAATGCCCCAGGAAAAAAGGCTTGCAAATCGTGGGAATTCTATCTTCCAATTATTTCTCCGGAATCTCGTTGCTTCGAAGAAGAGATGTGAGAGGATGAAGATGTCATGGCACTTGCAGTTCAACCAGAGGCCTTCATCAATGATGTTGTTGAGCGAGAGGTAGGAAAAGGTGGCGTATCCCCCTTGGAACTTGCAAGGAGAATTGAAGAAGAGACCCACGAATATGGAGAGGGGGTTGAGCAAGAGGTTGCATCGTATGTAGCCGCACTACGCTCACTCAATCGGCAGGAGGCTCAGACGGTCATTCATCCCCTCTCAGATGGGGTTGGGGGTCAGTGGGATGGGACACAAATAGAAATTGCTGCCCGGACGGTGCAAGTGGAGAGGGGTGGGCTTGAAGAAACCATTGCGCGCATGCGGGGGGTGGGGGAGCACGAGGCCCTGCATGCAAGAGGTGGTCATCATCTGATCGAGGGGCCAGAAACTGTGCGGGTGGGAGAAGTGACCCTCACAAAAGAAGAGGCTATAGAGGGCTACGTTGTCGGGAAGACTGACGATCGTTTCGTCTCTCCGGATTACAAGAGATACAAATCAAACGTGCAGAGAGCGATTGCCACCTCTCGACGTGTAACCCTCAAAGACTTTGAGAGGGCACTCAACGAAAAGCATAACCTATGGTTGATCGACGAGTCTCGCTCTACTGAAGAGATGGGGGAGAACCTGAGGAAGGCAGCGTAACGTCTTCTACTTGAATCCACACCCCACCCGTCTTCTTCGCGAGGAGGTTGTAGACGAGGCAGCCTAAGTAGCCGGAAATGGCCCCACCAATGAATCCTCCGACAATTCCGGAGAGGAGTCCCCCCAGAGAGAATGCAGGGGGGAGGTCCGATACTCCATCAGGAGACCCCTGGAGAAGGAAGGTAATGACGAGGCTGTTCATGAACCACCCCAAGAGTGCCCAAAGGGTGCCGAGGAGAGCTGTCGCCTTCGTTGCCGAGAGGGGGTCAATGTGCGTGAGGACCTTCATAGAGGACATCATAGCGTTGTTTCCTCCAGTCTCAAGGGGTGCGGAGCGAAGCGCGCTACGCTCCTACGGCGTGGAGGAACTCTTCTCGAGCAGACACTCCTGTCAGGAGTTCCCCTCCAAAGTGGTGTGTGCGGACAGAGGCACCCTGCTTTTCCACCCCGCGCATCATTATGCAGAGATGCGCAGCTTCGATGACCACACCGATGCCGTGGGGTTCCAAGATCTTCTCGAAAGCTTTCAGGATCTGCTGCCCCAATCGTTCCTGTGTCTGAAGCCGCCGAGCATAGAGATCGATAACCCGGGGGATCTTCGAGAGGCCGATCACTTTCTTGGAAGGAATATACCCCACATGCACCTTTCCAAAGAACGGGAGGAGGTGGTGCTCACAGAGGGAGTAGAACTCTATGTTTTTCAGAAGCACAAGGCCCTGTGTTTCCGCGTGAAAAAGAGCATCTCCGAGAATCTGCTCCGGGGTAGAATTATACCCCCCTGTGAGGAACCTCATCGCTTCTTCCCACCGCTCGGGCGTCTTCTCAAGTCCTTCTCGCGTGAGATCCTCTCCAAGAGCCTTCAGGAAATGACGGATGGTATCTTGCATACGTGAGAGCTTAGAGGGAGAGCGTGGTCCGGTCACACGATTGACCGAGAGTTTTCCGGAGGAGTGATCCCCAGGATTCCCTGAAGACCGGGTGGAGGGCATTCTTGTCAATAAGCTCGCAGAGGGGCTCTAAGACAAAGCGGCGCTCGTGCAGCCGGGGATGAGGGAGGATGAGTAGTTGGTTTGCTGCATGCCACTCCTCAGGACTAGGTAGAATCAGGTTGTCGTGCATCAGGAGATCGAGGTCGATTGTGCGAGGTCCGAAACGGAAAGGCAGGGATTTGTGGAGCTTCTTCTCGATACTCCGAAGATCTCTCAAGATTTCCTCCGGGTTCTTTTCTGTTTCCACTTTTGCAACAGCGTTGAGGAACGCAGGCTGGTCTTCGTGGTATTGCGCCGCACTTTGGTACACGGAAGAGAATGTGATGTCAGGGAAGGTAGTCCGGAGGAGCCTCGCAGCCTCCGCAAGATTCCTTTCCGGATCCACATTGGAGCCGAGGCCGAGAAAGCAAGGGGTGGACATGGGAATGCAGGAAATTCCACATTTCCACATTTCTAGAAATCTAGAAATGTAGAAAAGGTGATCGTCACGGTCGTGTGAGGGAAAGGGAAACGCTGTGTGTTCCTGGGAGGATGAATTTACGAAGCTCCACGGTGACCCTTTGCACCTTCTTCTCCTTGAGAATCTCTGCTGCGATGTCTTCACCAAACCTCTCGAGTGTTTTCCTCTCCCCTTTCGCGAGCATCTTCACTCTCCTATAGACACTCTCGTAATCCACCGTGTCACTCAGAGCATCCGTCGCCCCCGCCCTTGCCCATGCCCCCTCAAGGCGGAGGTGTACGAGTAGCCGCTGGGGGCTCAAGCGTTCTGCGTCCGGCACCCCAATCCTCGTCCAGAGCTCTACAGAATGGATGGAAAGGACAGTTGACAAATTAAAAATAAGTTATAGAGTAAGTACCTTTATGTCCTCTCCACAATACAGCAGGCAGACACCCGTTCGCATCGCGCTCTCCGTGAATGACGGCGCCGAAGGGCGCCGGATTCTTGGGCACCTCCTGGAGGAACGCCTCATTGCCGGGGGAACGGTCATTCAAGCCTCTGCGATGCATTGGCTTGGGGGCGACATCCAAAAGCAGGAACGCCTCGTCGTTTCTGCGTACACGACGACCGGGAAACTCCCTCTCATTCGTGGAAGACTGGAAACGCTCTACGGGGAGCGCGCACCCCTTGTTTCACAGTTTGTGATGGCAGACGAGAAGAAATCCGTTAGTGGGTGGATTGAGCGAAATGTACGGGAGTAATTCACAACGCTTCGCGACTATTTTTTCGATTCCTGTTCAACGACCTCTCTCAACTTTCCTCGAAACTGCTCACTACTAAACTGCCGTGCGTGATCGCGGATGCGCGCTCCCTCGAAACGCATTTCCCGAAAGCGCTCCAAAGCCTCTGAAAGAGCTGCGACAGTTTGCTTCGTGAAGAAAGTGCCGGTCTCGCCTTCCTTCACTGTATCGAGCACGCCACCTTTTTTGAAAGCAATGACGGGTGTTCCACAGGCTTGGGCCTCTAACGGGGCAATGCCTGCATCCTCTTCTACGGGGAAGAGGAGAGCCGTCGCATTCCTGTAGAGCTCCGGAAGCTCTTCTTCCGGAACGTAGCCGAGAAACTGAACAGTTGGTCCTGCTTGCTGCTGTAAGCGTGCAAAGTCCGGTCCCACCCCGGCGATTTGCAAGGGCAGAGAGAGCTTGTTCGCAGTCTCAAGCAAAAGATCGAAACGCTTGTAGGGGACAAGGCGGCCGACGGCTAGGAAGTACGGAGTTTGCTGGTTTTCTGGTTTGCTGGTTTGAAGCGGTACATGAAAAAACCGGTCATCCACGGGGGGGTGGAGGACGATACTCTCCCGGTTATACACGCGCCGGATACGCTCCTCTGTTACCAGGGAGTTTGCAATGAAGAGATCGACCCGCTTTGCGGTCGTGAGGTCCCACTGGCGGATCTTCTTGAATTGCCACTTCACAAAGGAGCGAAGAGGCCCTGAGAGCCTCAAGTCATCGAGATACCGCTCCTCCATTTCCCAGATATACCGCATAGGGGTGTGGCAGTAGCAAATATGCCTTGCTGTGCTCGGAGGAATGCACCCTTTTGCAACAGCATGGGAGGAGCTCAGGATCACGTCGAAGCCCCTGAGATCCCAAGATTCCACTGCTCGTGGCATCCAAGGAAGCAGGGCGCGGTGCGTCCTCAAGAGGCGGTACCCTCGCTCGAGGGGAGGGGTCCGGATAGAGGGCGTGAATCTCCCAGGGCACTCTTCTCCCAGGACCGTTGTGAAAATGGGGGCCTCTGGCCAGAGGGTATGCATTTCTGCAATCACGCGCTCTGCGCCGCCAGAGGCAACGAGCCAGTCGGTGGTGATGGCGAGGCGCATACCTTCCCTTATGATACCCCCATGGCTCTGAAACCCTCCCGGAGAATCCCCAAAGCCTTCCAGCGTCGCCCATCGGAGATGAGCCGCCGCATAGCGCAGACTCTTGATCGTACAAGAGGGAAAAGGAGGTCCTTCTTTCGCTTCACCCAATTTCTCCGGAAGTTTCGGAGGGTTGAGCGATGGCTCCATGCCTCTCTGCGGCAATTTCGTCTCTGGTGCATTGTGCTCGTTGGGACATCACTCATTGCCTTGACGCTTCTCTTTCTCCTCTCTCCCCTCTTTGAGGTGAAATCCATCAGTGTGCGCAGACAGGATACGCGCGTAGATATTGAGGAGATCCAGCAGCTCCTCCTGCCCTTCTTTGGTCGGCATCTCTTCTTCCTTTCGCAGCGCCTCCTTGAGGAGACAGTGCAGAGTGCCTACCCTGAAGTGGCTTCTGTCAAGGTAGCAAAGCACTTTCCCCATGAAGTGCGCCTGACGCTCTACATGGACCCCATTGTCGCTGATGTTCTTGTGGGTGCGCCAGAAGAGACAGAGTACACTCTCGCTTCGTCGGGAAGCGGCCTTTCGCAGTATCTCACTTCTCGTGGAATCTACCTGGAATACGAAACCCCTCTCGGCAAACGGGAGAAGGAGGGAGAGAGAATGCGGTTACAAGTGGTCGATTGGGCAGTGAAGCCGAGTCACAGGCAACAACTTCTCTCGGAAGATGCCCTCCACGCCATGCAGAGTGCAGAGAAGATTCTCAGAGAATCCTTCGGGCATACCATTGCTGCAGTGGTGCTCTATGTGCGGGCTCAAGAGTTTCATATGCAGACAGAACACTTCAGTCTCTGGTTTGATATGGCAACTCCCCTTGTGCAGCAAATCGATCACTATCGTGAGTTCCTCCGGTCACTCTCCGCAGAGAGTGCAGTGGAGTACATCGATCTACGGCTCCATGACAGGGTGGTATACCGGTGAGCCAGGGTGATCTATACTACGGAGGATGTTTCGCACCATCGTGTCCCTCCTCCTCTTCGGGTCTCTCTCTCCCGTGAGTGTCCCCTTCCAGGTGGAATCTCTCCCGGAATTACTCCACGTTGCCCCCCCACCTCTCACCCGCGCACTCTCCGTCAGTGCCGACTTCAGTGCCAGTGGAGCAATTGTCATCGACCTCCTCAGTGCAAAGGAGCTCTATGCGCGTGCTCCTGATCAACCACGCTCCTTTGCGAGTCTTGCGAAGATCATGACTGCCATCGTCATTCTCGAACAACACGCATTGGAGGAGGTCGTCACGGTTCCGAAAGATGCTGTGACCATCAGTGGGAACGCGGCAGTCTTGCAGGCAGGCGAACGCTATACAGTCAAGGACCTGCTGGGTGCACTTCTCGTGGGTTCCGCAAACGATGCGGCATATGCTCTTGCACTCTTCCACAGTGGGAGCATTCAAGATTTTGCAAAAGAGATGAATGTGCGCGCGAAAGTACTCGGTCTCGAGAGGACACACTTCACGAATCCCATGGGCTTTGATGGTGCGGGGCAGGAGTCCACCCCTCGGGATCTTGCGTGGCTTGCCATGTACGCGTGGAAAAACGAGCTGCTCCGCTCCCTCGCATCAAGGCGGGAGTACATCCTCCGTGAAAAAACATCCTCTCGCACCATTGTCCTGGGCAATACGAATCAACTTCTCTCTTCGCATCCCTCCTCCTTCTTTGGCTTGAAGACTGGGACGACGGAACTCGCAGGCGAGTGCCTCATCTCCCTTGCGTATACCGGAGGACGGCCCTACATCTTTGTCGTCCTGAAGAGTTCGGACCGCTACCGTGATACCCTTCACCTCTTACGCTCTCTTTCTCAGAAGCATGCATGATGGAATCGGTGCCCGCTGCCTTCCCCTCTCGTACGGTGAGGAAGCTTGTCTCCCTTGTGCGACTCTGTTGCACCCTCGGCTTTTTCGCCGGTTCTCTGGTGCCTCTCTACATTCCACAGGGAGCACAGAATGTCGATGCGGCGGAGTATCTGGAGAGTGACCAGTTCCTCCTTGTCGAGGAGGGATTTGTGATGAAAACTGCCTCCATTTCGGAGCAGGGGCACCGCTTAGCCTACAGCACAGGGATTGCGCACTTGGTGGGCCCGGCAGAGAGCATCAATTCCATTGCGGACCTCTACGGCATTTCCCCCGATACGATTCGCTTCGCCAACACCCTCTCGGATGGACAGGTGATTCATCCGGGGGATACGCTCCTCATTCTCCCCGTTGATGGGGTGCTCCATACGGTGACAAGAGGGCAGAACCTTCTGAAGATCGCATCGCTCTACGGGGTGGATGTCCAGAAGATCGTGCAGCAGAACCAACTGCATGATGAGAAGATTTTCACAGGACAGCAGATCATTATCCCCGGGGGCAGACCCCTCCTCGCCAAAACCTCCGTGGCGTCCTCGCCTTCCTCTCCCGCCTCCTCCCCTACAGCCTCCCGCCCTCGTCCTACGCAGCCGCCGGAAGCAACTCCCCCTCCCTCCTTTGGGATTTTCCAGAAGCCCTGCGAGTGTGCGTACACGCAGTACTACCGTGCGGGGCATTACGCAGTAGATATGTCGAAGAACGGCGGGACCCAGATTTTTGCTGCGGAAGATGGCGTGGTCATACGTGCAGAGTTCGGGTGGAACGGTGGGTATGGCAATGTGCTGGAAATCGATCACGGAGGAGGGCTTGTCACCCTCTATGCGCATAACAAGGAACTCCATATACGCGAGGGGGCGTCAGTGCGGCGAGGCGATGTCATTGCCACCATGGGGAACACCGGTCGCGTGTATGGGAAGACCGGGGTGCACCTCCACTTCGAGGTCATCCTCAATGGGGTGAAGAAGAACCCTCTCCTGTACTTGCAGTAGTTTTTTTCATTTCAAGGGGGACGGTGAAGTAGAACGTGGTGCCATGCCCCTCTTCACTCTCAAACCAAAGTCGTCCACCCCATGCCTCAGTCGACGAGCGCGCGATGTAGAGGCCAATGCCTGTTCCCACTGTATCGGTCTTGGCAATATTGTCTGCCCGGAAGAGCTTCTCGAACACCCGGTGCTGCTGGCTTGCGGGGATGCCGTAGCCGGTGTCACGCACTTCGAAGCGCACCTCCTGGGGTCCCAAAATCATCGCGAGTTCGATCAAGCCCCCTACGGGGGTGTACTTAATGGCGTTACTCAGAAGATTCTCGAGCACCATCTGGAGAAGTCTTGGATCCACAAACGCCTGAAGTCTCTCGGGGAGTCGCTTCTTAAACTGTAATTTCTTTTCTTGGATTTGCGGTGTCAGTTCGTTCACGATCTGCTCGACGAGCGCGCGAAGGTCCGTATGCTCCGGATCCACATGCAATCTCCCAAGCTCAATGCGTGAAACGTTGAGGAGATCATTGACCAGGGCAACCATCCGTTGGTGCGAAGAGACGATCTGCGCAAGATAGTCTTTCTGCTCTTCTGAGAAGAGGTGTGCGGCCTCCTTCTGGAGGAGCTCGATGTACCATCCCACAGCCGTGAGTGGTGTGCGGAGCTGGTGGCTTGCGAGGGAGACGAACTCCGATTTCATTCGGTCGATGCGCTTCTCTTCAGAAATGTCCTGGAATGTCACCACCACTCCTCTCATCTCCAGGCCAACGAGGAACGGTGTAGCAGTGATGGAGATGGGGAAGGAAGTTCCGTCTTTCCGTTCGCAGTGGTGTGTCCTGTGGGGAGTGGAGCGGATGGTTGCCTTCCGATCGAGGGCAAGCTGCACGAAGTGCTCATGGGGGGCAATGAGCTGCTTCCCTCCTTCCCGGAGGACCAAACAGGAGCTGAAGTGGCTACTCAGCATTTGTTCGCGCTCCCAGCGGAGCAGGTGCTCTGCGGCGCGGTTGCAGACGATGATCTTCCCATTCATATCCACGGCGAGGAAACCTTCTCCGATACTCTCCAGGAGCGCTTCGTCTTTCGCATGATCTTCGGCAAGCTGCTCCGTGCGCTCCTCCACCTTCTTCTCGAGTGAGGAGTATGCTTCTTCGAGGCGGGTTGCGAGTCTCGCAACCTCCTTATCGAGGATTTCCAGTTCATCCTCGGAAAATACACTCCGCTTGTGCGCCCAATGACCTGTGTCGAGTTGTTCTAAGCTCCTTCGCAGGGAGAGAATGGGAGTGATGACGTCCCGGGAGAGACGGAGAGCAACGAACGTGACGAGAAGCAGGAGGATGCCTGTCGTCCCGATGAGGACAGTCATGAGGAGGGTGATGGGGCGGAAAATTTCCTCCTCCTCCACCGTGATGAGCACTCCAATACCCAACTCCGGGAGGAATTGATGTGCTGCAACTACCTGCTCTCCCCAGGGATTCACCCCCGTGAGGAGTCCCTCCTCACCCGCTGCTGCTCGTTCACAGAGAGGGATCGCCTGATTTGCGAGGGGGAGGAATCCACTCGGGGCATTCTTCGTGGGGGCAATCGCACCCTGGAGGGAGAGGACAGCATCGCGGGGGTTCACGCACCCGGAGCCACTCCTCCGTGGCTCAATGAGGAAGTACTCTTCGGTCTTCCCGAGGGTGGCCTCCGAGGAGAAGAGGCGGTAGATATCCTCCATGCGGAACTCCGCCACGAGGACTCCGGTGAGTTTCCCTGCACTATTCCGGAGGGGGGAAGCGATGGCGTGACTCCTTTTCCCCTCTCCAATACCGAGTGTTCCGACGTATGTCCCCTGTGTCCCGAAGGTGAAGTAGGGAAGGTCTGCAAGGGATTCCCCTTCCCGTCGGGAATCCGTTGCAGCGGTGACGCTGCCACGGGTATCCAGCGCAAAAACATTCTCCAATTCCGGGAGCGCCTCCTGTGCCGTGAGGAAGGAAAGGCGGAGATCCGAAGGGGAGAGATGCGGGCTCCCGAATTCGAGGAGGCGTGTGAAGGACCGACGATCCCCTACGAGGCGCGAGAGAGACTCCGTTCGCTCATCAGCGAGTCTCAGGAGACTGGAGGTGACATACTGCGTGATGGCGCGCTGTGCGATGAGAACAGAGCAGGATCCCGTTGCGATGAGGGCAAGCCCCACAATAAGGGTAAACCGCAGGAAAATCTTGCCGCGCAGCGAGTGCTTGATCGTGAGTGGACGGAACCGGGGAGGGTGCATAGCAATCCCCTCATTTTACCATAGTTTGTTTATTGTGTCACTTGGAGAGCCGGAGACCCCGCAGGTTCGGTATCGGGGGCGGACACGGTGAAGTGCTGGATGCTCAAGCGCGAGAGGAAATAGCGTGTCTGCCCTTCCGGGGGCGCAAGAGGGTCTGTGGGGATGGCATCGAGGTAGACGCCGAGGAGAGGATCCAAGCTCAAGCAGTTTGCTGCAGGAGCCCCCCGACAAATCTCCAGTGCGGGAGTGGGGAGAACGGGAATTTGAGAGATCACACCCCCGTTCGTTTCCCGTGCGTGGGAAGCGAGAGCATCGGCGATGAGGAAGAGATCCGTGTGACGTTTGGCATTCCGCGCGTCCTCGAATTGTTTCTTGGGGTTCAGGGAGAGGATGACGATTATGGCGAGAGCTGCGAGGAGCGAGAGCGTTGGCAAGATCTCGAGGAGGGAGTACCCGCTGCGGGAAGGGAGAGGGCGAGGGGGAGACATGCGGGAGAACTCTAGCAGAGGAGAGAGCATTCCTGATGAAGCAAAAAAAAGAGCGACCAGAGGAGGTCGCTCTTTCGGAGCTCTTTCAGGAGAGATCAGCGGGAAACCGAGAGGGTGTCTGTGACCCCTTCCAAGTCACACGCGGTCACTTTCACGCGGTTACCGGCAATGGTCTGGACGACGTAACGGGTAGCAGCTGCACTACCGTACCGCGGGTCTTGAGGGACCGAAACCACGTACTTATCAGCAAGGTGCAGGCTGAGGTTCAGGCAGCCATCCGTTCCCACTGCTGCATCTGCGCAAGTGGCACCTGCAGCGAAGCAGCCGATGGTTGCTGTCCCCAGCATACGCACGACGCTGTCAACTTTGTTCACGCCGGTGCACGGCTGAGCCGCGCCAGTATCGCAAGGCATGTTCCCGTTGTTATCAATCGCATACTGCCAGATGGCGTTGAGAACGGTATTCACATCAGATCTCCGCTGTGCGTTCCTCGCATCCCCGAGTTGTTTCGTCGGGTTGATCGCGACAATAACGATGGCTGCCAGAATCGCGATGATGCCGATGACAAGGAGGAGCTCAATGAGCGTAAATCCGGCTCTATTCTTCTGGAAGATGTTTTTCATGAGGGAGAAGTGGAAAAAAGTGGATGGTGCTGCGAATGGCAGCGACTGATTCGGCACTCTATCAGCTGCAGGAAGCAGAAGTCTATGCGTCGCAATACTACAAAGGGTTGCGATGATAGTATTCCATGTCCTAAAATATCTTTTGTCGAGGGGCGCGCATGGTCCTTACGAGAGCCAAGAACAGGAACAATGTCGTGAGAATGAGTGTGAGGACACTCACTCCATCACTCCACCTCTGTATGCGCGAGAGCTTCCAGGTCGTGGGGAGTCCCTGGCGGAACCGCTCGAAATTCTCTCTGTCGGAGAGGGAAATCCGGTCGCCCGGATGACATCTATTCTCCTCCGGATACACAAAACATGCAGGGTTTTGGAGGTTGAAGGCATGGTCGTACTCCATACCTACAGGCCCCTCGACGAGGGAAGTCTCTTGCCATTCTCTGTGATATCCGAAGAGAGGTTCGAAGCAGTGGATGGCCGTCGTTCCGTCAAGGACATGCTGGAGGTCGAGCTTTCCATCGCTTACATCCGTGACTGGTCGGAGGAGGAAGGTGTTTCCCCGGAGCGCCTCTTGCACACTTCTGTAGTCGAGGACACTCAGGAGTTCCTGTGAGCGAAGGAGCGGGAGGTAGGCGAGCGGAAGCCCCACGACGGTGAGAAATGCGATGAAATGTATGCAGAGCTTCTCCCAACGTTCCGCTCTCCATACGCGGAGGGAGGAGCGGATGCAGAGTACTCCCCCTATGGAGACGAAGAGCGAGAACACATAGAGGAATCGGGTCGTGACATGCAGGGACCGAAAGAAGGGGAGTGCACCAAGGAACCCCGCGAGAGGACCGTATCCACGAGTGAGTTGTACGAAGAACAGCGTGATCCCGGAGAGTATGACCAGAGCGAGAAGCGTGCGTTTCCACTGCTGCAAGAGGCCCCCCCTTTTCTGGAAGAGGAGGGGCGCACCGCAGAGGAGACCCATCAATGTTGCCGGGGAGAGGAACATGCTGTACTCCTGCACCCCCCAAGGAACGCTGGCGGGAGCAAAGAGAAATCTTCCCTGCGGGATGTACCAGAACGCGCGGGCGATGAAGAGGAGCGTGCTCGCTCCTTCCGGGAAGGTATTGAACGGGACGTGACGGGGGAAGAAGCGCATGAAGCTGTAAATGGCAGTGAGTTTGCTTGCGCCAACGAGGAGTGCGGCGCCACCACAGAGAATGGCGCGTATGCTCAGGGTGCGCAGCCGCATGAGAGGATGCTCAGAGAAGAGGAGATCCAGAGGAAGGAAGCTGAGAGAGGCAAGAACAGTGAAGAGGAGCACGAGCGGATACCCTGCATAGAGCGTGTAGGCGGAGAGCAGTGCGAAGCCGCCTGCCCGCAGAGCGAGCAGGTGCGTGGTATCCGTCCGTCTTCTGTCGAAGAGGATCCAGAGGAGGAATCCGAGGAGAGGGACCGTGTGGAAGGTGAGGTGTCCCACGATCATGTGGAGGAGGGAGAAACCGTTTGCGAGGATGACGAGCGCCAGGGGATGTGCCCATGATGTTTCCAGGAGGAGAACATCCCTCCCGAACCGGTACCATCCTGCGTATCCCAAGAGCAGAGCGGCTCCCACGCTCAGCTGAATGGCCCACCAGGGGTCCAGGATCAACGTGAGAAGTTGCGGAAGGGAGTAGTACATCTCCTGAGGGTTTCCATACATGGGCAGCCCGCCACAGAAGTGCGGTATGAAGCGGAATGGGGAAAATCCCTGGCGAACGAAGTGCCACTTCCCCGCGAGGAGCTTCGGGAGGAAGAAGAGGTAATCATGTCCGATGAGGGGATAGGTGTAGTTAAGAGCGAAGAAGAAAACTGCAACAAAAACAGTGAGAGGGAAGAGCCACAGGAGAGAGGAGAAGCGAACGTACCGCATGCGAGCGCAGGGGAGAGTAGCATGACCTATACTGCGCTCATCATGTTGAGCGTTGGAGGGTATCTCCTCTTCTCGTACGTTGCCTTGACTCTCGGGGTATTCACGAAGAATGGAATGTACAACCTCATGGGCCTTCTCTGGGTGCTCGCGAGTTTTCTCTCTCTCCTCTCTGCGGCGTTCCTTGCCCTCCGCCGGAGGACATCCCTTCCTCCTCCACAGGGGTGTTTCACAGGGGCGCTCCTCCTCTTCTTGGGATTGGGGATGCTCAAGATGCCCGGCATCTACCTCCAGTCGCAGACGTATGCAGTGCTCTCCTTCTATACGAGTCTCCTCCTCATTCCCGTCACCATCTTGTTCTACGTTCGCCCCACCCCATGGAAAGAGAGGGTGCGCTCTGCAGCTTTTTTCTCCATGGTCATCATCGCCTCTGGGTTGCGTGTGGGAATGCTCTCTGCATCACCCTCTCCCTTCATTGATGTGTTCACTATTACCCAGGAGTCCGCTGCCCATCTCCTGATGGGGCTCAATCCCTACACGACGCCTGTTTCCGATGTGTACCACGGAATCACTGATTTTGGGTTTCACGCCGTGGGATATCACTATCCTCCTGCCAGCCTGTATCTCCTGGCCATGGGGTACGCTCTGCTCGGGGATGTGCGATACATCTCCCTCCTCTGCGAGGGGGTGGTCGCCTTCGTCCTCTGGAGCGTTGCGCGCCGGGGTTCCTCTCGGAGAGTTGCGGAATTGCTCGTTCTCCTCTTCCTCTACCATCCCCGGAGCCTCTTCATCCTCGAGCAGGGATGGACAGAACCGCTCATCCTCCTTTTCTTCTCGCTCTTCCTCCTCCTGCGCATGCAGGGAAAGCACACGCTTGCTGCCATGGCCTACGGATACTTTCTCAGCCTCAAACAGTACCTTGTGTACTTTGCTGTGCACTGGTTCATGGTCGAGCGCCGTTTCCACCGACTTGCCTTGGGCATGGTGGTGGCAGGGCTCACCGTGCTCCCCTTCCTTCTCCTGGATGCACGCGGCTTCTCTGATGCCGCAATTGCCTCGCATCTCCACGCGGCGTTTCGCGCCGATAGCTTAAGTCTGTCCGCAGTGCTGTACCGGATGTTCGGCTGGAAACTCTGGGCTCTCTCAGGGGCAGTGGTGGGGGGGATCGTTGCCCCCGTGGCGTTCTTCCTCTTCCGGGGATTGCCCGGAATGCGCGGGTATCTCTTCGCTGTCACCACCACGACATTTGCTCTCTTCCTCTTCGGCAATTTGGCGTACGCCAATTACTACTACTTCGTCGGCGGACTTCTCCTCTTCCTCCTCGCCGTGTACTCTGCGCATGATGCCTCTGCCCGCACTGCGCTGGGGTGACCTCCGGGTGAAGTTGTTCCTGGCGCTCCTCTTCACTCTCCTCAATGGCATCAAGCCGTTGACGATTGATGACACACTCTTCCACCAGTATGCATTGCAGGCGGCTGCACATCCGTTTGATCCTCTCGGCTTCTCCATTTTGTGGTACCAGTGGACACAACCCGCCATCACAAACATCGCTCCCCCCGTATTTCCCTACTGGTGGTCGCTTGTCCTGCATCTCTCTGATGAGCCGTTCTTCTGGAAACTGTGGCTGTTTCCGTTTGCAGCTCTCTTCGTCTTCGCACTGCATGGCCTCTTCCGCCGCTTCGCAACGACGCTGGAAATGCCGCTCCTCTTCCTGACAGTGCTCTCACCTGTCTTTCTCCCCAGTTTCAATCTTATGCTCGATGTGCCTGCTCTCGCACTGAGGCTCATGGCACTCCATGTGTTCTTCCGTGCAGTGGACCGCTCCTCCCTGCGGGGAGCAATCGTCGCAGGGCTGCTCGCCGGGCTCGCAGCACAGACAAAGTACACCGGTCTCCTCGCTCCCGCCATCATCCTCCTCTACGGGGGGCTCTTCCGCAGGATGCGACTTGCTCTGATTGCCGCAAGCGTAGCGGCGACTCTGTTTGTGGGTTGGGAGATGGTGATCCTTCTGAAGTACGGAGCATCGCACTTCCTCCTCCAGTGGCATTGGGTGGACGGGGGTCTCTCGGAGAAAGCGCGATTGTTGTGGCCTCTGATGACTATTCTCGGCGGCGTTCTTTCCCCCCTCATCCTCCTCGGTCTCGTCGCTCTGGGCGTGCGGCGGACTGTTGTGAATTCCGTGGGGGTGGTCCTCCTCCTCTGTTACCTCCTCATAGCCCTCCTTGAGGTGGGTGTCATCATGGCGATGCAATTCCATTTCGGATCGGAAGATCCCATGATCAAGCATCTTGCACTCCCGCATATTCTCTATGGTGTCCTTGGTCTTGCCGTGTGCATCGTGACCCTCCTCTCTGCTAAGGGCATCCTGCGCTCCTCTCGGAGGGAGCGTGAGTGGTTCCTTCTCCTGTGGCTTCTCATCGAGGTGGTGGGGTACTTTGCCATAACCCCCTTCCCCGCTGTGCGCCGTGTGATGGGGATCGCTGTTGCGGCGACGATGATTCTTGGCCGCTTGGCGGCACAGGCATGCCGTTCCGCTCCTCGCAGGACACTCCTCCGCGGCGTCGTGGTGTACGGGATCGTTCTCGGCTTGTTCTTCTACGGTATGGATCTCCGTGAGGCATTTGCGGGAAAGTTGGCGGTTGCAAGGGCGGCGTCACTCATCCATCTGGATCGTCCCACTGCTACCGTGTGGTACACGGGACATTGGGGGTTCCAATTCTATGCAGAGCGAGCTGGCATGAGGCCTGTGGAGACAGAGCGGTCGCACCTCATGGCCGGGGACTGGGTTGTGATGCCCGATCAGCGCTATGAGCAGCAGAGAGTCCGTATGGACACGCCGGCACTCCAAGCCGAAGCGGAGGTGCATGTCACGGACTGGCTGCCTCTCCGGACCGTCATGGCATTCTACTCAGGTGATGCACCCCTCGAACATCACGATGGACCCCGCATTGCTGTGACCATCTACCGCGTCGTGCAGGATTTCATCCCGGAATCTATGGTAGTACAGAGGAGCGGGGATCCCCTGTGAGTGCGCTGTGCAGTGTCATGGGTCACCGTATACTGGTGTCGTGCTCCATGGGAAGAAAATCATCGTCGTCATGCCTGCGTACAATGCAGCGCAGACGCTCATTGCCACGCACCGCGAGATTCCTCACGATGTTGTTGATGAGGTGATTCTTGTTGATGACGGCAGTGGCGACGGTACCTCAGCAGTTTCGCGCGAACTGGGGATCACCACCATTGTGCACGAGGAGAATCGTGGCTATGGGGCAAACCAGAAAACGTGCTATCGAGCGGCCCTCGAGAGGGGGGGAGATGTCATCATCATGCTCCATCCGGATTACCAGTACGACCCCCGTCTCCTGCTTGCGATGAGCTCGATGATTGTCGATGGCCCCTTCCACGTCGTCATTGGCTCTCGCATTCTCGGGGGACGCGCAGTGCGCGGAGGGATGCCTCGCTGGAAGTACGTGGCGAATCGTTTCCTCACCGCATGGGAGAATCTCCTCCTCGGTGCGAAACTCTCGGAGTACCACACAGGCTACCGTGCGTTTGCACGAAAAGTGCTCGAGACGATTCCCTTTGAGGAGAATCACAACGATTTCATTTTCGACAATGAACTTCTCGCACAGATCCATCTCCGTGGATTCCTCATCGGGGAACTCTCCTGTCCTGCGAAATACTTTCCCGAGGCCTCGAGCATCAATTTCCCGAGAAGCATGCGCTACGGCTTGGGTGTCCTCTGGGTTTCCCTCCTCGGGTTCCTCCATCGCGCAGGACTCTGCCATTCCCGGCTCTTCGACTATCCCCGATAGGGCATCTCCTTCTTTCTCCTCCAGAATAAGACATCACCGGTGCTATCCGCCCCTACAAATTCCGTCTCGAGAACATAGTAGTCGAGGAGATATTCTCGAAATGGAGGGTAGACCTCAATATCTGTTCCCCGACGCAAGATCAGTGCTCCGACATGATCCCGTTCGATGGCTGCGAGAGTCTCTGTGAGGGGAGAGAATGCGGACTCGAAGCGCATGATGCTCGAATCGACCTCGTTCGCTGCGATGCGAATACCAGAGAGGAGCGCAACGGTTGGCGTCACTCCAAAATCACCGTAGAGCGTTTCGCCAGGTTGGAGGGTCTTCTTCGCATGGAGGGCAATGTCGTATGCTCCTGTGAAGGAGTAGGAGAACGCGATGCGTGCATAGGGAGCAATGGAAGCAAGGAGAGCCCAGCAGGAGAAACCGCCGACACCGAGCGCGAGGAGAGCCCGAGAGGCAGGAAGAGGCCAGTACTTCCAGGAAGGGCGGAAGCGGAAACGGAGAACGGAGAGGAGACCGTAGGCAGCGACGATGGCGGCAAAGGGGAGGGTGAGGATGAGGTAATGCCGGAAGACCCTATGCAGGAGACTGAAGAAGAGGAAGTAGTCGATGGCAAAGAGGATGCTAAGGATGGCAAGGCGTGGTGAGCGAAGAACGCCGCTCTTCCCTCGGAGGACGGAGAGGAGGAGGACGTGGAGTCCCAGGAGGGCAGGGAGAGCGAGCCAGCGCTCCTCTATGAGGAACGTGTAGAGAACAGAGGGGACATTTGCGAAGTAGGGACTGTTCGCCACCTTCCCCATGTGGTAGAGGTACACATCCAGGAGGAATGCGTTTCCAGCAAGAGCGAGGAAGAAGAGGTGGAGGGGGACAACGATAAGTCCAAATCCTGTTGCGAGAGGACGGAGCATGCGTGGATTCGTGCAGAGGGTGAAGCCTCCGAGGAGGAGGAAAGCGGGAAGAGCGTAGGCTCCGGCCATCATGGCGAGGCCGAGGAACATCCCCGAAAGGAGCGCGCTGTGTTCCGGCTTCACACTCTTCTCTGCCGCAAGGAGGCGATCCACACCCACGAGAATGAGCAGGAGGGTGATGTGCACCCCCGTCTCGTGATTGCTGTGGAGGAGATGGTTATTACTAAAGAGGAAGAGGAGGAGAGCGAGGAATCCTGCAAGGTATCCCCATGCGCGGCGCGCAATGCAGAACGTGAGAAATCCGGAGAGCGTGCTCACGAAGAGGGAGGAGAGAGCGTTGAAGAGAGGGATATTGACCCCGAAGAGCGCCATGGCGATCGTCGGTACAATGAGGTGCACGGGGGGATGGGAGATGAAGAAGTCGCGGTACGGAAGCACGCCACTCAACCAGAGCTTGGCGGCGTAGAAGTACACACCCTCATCCCCTGAGGTGATGCGGAGCGTCTTCGCTTTCAGGAGCATGTAGAGGACAAGAACTGCCCCTGTGCACCCGATTTCGAGCAGGCGGGTGGTGGAAGGAGAGAAAAGGGCACGCTTCATGGGATGGGGCAGGGGTCCAAAGAGAAATTGAGGCACTCCCTCCAGGAACTCACTGTGGCGGCGACACCGGCAGAAAGTCTCTGTGCGCGAATTTCCAGATACTTCGTAATGCTGCCAATGCTGCTTGTCCCTGTCGTACGGATGCGCCAGTTCGTTCCGCTTGTATTCGTGATGGAGTCAATGATGCAGCTCCCCTGTGAGAGGGTATAGGTTGCAGGGCAGACAGGAGACACGCTACAGGGGTTACTGGAGCCATTCGTGAGTCGCTGGAGAGCAAGCTCTGCGCAGGCTTCCGTCAGACTCTTCGTGATTTTCCCCCGAGCAGTGTCTGCGCTGTTTAAGGAACTCGAAAGACTTGTGATGAAGAGGATGAGGACGGTCGAGGCTGCGACAGAGCTGATGATGAGCACCGAGAGGAGGGCGATGTAGCCTGGGCGCGAGGCGGGGAACATGGAGGGCATGATACCGAAAAAGGCCCCCGAAGGGGCCTTTTCATTTGGACTCAAAAAATGTTAGGGAAGACAGCTGCCGGAGGTGCTGCCCGCAGAGTACAGCGCGGAAGATTCGATCACACATTCTGCAGCTTCCATGTGGAAATTCCCACTCACTCCTACATTTGCATTCTGCCCGAGACGCGCCCTATTCACTGCGGTCATGTTGAGGGAGGCTGAAGTGACGGAAGACCCCTGAGCGAGAGCCGCTTCCGCGCTTCTGAAGTTGCCACCGTCATCATCGTCTCCGTCATCATCATCATCATCATCCTCTTCATCCTCGTCGTCCTCGTCTCCCGTGCCGCCACTTCCCGTCGAGAGGAGCGTGACGTCCCCTGTTGCGGTGATGACTCCGGAGGAGCCGACCCTCGTCACATTCGGCGCGCTCATGAAGACGCTTGCTGCATGGATCACCGTGTTATGGCCAATCTTCGCCGAGCTCGCTTTGGCAGAGCCCGTGGAGATGATCCGGAGTGTTCCCACATCAAGGGTCGAACCTGGGCCGATTTTTGCCGTCCGTACAGCTTGCAATGTGAGCTTCGTTGCAGTGACCGTACTCCCCTGCCGTATGAAGGCGATTGCCTTAGGGAGGTCGCCATTCGAGATGAGTGTCACTCTTGCAGCATTCATCACGGTGTGGAGGCCGATCTTTGCTTTCCGCAAGGCCTCGACCCAAAGTTCTCCTACATCGACAGTCGAGTTCATGCCGAGTTCCGCGTCTCCAAGCTCCGAGAGGACCGCTGCGCGCTCTGCCACAATGTTGTACCCGTTCGAGTCTTTCACTCCCATTCTCCCATCAATGCAGATCGAATCCCCCGTGAGCGTGATGTCCTCGATGAGATGGATCTGGCAGGGAGAGTGGATGTCAATGAGTGGGCGCGAAACGTTGAAACCCACTTT
>CAZQCB010000005.1:0-24713 GCA_964592265.1 uncultured Candidatus Peribacteria bacterium | reverse complement strand
GCGGTGGGACTTTGAGGTGATAGGTCGTAGCTTCTGTTACAATCCACCCCATCCATGCCTGATTCCGAACGCAAGGCAAGTGCCGCATTGAAGCTCCTCTTCCGCATTGTTATCAATGTCGGGATGGCCTTCTTCTTCCAGAGTACCTTCCCCATCTTCTTTGTTCTCCAGGGAGGAGTGAAGGCGCTTGTCCTCGTGGGGATCACGCTCGCCTTCCTTAATTGGATCGTCGTGCCGGTTCTCCACATTCTCTCTCTCCCGATCAAGCTCTTTGCGTGGATCGTTGCATTCTTCCTCGTGAATATGGCTTCGCTCTGGCTCACGGTCTGGTTCATCACCGCACTCAAGATTGAGGGCATGTCCCTCGCGATCCAGGGGGGGATCGTGGGGTGGCTCGTTTTGAGTTTCTTCCTCGGGGTAGGAAACTGGCTTGTGCGGGCGGTGCTGAAGTGAGAGAATAATACTCCAATGGAGAATTTCAGTCTTCTCAAATGCGTAGGGAATCATCCGCAAAAAGGGGTGCGATTTTACGTGACGTTGGAAGGAATCTCGAAGGCACATGCCAGAACGCTTGTTGCTCTCATGCTCGATGTTCACGAGGGTGGAGGCGAAGTTTTCGATAAGGGCATTAGAGAAGAAATTTGGAGAATAGCATTACCGAGGGTAGAAGAACTCAATGGCATTCCCGCAATGCGTCTCCCCAAAAGTACAACGAGAAAGGAAGCGGAGAAAATTCTGCAAAATTTTCGGGATCGGTTTGCCTTCATCATGCAGCATGATCCGGAGATCCTCGACGACTTCAGCCAGCGCCACGAGAACCAGTAGTGAATATCAGTGTGAAATTAGAATTCGTGACCGTGGCAACAGCCGTGCACAAGGGCATGTTGCTGCGCAGTCAAATTTGCAACCTCAGCCTGAACCTCCTCTTCCAAAGCCTTTTGAGCACTCGGATCAACCATTGCCAAGGCTTTGAGTGCTATTCGGCGATGAGGCACCCTCGCTTATTGACATGCTCAGTCGCGCGGGAACGCAGAAATTCACCTTCGTCTCCCCCCATGATTTTGCTCGCGATGACATTTGCTTGAAGTAGCGGCAGGGTTGGCTCAGCTTTTTTCCCATCCTCCTGCAACCCGGGACCCATTTCTACTAGTCTTCTCATCAGCGAAGCCTTGTCTGCATCTTTAGGTAAGCCATCGAGAACAGAGGCAAAACCCAGTGGAGCGAAAGCCGTGCGCAGGACTCCTACGAGCCCCTCTTCCTGGACAGTTTCTGCCGACTGCCCCTGTCGCATGGGGGCATGCTGCGCGCCTCTGTACGGAGAGTCAAGCCCCATGCCGAAGCAAGATCATGGATGGATGTACGGACAAGGTGTATGCTTCCAACATTCTTTCCTCTTTCCCTATGAAAATCTTGAGCCTTGTTCTGCGGATTCTCTTGGGTCTCCTTTTGCTCATGCCTGTCGCGGGCGCCGTGGGCTTGTTTCCCCCGCCCACGGAAGAGATGTACACGCCCGCAGGCTGGGCATTCATATCAGCACTCATGAACACCGGATACATGATGCCGCTGATTACACTCGACTGTTTGGCGTGCGCAGTGCTGGTGTTCATTGGTCGCACGGCACTGGCCGCGGTGCTCCTTGCACCGTTCACCGTCAACGTCATTGCCTTTCACTGGTTCCTGGATACCGTGCCCGTCAGCGCTTCGTCCTCTTTAGCCTACGTTCTCCTCGTCCTCAACCTGTTCTTCCTCTGGGAGAACCGAAGCAAGTACCGGAGTTTGTGGTAGGAGAAGCCATGCATTGTTTCTCTCAAAGGTGTATACTGGGAAGTCCCTTCGCTCTTTTTCACCATGGGGATGACAGGCCTCGACAGTGTGATTCTAATGTTGATTCGCCTCTCTCCGGGATGGCAACGATTCCCGTCACCCAACGTTGCAACCTATACATGCCTCTAAGCGTGTAGCTGGCCGCTTGGGAGTTCGCTTCCAACCTGCGTTCGCTCCGGCGTACGCACTCGCGGCCTAATTGTTTCTACTCTGTGGAAACACGCCTCTCCTCTTTACCCCGCTTAAGGGGATGAGACGTCATCAGCGGGGTTGGTCTGCCGCGTGATGCGACGGCGACTGGACTCTTTGCATCAACCCTCACCTCCTTTCCTTGTTCCTTCCTAAGGGGGCGTGAGAATCGGAAGGAACATGAGAGTACAGGTAGCAGCATTACACATTGGACCCGGGTTCAACTCCCGGCATCTCCACCATTCGGTATACGAGGTACTTCCTGCTCCTCAGTCTCTCCAAAGAATTCTTCGAGGAGCGCGCGTCCCTCCTCGCGGTACCGGATGTACAGCGCTTCCTCACGGAGCTTCTGAACGCGGCGCGAGAGGATGGTTGCAGAAATGCGCGCGGCTTGTGCCTCGGGGGTCATCGCGGGGGGAGGGGCTTCGGGTTCCTTCAGGGGCGACGAGGAGAACAAGCCGCATCCTGCAAGGAGAAGCAGGAGGGTGAGGAACGCGTGCGGTCGAGAGAGCTTCATGGGGGGGAGAGACGGGTAAGGAGCGTTTCCAGCTCTTCCAGGAACTGGTCGAGTGCGCTTTCCGTCACGAGGGTACTCAGCTTTCCCTGCAATTCTGTGACCTCCGTGTGCGTCACGCTGGTTTTCACATCCAAGCTCTCCATCGTCTCGAGGTAGGATGCGAGGTTCTCGAGGAGATGGCGCAGATCCTCTGTGAGGAGAGGGAGTGGCGGGGGAGGGGAGAGGGAGAGGAGCGTTCTCGCAAAGGTCTCGAAGTGATCGAACCAGAGCGAGGAAGAGGCGGGATCGGAGAGAGTAGAGAGAGTTGCCTGGAGGGAGGTGACATCCGATCGGAGAGCGGTGAAGACGCTCGGAAGAACATCGGGAATCTCCTCAAGGAGCGCTCGCGCGCGAGCCTCAAAAGGAGGCAGTGGGTGGCCGTCTTTCTCTGGGAAAATGTCTCCGTAGGCGCTCCGGAACTCCTCGAGCACCTTCTGTCGCTCTTCGGGATTCTCAGCACCATGTGCTTTCCCTGCGAGATCTGTCGCAACTGCACGGATGTCCTCTGCGGCGTATGGGCTGAAGCGCGCCACACCTTCCGCATGGGAAATGAGATCCGCACAGTACTTTTCCAAGTGGGCCCAGGAATCCTCCGCCTCCTCTGCATGTACGAGGGTGAAGACAAGAACTCCGCACATCGCGAAGAGAACGAGCAACGCGTACCCGGACCGCTGTTTCGGGTGCAGGAGATGCATGGAGTGCGTAGGGGAATGATACACTCTTCCAGGGATCTCGCTCTCCTTCTCTCATGAAGCCGATGACTACAGATGATATTCGCCGGGCATACCTTGAGTTTTTCAAGGGAAAAAGCCATGCCGTTACCCAAAGTGCCTCGCTCATTCCGGAGAACGATCCGACGGTGCTCTTTACAACCGCGGGCATGCACCCCTTGGTGCCGTACCTCATGGGAGAGAAACATCCCTCTGGGAAGAGACTTGTGAGTTGTCAGCGGTGCGTGCGCACGCAGGATATTGATGAAGTGGGGGATGCCTCGCACCTGACGTTCTTCGAGATGCTCGGGAACTGGTCGCTCGGAGACTACTTCAAGGAGGGCGCAATCGCGATGAGCTTCGAATTCCTCACAAGTGAGCAGTGGCTTGGACTTGCGAAGGAGATGCTCGCGGTGACGTGTTTTGCAGGGGATAGCGATGCGCCGAAGGATACGGAGTCTGCCGGATTCTGGAAGAAGGTGGGGATTCCGGAGGAGCGCATCGGCTTTCTCCCCAAGGCCAAAAACTGGTGGGGTCCCGCCGGAAAGACGGGTCCCTGCGGCCCGGATACGGAGATGTTCTACTGGGCCGGCAAGGGTGAACCTCGTGGAAACCCTGCAACACATGAAGCGGATTGGCTCGAGATCTGGAATGACGTGTTCATGGAGTACCACCGCACCAGTGCGAAGCACGGTGCGGGGCAGGCAACAGGAGAGGAATTCATCTTCGAGCCGCTCGCCCAAAAGAATGTGGACACGGGTATGGGACTGGAGCGTGTAGCGCAGGTATTACAAGGAGTCGAGAGTGTGTATGAGACGGACAGGATACGACCTATTTGGGAGCGTATTCGATCTTCTTCTCCAAAGATCAGGGGTACTCCTGGTACGGATACTCCCACACGTCGTTCTCTCAATATCGTAACCGATCACCTGCGGGCAGCAACTTTCATCATTTCCGATGGAGTAATGCCTTCGAATGTTGATCAAGGATATGTGCTGCGCCGTCTGATCCGAAGAGCCATTCGTGCAGCCAGAATGGTGGCTATCCCTTACGATGGTTCCTTTTCGCCAGCTATAGCAAGAGAGGTTGTTGTGCAGTACGGAGATGCATACCCGCACTTACGGGCGCAAGAGAAGCACATATGCGAAGTGCTTGCCCACGAGGAACAACAGTTTGGTAAAACTCTGCTTGAAGGCTTAAAACATTTCTACAAGGCTGCAGATAGCATTTCCGGGAATGTTCTCGATGGTGTCACCGTCTTCCATCTTTACGACACCTATGCATTCCCCCTTGAGCTTACAAAGGAAATGGCGAGGGAATGTGGGCTGAGTGTCGATGAGGAAGGTTTCAAGCAGGCATTCAAAGAACACCAGAAACTCTCCCGGGCTGGTGCCGAGAAACGCTTTGCCGGAGGGCTCGCCGATCACTCTGCAGAAACGACGAAGCTCCACACCGCGACCCATCTCCTCAATGCCGCTCTTCGGAAAGTCCTGGGAGATCACATCTTCCAGAAGGGGAGTAACGTGACTGCTGAGCGGCTCCGCTTCGACTTCTCGCATCCCACGAAAATGACTCCGGAGGAAATTCGGAAGGTCGAAGGGCTCGTGAATCAGGCGATCAAGGACGATCTCCCCGTGAGGTACTCTCTCATGACGGTTGAAGAAGCGAAGAAGCAGGGGGCGATTGGCGTCTTCGATGAGAAGTATTCCGAGAAGATCAAAGTCTATTCAATGGGAGCGTTCTCCAAAGAAATCTGTGGAGGTCCTCATGTGGCGCACACTAATCTCCTTGGCTCTTTCAAGATTCAAAAAGAGGAGGCGATCTCGGGGGGAGTGCGGAGGATCAAGGCGGTCGTAAGCGGTGGACCGAAAGAGATTCAAGTGGCTACGGAAAGCACCAAATTCCAAGCATCAAATTCCAAGTAAGCACCAAGCACCAAATTCCAAAGGTGTTATGCTGATGCTATGGGTATGGATAAAGATATCGTTTTGGTTGTAGGGGCGCCCCGGTGGGGCGCCCTGGAGGACAATCTTCTCTCTCGAGCATGACTGCTCTTTTTCTATCGACCGGGCGCGCCAAAGGCACGCCCCTACATACGGTTGAGTTTTCTCTTCAGAAACATGAGTAGAATTTTTTTGAAGTTTGGAATTTGGAATTTTTTTGGTGCTTGGTGCTTGGTGCTTGGAATTTTCTCTCCGGTGTCACTCTTTTTAGGCAGCGCTCGGGCAGAGTCTGTGGAGGAAACCTGGCTTTTCCGGAATGAAGGAGACATTCGCGATTGGCACTACGCCGGTTTAGAAGATGGGATACTCACAGCGGACGGTCTCCAGTTTTCCGTAAAGGGGCAGGCAGTCCTCTTCCGTGCCACTCCTCCGGGTTTTGACCGTAACGTGGATGGTCTCTGGATTTCGCTTGATCCTTCGACGCTGGAAGAAGCGGCACTCCTTCTCATGGAGGTAGGAGAAGGGGAAAAAGTTCTCCGTCGCCTGCGTATTGCTCTTCACCCCGGGGAAGATAGTCTGCACCCTGGCCTCTACATCCCTCTCACGCTCTACCGATTGGACATGGTGGGGACCAATACGCTGGCCCTGAGCCTCAAGGGGGAAGCGGACCGGGTCACCTTCGGCGGCGTGCGCCTCCTCCGCTACTCTCTGTGGGAGAAACTGCGCGGCGCGTGGCAGAGCTTCTGGATACTGGAGCCTTTCCGTCCCCATATGATCAATGTCCTCATTGGACCGGTGATCGTCCCGGATCCCGTATCGTTTTCTCCCACGCGCGAAATTCTCCCTCTGCGCATTTCTGTGAATGCCTATATTCTTCTCCTCTTCATTCTCCTCGGCATTGCTCTTTTCCTCTACGCAGCCCTCCTCGCATGGGTGCGCGGTCTCTCCTGGTCCACGCTTCGACGCAGGATGCTCACCCGATTTCTCCTCTGCATTGCTGTCGCGTGGGTGTTCTATGATTTCCGGATGAGCACGGAATTCTTCCGCGCTGTAGCGATTGATGCAGAGCAGTACAAGAGTGTCCCTCCGGAGTCCCGGACCTTCCGGGATCTCGATCGCTTCTACGATTTCGCACTCTTCACGCAGGATCTCGTTTCCGACCGCGAGCAGTATGAAATCTTCGCACCGGATTCCTGGCAGTACTTCGGTCTCCTGCAGTACTACACGTATCCTGCTCTCCCGAATGACGGTGAACCTGTCTCTGATACGTGGGTCGTGTATGCGAGGCCGGACATCACCCTCGGCGAGGATGCCCGCCTCTACCATGCGGGAGAAGCATTCACGCAGCCCGGGATCCTCCTCGGACGCTTCGATGCGTCCTCGTTCGTCTTCCGTGAACACGGCTCATGATCGCTTTCCTTAGCGTCCCCATCGCTCTTGCGTTCCCGCTCCTTGAGGGAATGCTGCTCCTTTCATTCCTCGAGAGGAGGAAGCATGTCCTCTCCCACCTCGAGAGGTTGTGTACGGGGTTCTTCCTCGGGCTTCCTTTCAGCAGTTTTCTCTTCTTCTTTGCCTTCCTCGCAGGTGTTCCTCTGACATTCTTCGGCTTCCTGGTCCTCCACCTCCTGCTCATTGCGGCGCTCCTTCTTCTCGCTTGGAAATGGGTGCCAAAGCGAAGTCTTTGGAAACTCCTCTTCCCGCAGGATGCACCATCCTGCTCATTCGGCTTCTCCGGAGTTCCGCAGTGGATACAGGTGGTCTGTATCTTCCTCCTCCTCTGGGTGCTCTTCAAAATTGCCATCGGTGCCTATGATCTCTTCGCCTTTCCTCCGTACTTCAATGACATCTATGCGAACTGGAACATGCGCGCGAAAGCATTCTTCACCTCTCAGAGTCTCCTCCTCGACCTTCCGCGTTCTCACCGCTTCTTCTTCGGGGGGAGGGTCCCAAGCTACCCGCTCACGGTGTACTTCACGAAGGTCTGGCTGGCGATGGTCAGTGGAGGATGGAATGAGGCAGCGGTGAATAGCGTGCACCTCCTCTGGTTCCTCGCGCTCATTGGCATGTTTGCCGCTGCGCTTTCGCGCCTCACATCGGCAGTGTTTGCGACACTTGGTGTCTTCGTGCTCGTGAGTCTCCCACTCTTCTTCCTCCATGGCGTCAATGCCTATGCGGATGTGCTCATGTCCGCTTCGCTCTTCCTTCCGCTTCTCTTCTGGTACCGGTGGATGCTGGAAGAGGATGAGACTGGGCAGCATGTCTGGCTTCTCCTCCAGAGTGTATCTTCCGCCCTTATGCTCTTCGTGAAGAGCGAGGCATTGCTCCTCTTTCTTCCTCCGCTCACGCTCCTCCTTGCACTCTCCTCCCTCTGGAAGACTCGATCTCTCCGCATCTCCATAAGGACGATGGGGGTGTTCCTTGGGATCGTCTCACTCGTTCTCCTCCCCTGGGCTCTGTTCAAGGTGATCGTGGGATTGGAATTCGGGAATGCCCAATCCGTGGGCCAGTTCGTGCTCTCTCCCCACCCCGACGTGCCGCTCGCGGTGCTCAATGAGCTCTTCTACACGGGGAGCTTCCTCCTCTTCTCCCCCGTCTTCCTCCTGTTCCTTGCTCTCTCATGGCGTTACTGGAGCCATCACGCCGTCGGGTTCCTCCTCCTCTTCCTCGGGATCGTGCTCCTCGGGCAATTTGGCATCTACTACCTCACGCCTCTTGCGGCCGAGGCGATCAGGCATACGGGGTATGGCAGGGGCATCGTGCAACTCCTCCCCAGTCTCACCTTTATTGCCATGCTTCTTTTGCAATCCATCATTGCGACATCAATCAGGGAACGTTCAAGAGTTCTTCCTTCCCCTCCGCGGTAGAGGAGCATATATTGTGGCGGTTCACCTCGAGAGGTACTACATCTTGTGTTCCCATGAATCCTGCCTCCTCTTCTCTTCCTGGACGGACGCGTGCCGGTGCGTGGGAAGATATTCCCTACGATGCGTCAGCCGCTCCACATGCCTCTCCGGGGCTCCATATCTCTCGACGTTTCACGACTCCGGGGAGTGACCCCTTGGAGGAAGTACGCTACGAGCGACGGACCAGCCGCATCGGAAACACTGATGGTTCCATTGTCTTTGAGATGGAGGGGGTGGAAGTGCCAGCAAGTTGGTCTCAGGTCGCAACGGACATCCTTGCCTCCAAGTACTTCCGGAAGGCAGGCGTGCCGCAGCTCGATGCGAAGGGAGAGGTCATCACCGGTCCCGAGAAGAGCGCAAAGCAGGTGATCCGAAGACTTTCCGGCTGCTGGAGGCACTGGGGAGAGAAGGAGGGATACTTCGCGACGGTGCAGGATGCGCAGGCCTTTGAGGATGAGCTCTCCTTCATGCTCGTGCATCAGATGGCGGCACCCAATAGCCCCCAGTGGTTCAACACCGGTATCCACTATGCGTATGGCATCACAGGGCCGGCCCAGGGGCACTACTACTGTGATCCCAAGACGGGAGAAGTTCGGGAAAGTGAAGATGCCTATACGCATCCTCAACCCCACGCCTGCTTCATCCAATCGGTCGAGGACGACATGGTCAATCCCGGTGGGATCATGGATCTCTGGGTGCGGGAGGCACGCCTCTTCAAGTATGGGTCGGGGACAGGAACGAACTTCAGCGATATTCGTGGTGCAGGCGAACCCTTGAGCCATGGCGGGACGAGCTCCGGACTCATGAGCTGGCTCAAGATTGGTGATCGTGCTGCGGGGGCGATCAAATCGGGCGGGACAACGCGGAGAGCCGCCAAAATGGTCTGTCTGGATCTTGACCATCCGGACATCGAGGAGTTCGTCAGTTGGAAGGTGCATGAGGAGAGGAAGGTTGCAGCCCTGCGTGATGCAGGCTACCCCGCGGATTTCAACGGGGATGCATACCAGACGGTCTCCGGTCAGAATTCCAATAATTCCGTGCGTGTCCCACACGAATTCTTCCGTGCCCTCGAGCAGGATGGGGAGTGGAATCTCTTCTGGCGAACGGAGAGGCGGCAGGCTTCCGAAGAAGGCCGTGTGCCTCGCCCCTCGAAAACCCTCAAGGCGCGGGATCTCTGGGAGAAGATCGGCTTCGCGGCGTGGGCCTGCGCCGATCCCGGAGTGCAGTACGACACGACGATTCAGGATTGGCATACCTGTCCCGAGGACGGGCGCATCCGTGCGAGTAATCCCTGCAGTGAGTACATGTTCCTCGATAACACTGCCTGCAATTTGGCATCCCTCAACCTTCTCAAGTTCTCCGATCAAGACACCTTCCTCATTGAGAACTTCGTCCATGCCGTGCACCTCTGGACGATCGTCCTCGAAATCTCCGTCCTCATGGCACAATTTCCGAGTAAGGAAATTGCGGAACGCTCCTACCGTTTCCGGACGCTGGGCTTAGGCTATGCAAATATCGGCGCCATGCTCATGCGGATGGGGGTTCCCTATGACTGCCCGAAGGCGCGGGCGATCTGTGGGGCGATCACGGCGATTCTCACGGGGGAGTCCTACGTGCAGTCTGCGGAGATGGCATCCCACCTCGGGCCTTTCCCCGGCTTTGCGCGGAATCGCGATCACATGCTCCGCGTGATCAAGAATCACCGGCGCGCCGCCTACGACGCTCCCCCCAATGAGTATGAGGCGCTGCATGTCATCCCGGTCGGTATCGATCAGAAGGTGTGCCCTCGGGCCCTCCTCACAGCCGCCCATGAAGCCTGGGATAGGGCACTGCACTTAGGCGAGAGGTTTGGGTACCGGAACGCCCAGACAACTGTCATTGCACCGACCGGCACCATCGGGCTCCTCATGGACTGTGATACGACCGGAGTGGAGCCTGATTTCGCGCTCGTGAAATTTAAGAAGCTGGCGGGTGGCGGCTACATGAAGATTGCCAATCAATCTGTGAAGCCAGCCCTGCTTGCACTCGGGTACCTCGGGGAACAGGTTGAGGACATCATGCACTATGTGCTCGGGACATTGACTCTGCGGGATGCACCGCACATCAATCGCGAGACGCTCAAAGCGAAGGGTTTCGGTGAAGCCGATCTCGAGGTGGCGGAGCGGAATCTCCCGCAAGTCTTCGAGCTCCCCTTTGCTTTCAACCGGTGGACGCTTGGGGAGGAGACGATGAAGCGGTTGGGGTTCTCACCAGAGAAGTACAACGATGCTGAGTTCAGTATGCTCCGGGAACTCGGGTTCACGGAGCGCGAGATCGAGGAGGCGAATGAGGTGATTTGTGGTCGGATGACCCTGGAGGGTGCCCCCTTTCTCAAGGAGGAACATCTGCCGGTCTTCGACTGCGCTAATCGGTGCGGGAAGATCGGCCGGCGCTTCATCGCCCCCGAGGGGCACATCCACATGATGGCGGTCACGCAGCCTTTCATCTCCGGATCCATCAGCAAGACGATCAATCTCCCTGGGGAAGCAACTGTAGAGGATATCAAGAAGGCATACCTCTTAGGCTCGAAGCTCGGCCTCAAGGCGAATGCGCTCTACCGTGACGGTTGCAAATTGAGCCAACCCTTGAGTACGAAGGCAGAGAAGGTTGTGGAAGTGCGGGAGAAAATCGTGATCAAAGAAGTACCGCGCCGGAGGAAGCTCGCGGAGGAGCGATCGAGTATCACCCATAAGTTCTCTGTCGCAGGGCATGAAGGATACCTTACGGTCGGTCTCTACGAAGATGGGAAGCCGGGGGAGATCTTCATCAAGATGGCGAAGGAGGGGTCGACGCTCTCCGGCGTCATGGATACCCTGGCACTCTCGCTCTCGATGAACCTCCAGTACGGTGTACCGCTCGAAGTGCTCGTCGGGAAGCTCGTCCACACCCGGTTCGAGCCCGCCGGAATGACGACCAATAAGGAAATTCCCTTCGCGAAGAGCATGATGGATTACCTTGGGCGCTGGCTCGCGCTCAAGTTCCTCCCGAAGGAGAAAGCGAAGCTCGTGCACAACGCAGAACTCGTGGAGAAGGCGTATGCGGAGGGCTCGAAAAGTCGGGAGGCGTTTGTGTCGGTGCTTCCGGTGCTCGATATGGGGGTGGAAGCGATCAGCGATCAGCGATCAGCGGTCAGCACGCAAGCGGTTCTTGATGCTCCTGCGGAAACGCTCGGATTGCATGAACACAACGGCACCCCGCTTGCCTTTCAGGGCGCCGAGGATGCTCCCATGTGCGGGCAGTGCGGCTCGACGATGGTCCGGAACGGGGCGTGCTACAAGTGCCTGGACTGTGGGGAGACGAGTGGGTGCTCGTAAAGTCAGTCGCACGACGCAAGCTTGTCCTGAGCAGAGTCGAAGGGCGGCGTGCAGCACGTCACGGAGTGACGTGCGACATTCGCGTATTACTCTCTGTTCTCGCGCAATGCTTCTCTCCAAGACTGTGCATCCTCTTCCACCAAATCTTCTTGTTGGCGACGCGTGATCTTCGCGGAGAACATGACTCCCTTGATCTCTTTTCTTACCCTTTTGCGATCCAAAGAAGCCACATCACCTTCTTCATCGAGTTCCTCCTGCTCTTTCACTCTCATCCATTGAAATACGTCGGGTTCTTCTATGAGCTCATGCCACCTGATTGACGGAGGATAATATATCTCCGTTGCATCAGGATCTTGCAGGCGACCGTTTCCCTCGTGTTCTTTCAGTCTCGCTTCCATAGCCTCAAATTGGTTATTCATGAGATAGAGGGGGAAAAAGTTTGGAGCATTATCCGCGCCCGCACCCCCAGGTCAAGAGCTGTATAGTTTTCTTCACATCTCTACTCTTCTCCCATCTTTTCTGGTACGTTGAAGGCCATCTGATGCATTCCCCGCTTTCTCCCCTTGATGGCCGTTACAGAGCAAAGGTAGAGAGCTTGGGGGCCTATTTCAGCGAGGAAGCGCTCATGAAGGCTCGGGTGGAAGTGGAGCTTCTCTATTTCATTGCCCTGGGGGATGAACCCCGCGTGCGTGAGGTGAAGCGCCTCACGGCCTCGGAACGAGGCAAACTCCTCAAGCTTGTCGAACGCTTTGGAGACAAGGACATCGCGATGATTCGTGCGTTTGAACGCCGGACCAATCATGACGTGAAGGCCGTCGAGTACTACCTCCGGAAGAGATTCCAGAGCATGCCCCCCCTTCGTAAGAGCAGTGAATTTCTCCACTTCGGCCTCACGAGCGAGGACATCAATAACCTTGCCTACGGCATCCTCATTCACCGTGCACTCAAAGAAGTCTTCCGACCGGAGCTTCGAGGCCTCGTCGCACAGTTTGGGTCACTCGGGAGAAAGTGGAGAAGGCTCCCCATGCTGAGTCACACACATGGGCAGCCTGCAACGCCGACGACACTCGGGAAAGAGTTCTCCGTCTTCATGGAGCGGCTTGGGCGGCAGCTCACTCCTCTGTATGCATTCCGCATGGGTGGGAAGCTCGGGGGTGCCGTCGGGAACTTCTCCGCACACAAGAGCGCCTATCCCGACGTCAATTGGGAAGCCTTCGGTCGAAAATTTGTGCGTTCCCTTGGGCTTACACCGCTTCGCTACACGACGCAAATTAATCCCCACGATGATCTTGCGGAACTCTCGCACGTCTTCATCCGCATCAATACGATCCTCCTCGATTTCTCTCGGGATGTGTGGCTGTATATTTCACGCGGAGTGTTCCGTCAGCGCTTGATCGCCGGGGAAGTCGGATCCTCCACCATGCCGCACAAGGTGAACCCAATTGATTTCGAGAATGCGGAGGGGAACCTCGGGATCAGTTCCGCACTCTTCGCGCATTTTGCGGAGAAGCTCCCCATAAGCCGTCTGCAGCGGGATCTCTCGGATTCGACGGTGCAGCGGAATTTGGGAGTGGCCTTTGGGCATCACCTCCTCGCGCTCCAGTCTCTGAGGGCGGGACTTGGAAAAATCTATCCGGATCTGCAGGTGCTTAAAACAGAGCTCCATGCCCATCCAGAAGTGCATGCGGAAGCGATCCAGGTAGTCCTACGCCGGTTCGGGGTCACCGATGCCTACGAGCGCCTGAAGAAGCTCACGCGGGGAGAGGACGTCACTCTGGGGAAATTGCAGTCTTTCGTGAAATCGCTCCCGCTTCCGAAAGGGGAAAGGGAGAGGTTGTTGGAGATTATTGGAGGATAAGGGGCAAAGCACGAAGCACGAAATCCGAAATTCGAAACAAATTCGAAATTTAAAATTCGAAATCGTGAACCACGGGGTTTTGATATTCGAGTTTCGGATTTGTTTCGTGCTTCGTGCTTCGGATTTCGTGCTTTTAATCTTTATGTAACAGAAAATCTCACGTATCCCGTCACCTTCGCTCCTCCGAGGTGCTGCTCCACCATCTTCGTCGGATCTTTCACGAAGGGTTGCTTCAGGAAGGCCGATTCTTCGCGGAATTTCTTCTCTTTGCCGATCATGATCTTATCGAACATCGCTTCCGGTTTCCCCTCACGCTTGAGCGCCTCCCGCCAGATTTCCTTTTCCTTCTCGATGAGCTCAGCGCTCACCTGATCCGGAGAGACCACACGCGGCGCCGTTGCTGCAGCGTGCATTGCTGCATCTTTGGCAACTTCTTCGGTTCCTGTATCCAGTGCCACGATCACGCCAATCTTCGCGTTGCTGTGGACGTACGTGCCGAGCACCGCCCCCTCCAGCACGACCGCGTCTGCAAGGGTGATATTTTCGCCGAGCTTGGAGACGAGCCCCGGCATGAGCGCTGCAGCTTCGCTGCGAGCGGCATCTGCCCCTTTGGCGAAAGCAGTCTTCGCAAGAGCTTTTCCTGCACTCTGGAAGTCCTCTCCGCGCGCAACGAAGTCCGTTTCGCAGGCGAGGTGGACGAGTGCGGCTTTTCCACCGCTTCGCTCGAGGAACATGGAACCCTCAAGCTGCTCGCGATCGCTCTTCTTCACTGCCTGTGCAACGCCCTGCTTCCGTAAAATCTCGATTGCCTTCTCCTCGTCGCCTTTTGCTTCCTCGAGCGCACTCTTCACGGCGGAAATGCTGACGCCTGTGCGGCGGCGGAGAGAACTCACTTGTTCTGCGGTGATGGGGGACATAGGGGAGAGGGGGGGGACCCCACTTCGTTTACTCCGAGCGGAGTCGAGGAGCGGGGCAAGTAGTGGAAAATTACGCAGTGTAGGAGACCCCTGCAGGAGCTCCTTCCATGATGTTTTCTGCGTGAGCTTTCTCTTTCTTTTCTGCTTTCTCCGGAGCTTTCCTAGGGGTTGCGAGCAGCGTCTGCTGCACGGTTTCCAGGATGAGCTTCACGGAGTTCACCGCATCATCATTTGCAGGAATCGGCACAGTGAAGAAATCGGGGTCTGCATTGCTGTCGCAGATACCAAAGACGGGGACGCCGATCGTGTGTGCCTCCCGTACGGCGATGACATCCCGAAGGGCATCCACGACGAAAACCGCATCGGGGAGCCCCGTCATGCCGGCGACACCCGCGAGTGCGTGATCGAGCTTCGCGAGCTTCTTCCGCAGCTGCGTCTGCTCCTTCTTCGTGTACTTCTCCACTTCCCCCGTGCGAAAGGAATCCTGGAGGTCGAGGTAGTACTTGATCCTGCGGGAGATCGTCTTCCAATTCGTGAGCAGCCCCGCAATCCACTTCTTCGTGACGATCGGTTGCCCTGTTGCTTTCCCCAAATCCTCCAGGAAGTGGGTCGAGTGCTGCTTTGTTGAGACGAAGAGGATCATCTTCCCGTCTTTCTGGAGTGTGCTTAAGTGTTCACAGGTCTTTTCCAGGAGCTCACGGGTTTTCGTGAGATTGAAGACGTGGATACCCTTTCTCTCTCCATAGAGATAGGGCTTCATCTTCGGGTTCCACTTGGACTCGCGGTGCCCAATGTGGCAGGCCGCTTGGAGGAGTTCCTCCTCGGAAGGAATGGTCATGAGAGAGGGATGATGAGATCCTTAGACCCTCTTCTTGCGAGAGGGCAGGTTCTGCGTCATTTCGTGTGCGGAGAGACCCGTTGTGTCCCCACTTCGCTCGACTCCGTCGAGCTACGCGGGGCAGGCAGGACCGTACGATCAGCAAGAACGTGGGACAAGCCTAAAGGGCTTTCTGCCTTTCTGCAAGCAGTTCGTAGGATTTCTCTTATTGCACCACCGGTGGGGTGATGCCGGGAATACCGTGGAAGAGAAGGTAGAGGCCACCAACGACGATCGCTGAACCTACCGCAATATTCCAGGCAGTCCGCTTGAAGGTCTCGCTCGCGGAGTGGAGAGATTGCAGTGGGCCTTCAGTATGGGATGAGAGTGAGGGGCGAAGCATCAGACTCTCATTGTAATGGAAGAGGATTCCTCAGCGCTATCGTCTCTACGGGCATCGCATAGACGAGGAAACGTTCCTGTGTGGAGTCGGGTGGCCAGCAGGTGTAGAGGATGAGCTCCTCCCGGCCTGTGTCATCGAAGGAGGACGTATCCTTCGCGGAGACGATTTGATTCCCCGTCACTTCGTACACGTAGAGCTTCCCATCGAACGTGATGTACACGCGGTCACCGACGGTGAGGCGATTCACCTGACGGAAGGCCCGTGCGAATTCCGAGCGATCCCATGGCCAGTTGCTGCTGTGGCCGTAAATCATCATCTTCCCGTCATTCCCGGGGTAGGAGAAGAGATGCCCGAGTCCTTCGCTTAAGGGCGCAAGTAGGCCATCCTCCGAGAAGGGGTCCAGAGGGTGAGAGACACTGAAATCGAAAATATCGAGTGTGGGGATCGTGATGGCGAATGTCTTCGTTGAGGCATAGATGGAGGAGGTGCTGAGGATGCTTTCGTTGCCTACGCCTTCCGGCAAACGAAGCACAAAGGGGTCAGCCGGCTCGAAGGGTTGTGGGGTGATGCGGAGGGGGAGGGGAGAACTCACGGAGGGAACGTCCAGTGTTTCTTGGGTGGGCGAAGGTCCAAAGATTGGCGAGACCATGGCAACGGGAGTTTCTTCACCCTCAAATGCATAGGCTCCGCTCTGCTCGATCGTGTGTAAGCGATCGAGGAGCGAGAAGAATTGCGCACGGGTGATGGGGGAGCCGATGCGGAGAGCATTTTCAGGGGTGATGAGATTGCGCGCAATCGCTTCCGATAGTGCATCGGTGTACCACTGACCAGGAACATTCTGCAGGCGTTCGGACGTTGCAAAAGCGATCTCCCCATCGCGCTCGTAGCCTCGGCGGAGGATGACGAGCGCTTGCTCCACGGTGAGCGTGTCTCCCGGGCGGAACGTGCCATCGGGATACCCCGTCATGATGCCCTCAAGGAATCCGACCTCGACGTACGGTGCATACCATGCGTGCTGGTCGGTATCCGGGAAGAGAGGGATATCGGGCAAGTTTCCGGAGAACCACACGATCTCGGTTGCGAACTTCTCCCGCGAGCGGATAACAGTTTTGAGCGCTTCTGCACGTGTGAGGAAGGCTTCCGGTTTCGCGCTTCCATCGGGGAGCCCCTGAATGATTCCCTGCCTCTCAAGAGAAGAGAATGCTTTTGTGTACCAGGCCGTCTCTGGGACGTCCCAGAATGCCGCCAAAGAGACTGTTGGCATCGCGAAAGAGATAAGGGTGATCCCTGCAAGGAGAGGGGAAGTAGGCGTTCGCATTGGTGAAAGATTTTGGCTCTAAAACTCGTATTTGTCAAGGTCTACAATGAACCTTCCATGCCTCTCCATATTGGCATTGTTGGCCTACCCAACGTCGGCCCACGCACCAGAGCGCTCCGCGCTCGGTGCGGGGCCTCGCGTACACTGATGGTATGTCGTTGCATATAGGGATTGTTGGTCTCCCGAATGTCGGCAAATCTACGCTCTTCAATGCGCTTGTGCGGGCGAAGAGTGCGGAAGTTGCGAATTACCCCTTCTGCACGATTCATCCGAATGTGGGAGTCGTCGCTGTTCCCGATAGGAGACTCGAAAAACTCACAGCACTTGTGAAACCGGAGAAGGTCATTCCCACGGCGATCGAGTTCAAAGATATCGCGGGACTCGTGAAAGGGGCGAGTAAGGGCGAGGGCCTCGGCAACCAATTCTTGAGTCACATTCGGGAGGTTGATGCGGTATGCGAAGTTATCCGTGTCTTCCCGGATACCGATGTTCAGCATGTCGAAGGATCCGTCGACGGCAAACGAGACGTCGCAACAATTGAAACGGAGCTTATCCTCGCAGATCTCCAGACGCTCGAGAAGCGGATGGGGAAGACGAGTGGGGGAGCACGGACGGGGAACAAGGAAGCACAAGCCGAGCTTTCTGCCTTAGAACTCATGAAGACAGCGCTCGATGCGGGGAAGCTTGCCTCCTCGGTACAACTTTCGGAAGAGCAGGAAGGTATCGTGCAGACTCTTCATCTCCTCACACGCAAACCGTTCCTCTATGTTGCGAATGTCTCGGAGACACAACTTGCATTGCTCTCTTCGGAAAAACTCCAGAAGGACCTTCAGCTGCTGACACTGCCCGTCCTCGTCTCCGCGAAGATCGAAGAGGAGCTCGTCTCTCTCTCCCTGGAAGAGGGGAGAGAGTACCTGGCGTCACTTGGCGTCACTTCTTCCGGTCTCGAGCAGCTCATTCAGCGTGCGTATGAAGTTCTGCATCTCCTCACCTTCTTCACTGCTGGTCCAAAGGAGGTGCGTGCATGGACAGTCCGAAAGGGCGCGCGCGCCCCCGAAGCTGCAGGAGTGATTCACAGTGATTTCCAGAAAGGCTTCATTTGCGCGGAAACAATTGGCTACGATGATTTCATTGCAGCGGGGAGCGAAGCTGTAGCAAAGGAGCGCGGCAAGATGCGGACGGAGGGGAAGCAGTACATTGTTAAAGATGGGGATATCTTCCATTTCCGTTTCAACGTGTGACTTTCATTCCACGCGAAGAGCGATTCACCTGTGAGCATTGTGGAAGAGCCGTAGAACCGCTTGGTCGCGGGACGTACCGCAACCACTGTCCATTTTGCCTCTACTCAAAGCATGTGGATAAAGAGGGACCGGGGGACAGGGCTTCGGACTGCAGAGGGCTCATGGAACCCATTGCGCTCGATCAGGATGGGAAGAAGGGGTTTGTGCTCATCCATCACTGCCTTCTCTGTAGGCACGAGCAGAGGAACAAAGCTGCCCCAGATGATCAACTCAGGAACTTCAGGAAGTCTTTTCCGTAGCGGCTTTCTGTGCCTATACACCTATTAATGGGTGTATAGGCATTTCGAGACTTACGCTGCTTTGCGCCTGCCTTGATTGTTCTGCTTTGGAGGCGCCATCGCGAGGATTTCCTGCTGTTTTGAAGGCGTCAGCGGAATCTTCTCTTGAACATTCCCCTCGGGGAGTTCGATGCGTACGGAGATCTGTGGTTTTCCTTCATCTGTGGGTTCTGCGAAGAGATCGAATTTTCCCTCCGAGAAAAATTGTTGTAGATCCTCCCATTGCTTCGCATCGTAGCTCTGGAGAGCTCCTGTCGCTTTTTCGAGATCGGCACCCAATTGCTCTTTGAGTTCTTCTTCGTGCTCACGAAGAAGGATCAGAAGTTCCGATGCCTCTCGATTTCTCTCCTGATCCTCACCGATTTTTTCCACCTGATCTCCTACGCGTTTTTGCCTCTCTTTCGCGTATTCCTTCGGGTGTTTCTTCATGCGTTCGAGACGCTTCCGGAAGCGATCGGAGCTTGGCTGGATGTCGAGGTTAGCGTCGGACATGCGTAGGGATTATTCCTGATATCGTGCTTTGACTGCCTTAGTTCTCTCCGCAAGCTTTCCTCGAAGAGCTGCATCCGACTCCGCAAGGATGCGGAGCGCTGCAAGTGCCGCATTCTTCGGCTCAAGCACCGTAAGGACGGGGACATCGCTCGGCATCTGGAGAGTCGAGTGAATGTTCACGATGTAGTCATTCTTATCCTTGAAGACCGGGCAGGCGATGACAGGATGCACGGAGCTCCCCGCGACGACGCCGGAGAGACCGTTACTCATTCCGACACAGGTGATGATGACGGTAGGCTCTTTCCGCATATTCAACTCCTCAACCTTCGCAAGGACCTTCTCCGGCACCTTGTGGGCGGAGGCAATAACAGTTTCTGCCTCTACACCGAACTCTTTGAGGACAGAGAGAATTTTCTCCGCATGGGCTTTGTCGGCTTCGGAGGCGAGGAAGAGGGTGATAGGCATACCGGCAGTATAGAGCATTCTCTTTAAGAGTCCCTTGGCTTTTGTATTCCTGCAGCACCAAGCTTGCGTTGTACTTCTTCTCCTACTGCTTTTGCTGGGGATGGTGGATCTGTCATCTCGAGAACAAAGAGCTCCTTGGTGTGTGTTATCTCGAGAACACGCAGGAAGTCAGGGTGTGCACCACGCATTCCGAGGAGCGGCTTTCCCTTATTCCGCAAGATCTTGGTTGCCCGGATGTACTCTGCAAGTGAACTCGAAGCGTGAAGGTGGGTACCTGTGAGATCGAGTGTCAGGCTTCGCACGTCTGGATCTCCCGCAAAGGTGGCAAGCAAATTGCCGAGCTTCTGGATGGAAGCTTCATTGCGCATATCCCCCGAGAGAGCCAGGGTGACTTTCCCGTTTTCTACCCGCATCTCCCCCACGTACGGGCACTTCGTCCTTCTTGCCTCAGACAAGAGTTTCCCCTGGAGCGCTGTGTCAGAGCTCTCTCCTTGGTGCTTTGGTTTCAGACTTGCCTCTGACTCAGGGTGATGCTCTGACATTGAGGAGGAGACAGTGAACCCCTATTTTTCCTTCATGTCAATCGCTCGTCGTTTTCTGCTACAGTGCAGGTATGGTCACCTTGGAGCAGATACGCCCCTTCCTCACAAATACCCTCGACCGCACGGATTTTCCGGAGCTTGGGAGCCGCTATCAGGGCAAGGTGCGTGACGTGTATACGCATGGGGAACAGGTGGTGCTGATTTCGACCGATCGCCAATCTGCTTTTGACTATCAGTGGTGTACGATTCCCTTGAAGGGGCAGGCGCTCAATCAAATGAGTGCGTGGTGGTTTGAAAAAGTCCGGGAGGTCATGCCGACGCACGTGATCGCTGTTCCCGACCCCAATGTCACGGTCGGAAAGAAACTCCGGATGCTCAAAATCGAGGTCGTCGTCCGCGCATACCTCACGGGATCCACTTCAACCTCTATTTGGGTGAATTACGAGCAGGGAGTGCGAAATTTCTGCGGGAATGCTCTCCCCGATGGGATGAAGAAGAATCAGAAATTGAAAGAGATTATTTTCACGCCTTCGACAAAACCGGAAACAGGTCATGACAAATCTATGAGTCCAAAGGAACTCATTGCCTTGGGTCTCATTAGCAAGGAAGAGGTTGCTCATGTGCAAGAGAAAGCCTTTGCTCTCTTCCGGCGTGGGCAGGAGGTCGCAGCCGCACGCGGACTCATCCTGGTCGATACGAAATACGAGATGGGGTATGACAAGGATGGAGTGCTTTGCATCGGCGATGAAGTGCACACGCCGGATTCCAGCCGTTACTGGATGAAAGATACATACGAAGAGCGCTTTGCAAAGGGGTTAGAGCCAGAAAGTCTGGACAAGGAATTCTTCCGCCTCTGGCTCAAGGAGCAGGGATTCAAAGATGATGGGAGACCGAAACCCAAGGTCACGGACGAGGCCAGAGTCATGCTCGCAGAGAAGTACATCAGCCTCTATGAGAAGATGACGGGGGAGGAGTTTCGGATTCACCCCGAGGATGTCCATGAGAGGATTTGGGGGAATGTGAAGAAGTACAGGGTGAAGATTGCTGCTTAGGATTTGAGTGCGTTGGGGCGCCCTCACCCCCCAACCCCCTCTCCCTCCTTCAATTCTTGAATACCCTGGCTGTATTTTGCCATGTAATATATGAGCGGTGGGAGAGGGGGAGAAAGGGGGTGAGGGGTCCTCCGTTTTCTGCTATAATAAGAGGAAAACCCATGCACACACAAAAACCCTTCAAGGCGCGGAATGTAGTGTATGACGAAGAGGGGAATATTGTGATTCTCCCTTTCGAGACGGCTCCGGTACGTCAGCCTGAGGAGCCCCGAGCCGAAGCGAAGGGCGTCACGAAGGATGGCCGGAGCCTCCTCAGAGTGACACCCCTCAAATCTCTCAACACTCTCTCTCGCCGCCTCCGCGGAAGCATCCGCCTTCCCAAACTTCCTACGCTTAGGAAATTTACGGGGAAGTGCAGTGCTCATGAGAATCCCCGGGTCCGTGTTCTCTGGAATACCGTTTCCTTTGGTGCACGCTTCACTGCGATCTTCCTCCTCCTCTTCGTCTCACTCAATGCGGCAAGCTACTGGCAGGTGGGGAGAGCTTGGCTCCTCCCGGGGGCTGGTACAGAGGAGCGGAGAGCCTTGCAGGTCATGACGGATCCTCTCCTCTCTGTACCGGAGCTGCCACTTGCGGGCAAGAGAAACATGGGAGGGATTGCAGCAAGTTTGGACATTGCCCCGCCCGATGACCGGCTCATCATCCCGAAGATGGGGAAGAACGTTCCGCTCATTTCCGTTTCGCCTGCAGCCCTCAAGCGCGAGGATTGGAAGACCTTTGAGAAGGATATCCAGGATGCGCTCCTCCTCGGTGTTGTGCGCTACCCGGGGACAGCGGAACCGGGGGAGGTCGGCAACGTCTTCCTCACAGGTCATAGCTCCAATTACCCCTGGATCTTGAGTAGCTATAACGCTGTGCTCGCTCGCCTCCCCACGCTCGAGGTCGGTGATGAGTACTCCCTCTACTACCAAGGGAAACTCCATCGCTACCGCATTGCGAAGAAGTTCGAGGTTTCCCCCAAGGATGTCTCGGTGCTTGAGCAACCCCTGAATCGGCGCATGAGCACGCTCATGACCTGTACGCCGATTGGAACCACCCTTCGCCGTCTCATTCTGCAAGCAGATGAGGTGGATCCGGTTACCGGAGAAGTGATGGCAATCGCGGATTCCGGAGGAAAATTGCCCTCGGAAGATCCGCAGGGCGAAGTGGGGTGGGGTGTGGAACTCCCGATCTAGGGATAGAATTTTCCTGATGCAACTTGAGTTTTGGCATGAACGGGATGTCCTATCGGAGCTCAGAGAAGGATCTCCCGTTCATTTTTTAGTAGGAATACAGCGGGGCGTGCGGAAAAACTTTATGTGCTCTTCTTCCCTTCGCACTACGGACACCTCGGTTTCTGTGAGAGGGTGCGTTCACGGGGGTTCGCGCCATTCGGAGGAGGAACAACGACTTTAGAGAGCACTGGTTGGGAAGCCTATGGCTTGAGTTTTGCGGCACTCACTATTCCTCTGAAAAATCTTCCTGCGGTTGGCAAAGCCGTGAGAAATGCCCTCCGTTCGGAAAGCGAGCTCAGAGGTGTTCATTCTCTTCCTCCTTCTTCTCCGCTGGAGGGAGAAGAGGATCGTCGTTCTTCTGAGGAGCCGGGGATCCCGTCTCCACCGTTTTCAGTGGCTCTATGACTTTCTCTTCCTGTGTCTTCTTCATCGCTGCCTCCGCTCGTCTCCGCGCAATTTCCTCCGGATTCGTCGTCACGATTTCATGCTCCTTCGGACTTGCGACGATCTGGAGTGCGACGTGCTTCCGGCCCGCGAAGAACACCCCCTGACCGATGCCGGAGTTGAGGAGGAGGTATTTCTCGCCTTCCGTTAAGTCGAATGCTTCCTGGAGCACTTTCATCGCGGATGGCGCCTGTTTCAAGAGCAGCTGCATCGCGGCGTTCGTGACAATGGGCTTCCCGTACGGGGAGTTCATGAAGTCTTCGACGTCCTGGGTAATTGTGGTGATCCCGAGGTAATACTTGCGTGCTCGCTTGATGAGCCCGTAGAGGAAGCGGGCGGAATCTTCGTACTGCATGATGTTCCAGGCCTCATCAACGACGATGATCCTGCGTTTCAGGGCGCTGCGGACTTCGTTCCAGAGATAGTTCAGCACGATGTAGATCGCCATGGGGCGCAGTGATTCCTCGAGATCGCGCGTCTGAAACACCATGAGCTGCGTCGAGAGGTCGATGTTCGTCTTCTGATTGAAGAGTCCTGCGAAACTTCCCTCCGTGAACTTCCTTAAGACCTTCGCCATATCCTCACCGCCTTCTGTGGTCATCAGCACATCCACGAGATCGGGAAGGGTGGGAGGTTCGAGCTCTCCGGGATTGGGTGTGTCGAGTGTGATGCCTCTGAGCGCGTAGGTATCGAGAATTGCCTTATCAAGCGTTGCCTCCTGCTCTGCAGTAACGGTTTTCAGCATGAGCTTGAAAAGCCCGTGGAGGTTGATCACTGCGGAACGGAGGAGTTCTCCAGGGCGACTGTCCTCATCTTCTTCGCTCTGAGTGGAGGCATCTTTGCGCATGGCTTTTGGAAGATCGAAGGGGTTGATGCGATACCGGCTCTGGATGGAGAGGGGAACGACACTGCCGCCAACCACATTCGCGAGTTCCGTGTACTCGTTCTCCGGATCAATGATGTAGACCGCGGTATCCATCATGAGATACCGGATAACCTCGAGCTTCACCGCATAGGATTTTCCGGCTCCGGAGGTGGCGAAGACCGTGGAATTCGCATTGGGCAAGGAGAAGCGGTCGAAGATGACGAGGCTCTCATTGTGGCGGTTCACGCCATAGAGAATCCCCCGGTCGCTCGTGAGGTCGGAACTACTGAAGGGGAAGCTCGTCGCAAGCGGCGAGGTATTCATGTTCCGGGTGATTTCAAGCTCGTCCAGACAGAAGGGGAGCGTGGAATTCCATCCGTGCTCCATCTGGAAGTCGGCTGCTTTGGTGAGGATGAGCTTCCCTCCCAGAATGGATTCGAGGTCTGCCTGGATCTTCTTCAGCTTCTCCTCACTCTCTGCATAGATCGTGAAGTAGAGGCCGAATTCGAAGAACTTTTCATATCCGCGCGCGAGCATGTCTCGAAGAAGCTCTGCGTCCTCGAGAGCTGCCTCGAGCTGTGGATCCCGGGCCATGCCTTTCTCCCTGCGAATAGTAATGGAGGAGCGCATCTCTGCAACCTTGCGCTTGAGCATCTTCATCACCGCCTGATTCGAGGTCGGATAGATGAACTGCGCGAGGTCCATCGGAGCGTCGTAATTCACCACGGGAGAAAGCCAGTTCGGATGGATTTGGCTCGGCCAGTTATACGCAAAGAACGTCCGGCAGAGCGTCCCGCCGCCAAGCTTGATCTGCTTGAAGCCTACTTCCAGGCCGGAAGGGGAGATGATGTCGAGGACTTTCTGCAATCCTTCGAAGTAGCGCTTCTCCGCTTCTTTCTCTTCCTCCGTAATTTTCTCTGTTTCTGTCTTCTCTTTGGGTGTCACGTCCTTCGCGGGTGCGCTCCCAAGGAGGAGGTCGAGGAGACTTCCTCCTCCACTCTTCGGTGATCCCTCCGCGGGCACGCCGCTCGGTGTGCTTCCGAGGAGAGCATCGAGGAAGCCGGGTTCTGTTGTGGTCTTTTTATCTGACATGGATACAGGGATTTCTCTGTAGTATAGCAGAAAAGGGGATTCTAGGGTAGTGCACGTTTCTCCGGGACTAGACCACAAGTGAGTTGGTTTTAGGGCGCTTGAGGAGTGCGGAAAGAA
>CAZQCB010000004.1:22201-27417 GCA_964592265.1 uncultured Candidatus Peribacteria bacterium | reverse complement strand
GGGAGAATCTCGAGCGCCAGAAAGTTCATCATCTCGTGCTTTCGGAGTGGCGCACACATCTCCTCCAAGCCCTTGAAGCAGAAATTCACTTGAGAGCACATACGGCACGTATGGATTACCTTGAAGGGTTGAAGGGGAAAGCCGAGGAGATCACGAACATCGAATGGGACCCTTTCCACCATGAGCTCGATACTGCACGTGCGCTGGAGAATCTCGAGCGCCTCGATCTTCAAAGTGTTTCCTCTCCCCTCATCGAAGCAGAGGAAGCGCTCGCAGCACTCAGGTACTTTGAATACATCGTCGCCCACCCTCTCGCAGAGGCAATAGAGGAGCAATCAGTACTTGAACAAGCACGAAATGTAGCAAGTGACCTTCTGGAGAGTTCCCAGATCAAAAGCGAAGCTTCCCCTGAAACAATTGAATACCTGCGCACATGCGCTCTGCCTGACGCGCCGATAGGCGCAAAGGCAGTGAAGGCTCTTCTCTATTTCCAAAGGAATCCGGAAGAATTTCTGGAAGGAGAGAAGAACTTCGAAGCACTCAAACCAGAGCTCAAAATTTATCAGCCTCCCGAACCGGAAGACCTCTCTGAATGGAACACGGCAAAAGAGCAGGTCTTATCGCACATCCGCTCGATCCTCCCTGCATTCGATCCTCCCTCTGCTTACGGACTCGCTGGACATTTCGAGGCAGGTGGCAGGGAAGAAGAGAATCTTGCTGAGCCTACACCCGAAGCAAGACAGCATCTCCGTCGACTCCAGAAATTTGCGGACGTTCTCGAGCGCGTGAATGCATCGCCTCCTCTCGAACTTTCTGAAAAGGACTTTGTGAATCGAACACATCTTCCCGAAGGTCATTTCGGAGCATTCCTGCGTAAGCCTGAAGGAGAGGAATGCATTCTTCTCAATCGTTCAAAGATCTACGAGAATCCTGAGCTCTCCGAGAATCCTGAGGTACAGGATGAGGTACGGGATGCCGTCATCCTCGAGGAACGATTGCACGCACTGAACTACGCACTTGCCCGCTACCTCGGACGCTCCTACTTCCTGGATGTCTATAAGCTCGTGGAAAAATCCGGAGGAGCAGAATTTCAGACAATCGGGAATAAGTGGGTGAAACGAGAACATGGAATGACGAATCGCGACTGGCAGTGGGAAGTGACGGATGAATTCCTGGCGAAACGGAGAGTATTCTACGATGCATACGAGAGAACCGAAGATCCGAAGCGGGGAACTTCCCTCTGGCTTCGACGGAAACCAGCTTTCACGCTCACAGACGCAGAGATTGCATTCTTCAAGGACCTCGATGAGCGAGGCGTAAATCCTTTTCCGCTTCCAGACGATCTCTCCTGGGAAGAGAAAGCATCCTATCGACGTGCTGCAGCTGCAGGACCAGGGGATGAGTATGATGATCCTCTCGATCCTTTTGTGACATATGCGGCAGCGGACCGAGATGTTCACGGAAACCCCGTCCAAAGAGAACGGAGAGCATCTCCCCAGCCATCCGCACCATCAGAATCGGAACACCAAGCTCCTCCCAATGAGCATGCTGCGAATGGCTACGCCGAAGGCAGCAAAGCCGGAGAGAATCTCCACAAATGCAAACAGGGACTCATTAAGGCGAAAGCTTTCCTTGAAGCCCATCCGGCTCACGGACAATTTAGTGCTGAGAATAAAGCATATGTAGATCAACTAGAGAAAGAATACACCCAAGCGAACAAAGAATTCACTCAGAAGGAACATCCTGAGGGTGATGAGGCATTTGAAAAAAGAGTGAGTGCCATTCAAAGGAAATTCAGTAACGTGCTCGAAGAAATAGCCAAATTTGATATGATCCGTGAGGACCTGCGAACAGAACCTCCAAAAGGAAGAGGGATTAATGCCATATGGAGAGATGTTCAATGGGTGAGCTTCTTCGATATCGTACGGATGTTCAAAGACATCACGGAAGACATCAAGCGTCAGTATAACCGCCGCCAGGAGGGGAAGGTGGGTCGCATTGGTGAAAGTGTCACAGGCTGGATTCCCTCATGGCTTCCTTACCTTGGGAACCTCCACCACGACTTCCACGACCGCAGACAGAAAGCCGAACTCGATGAAGTCGAGCATTTCAAGAAAGCATTGGAGAACCTCGACGCATTCGTGCTCCAGGACATGGCCCGCCACACGAAAAATAAGGATCACCTGAAGGCAATTCTCATCCTTCTCACCGAGCGCGGCCGCATGAACTGGAATGACGAAGAGATATGGGAAAACTTGAACGAGCTTTCGATCTACAAGATGCCGCGCAGTGAATGCCGGAGGAACGAGAACCTGCGGGAAGCCTGGCTCCGGAAGATCATCTCGGATATCTGGGAAGACAAGGATCTCTACCGGAGTTGGAAGAGCAAGAATGAGAGCACCTTTACGGAGAAAATGAAGAGCTACACACCGGAAGCTGACCGTCTTTCGAACCTGAGAGGAGGACTGCATGGAGAACTCGAGAAACAGCTACGCGTGTTCACAGAGTTCAAAGAGAGTGGTCGGCATGGTCCAATGGACGAAGCCATCCGGCCACATCTCTACAATGAGATCATCGAGTACTCGATCCGCAATGGAAAGATGTCTATGGAAGATAAGTTCTTCTACTTGGTCCAAGGTCTCTCTGTCGGACTCCTCAGCATGGACCGGCTCCGCATCCTCGCAGGAGAAGGAGGGGAAATTCTGAACCTCTTCCCGTTCATCGATTACTTCTACGGCCGCAATAACACGAAGCCGGAAATTGATGCTTTGGCTCGGCGCCTCAGGGAAAATCCTGAGTGGAAAAACGACGCTTACTACAGCCCTGGCCTGAGAACAACGCTCTGGCTCGAGCTCGAAGTCGCCCGGGAAGAATCTGTACAGCAGCGTCTCCGAAAAGGTGCTTACCGAAAAGGTGGGGAAATGGATCACGATGATATGCACTTCTTCATTCCACGCCTGGATTACAAAACCCTCGACTCCATGGCGACTCCGCAAGGAGGAGGTCGTCAGCAGCTCACAACAGATGCCTGGCGCAACGGCTACACCGGCTACAACTCCTTCTTCAAGGCATTTGGCATGCTCACGAAGCTCGAGTCGGATGGGTTAGAGGAACGGGTCTCCTCCCAGGATATTGAACAGATCATGCGCGCAGTTGGAGGATTCGTGAGGATGGATGGCATTATGACAAGACGTTCAGGTTTCGATGGTGCTTTAGACAGGAGGCCGGGCATCCCCTGGTCAGAAATGCGCACGACCTACTCTGTCGTGAGTGACAAAACCAAAACTGTGTACGAGGAGCGCAACATCGTCGATAGATTCGTGAAGAAGCTGTTACACGCCTACGAATTTCCCGAAGCAGATATTCAGGCAATGCTCTTTTCCACAGAGACAGAAAAAATCAATCCAAGCAAAGAAGAACAAGATACAGCTGCAGCACTCTCGAACACCCTTGATGTGAAGTTGAGGAGCGCTGTGAACAGTCAAGGAACAGAGAAGATGAAACGCATCCTCATGGAATTTATGCCACAGTTCAGCTCTCACGATACAGGAGCAAAGGAAAAGTACGACTACCAGAACGTGAAGAAGATCTATCAACAGAAAATAGCCGCTAGTCACGCCCCTGCAGCCGCCCCCTCTCCTGCCCACCACTGATGCTCTCCCCTCTCATCACCCGCCGGCTCCGCCGCCGCCTCTACCGAATGCTCTTCTGTCTATGTGCATGGCTCTTCCCCCTCATGACCTCTGCTCAAACCGGAGGGGGAGGAGCCGCAGCGGGAGGAGGGTGTCCCAATCCCCTCAAACTCCTCGAGCCCTTGCCCGACGGCACAACAGAACTCTGTCCCTCGACCGATCCCTTTGGGGTGATCAACGCGTACTTGAAGCCCGTTCTCCCCTTCATGATCGGGATTGCAGCGGGAATCGCAATCCTCATGGTGATTATCGGCGGACTCCAGATCATCCTGAGTAACGGTGATCAGGGGAAGATTGGCGAAGGAAAACAGCGGATCACCGGTGCAATCCTCGGGCTTCTCCTCCTCGTGTTCTCAGGAACAATCCTCTACTTCTTGAACTCCTACTTCTTTCAGCTCGTCTAAAAGGGTATGCTCCTCTCTTTTCTCCATGTTCTCGAAGAGCAAGTATTCGCTCAGGGAATCCCTGCTATTCCCCCGCCCCCCTGCGGACCACTGCCGGGATGCAGCAATCCGCCAGTGAATATCTTCACAGACGCTGCGCTCCCGGAGATCGCCCGGATTCTCCTCAATACAGCAGCAGGCTTAAGCGTCCTCTTCGTCATCATCGGTGGGGCGCGCTATGTCCTCGGCTTCTCGAGGGAGAATGAGCAGGAGAAAGCGAAGTGGACGATCTTCTGGGCATGCGTGGGCCTCATCATCGCCCTGACCTCCCACCGGATCGTCTCGCTCGTCATCTCCGAACCCTGGATCACCAATCCCGCAGATCCCATTTTCTCCCTCATCCAGAGCGTAATACGGGTGATCCTCACTGTCCTCAATATCACCTTCCTCCTCGTCATTGTCCTCGGGGGGATGCGCATGGTCTACGCGCGGGGGGCAGAGGACGAGGTGAAGAAAGGACGGGACATGGTTACCTATGCGATCATCGGCGTTGTCATCATCAATGCTGCCCCGATCGTCGTCAAAGCAGTCCTGGCTCTCTAGTCTTCTCCCCATGCACCTTCTTCTTTTCCTCACCGGCCTCATGCTCCCCGGAAGAGCAGACGCAGCACTCGAGAGTGTCGGAGGCTTCGCAGCCAGCATCTGGTCGCAAGCCTGCACCGTTCTCCCCTACTGCGGTAGTGGAGGGACAGGAGTTCTCATCGTCACGGGGATCGTCACGGAAGCGGTGCTCTGGACCATTGGCGCCGGGGCTGTCGTCGTCATCCTCTATGCGGCAGTGCGGATCGTCTCCTCGGGCGCAAACGAGGAGGTGATTTCCAAATCCAAGAAAATCATCTTCTACGCCTGCCTGGGGATCCTGCTTGCCATCCTCGGGAGCACGATCGTGAACTATGTGTTTTCGCTCGTGGCTGGCATCGCATCTGTGTAATTGGTAATATGAGAACATAGATGCCTACAAGCTACAAGCTACCCGCTATCAGCTCGGCTCCTTTCTCCGTCCGCGATGACGAACCGTTTGTCATTTTTCGCACGCTCCAAGACATTGCAGAGAAAGCGAGAGGAAAGAACGATGTGATCG
>CAZQCB010000004.1:10800-22101 GCA_964592265.1 uncultured Candidatus Peribacteria bacterium | reverse complement strand
TTTCGCACGCTCCAAGACATTGCAGAGAAAGCGAGAGGAAAGAACGATGTGATCGATCTTTCACGCGGAGATCCCGGGTACGGCTTCACGCCGTCCGTGCATGGTCGGGAATTTGCGAGCTTCGTCCTCTTCCTCGATAGCATTCTCAATGCGAATGCAGAGGAGAGATTCACACGATGGAGCGAGGGGAGCACGAAGGCTCTCTGGAAGAACATCGAAGAGGCAACGTCCAGGCACTACTCTGAAGAAGCTGCGAAGCAGTCCCTAGGCCTCCTCCGCACATTCCTCAAGCATGCGCAGGAATGCGCAAGAGGTGAGGGAAAGGAGTGGAACGACTTCACGGTCCTGAAGGAGCTCTTTGCTGCCTCCGCCATGAGCGGCGGATCGTACCTGAAACCGCAGGGAGAAACCGTAAGCCGGATCATTGTCGCAGGCTGGCACAGGGAGGAGCTTGGAATACACATCACGAGTGATGATCTCCTCCTCCTCAATGGTGCGAGCCATGCGATCGGTTCGCTCTTCAAGGCACTGGGGGAGGAGGGATGTGGCTTCTTGCAAAGAGGAGAGAGTGTTTGCATCGCCTCACCGGTGTATGCACCGTATAACCGCCTTCTCGAGGAACGGGGCCTCTCCGTCCTCACGCTCTCCATGGATCCACTCACAGGGAAGCTGAAGGAGGAGGATATCGAGATGCTCCGGAACACGACGACACAGGTGAAAGTTCTCTTCCTCATTGATCCTCATAACCCCACGGGTTTCTCGCTCCTCGAAGAAGAGCTTGAGGCGCTCGCGGGCATTGCTCGGGAACGCAATCTTCTCCTCATCACCGATGAGGTCTATCGCTCCTTCTTCCCGAAGAAGAAGACCATGCTCGCCTTCGCTCCGGAGCGAACAATCTGCATCAATACCCGTTCGAAAATCGAGCGGAGCACAGGACTGCGCTTTGGAGAAATCATCATTCTCGCAGAAGGGAGGGAGCGCATCGCAACCCTCCTCGGCCTGCATCAGGCGGAAGATCTCTGGAAGCTCCTCATCGCAGCAAAAGCCCCCGGCCGAGCCGGAGGCCAATTCCAGCACACGAATTTCATCCCGGGCCCTTCGCAACTCCTCGGGGTCGCCCATATCGTCTTAGGAGGTGAGGAGCGCAGGAGATTTCTCGCGAGTGTGGCAAAGAACAGAGATGTCTTCACTCAGACTCTCTCACTCCCTCATCAGGGAAATACGTACTACGTCATCTTTGATCTGAATACCCTCCCCGGATGCCGCACACAGGGTATACCCATCGAGGAGAAGCTCATGCGCCTCGCAGAAGAGGGGGTCATCTACCTCCCCGCCTACCGTTTCTTCGCACCAAAAGACCGTAGCAAGCCTGAAGCTCTCACCTCCGTCCGCGCCTCGGTCGTGAATACGACTGCAGAGCGGCTCGCGGAAGCAGCGCGGAGAACAAGGGAAGTTCTGTGCGAAAAATGACTAAGCACTAAATTCTAAGCACTAAACAATTTCTAAGCACCAATACTCAAGTACCAGAAACCATCGTTTTTGATATTTGGAATTTGAGTATTGTTTCGTGCTTAGTGCTTAGTGCTTAGTCATTAGTGCTTCATATTGTCATAACATCCTGCTCTTTCTTCTTCGCCAGACTCTCGATCTCCGCATTCGCCTTCTCCACAATTTCCTTGACCTGCTTCTCGATGCGGAAGTGCTCATCCTCCGAGCACGACTTATCCTTCTTTGCATTCGTATGAACCTCCTGCCTCATCTGTCGCACCGAGATCCGCGCCTCTTCCGCAAGTTCATGGACAACTTTCACAAGAGATTTCCGACGCTCTTCGGTGAGTGGAGGGAGAATGATGCGGAGCGTCACTCCATCATTCACGGGGTTCGTGCCAAGATCGGCTTTCTGGAGGCCTTTCTCGATATCGCTCAGCGTTCCCTTATCCCATGGTTGCACCACGATCGTTCGTGCATCTTGAATACTGATTCCAGCGAGCGCTTTGAGAGGCTGCATCTGACCGTAGGCAAGCACGGACACATTTTCGACTAGCGCACCGGAAGCGCGTCCTGTCTGTAACCTGGCGAACTCCGACTTCAAGTGATCGAGGGTCTGGTTGAGGGAAGACTGGAGAGTATTGAGGGTTGGATCCATTGGGGACTATCGTAATGGAGCGGTCAGCAAGCAGCAAGCAGCTGGCAGCATTGTGCTGTCCGCTGATCGCTGCCTGCTCACTGCTCAGGGAATGACTCTCGTCCCCACCTTCTCCCCCTTCACCACCCGGAGGAGATTGCCCTTCTCGCTAAAGTTAAACACCACGATGGGAAGACGCTGATCGCGGCACAAGCTGAGCGCCGCTTGATCCATAATGTGCAAATCCTTCTCAATCGCCTCCTGGAGGGAGAGCGTCTCGTACTTCTTCGCGTTTTTGTCTTTCCGCGGATCCTTGTCATAGACTCCATCCACGTTCGTCGCTTTGAGGATGACCTCGCAACCGAGTTCCAGTGCCCTGAGCGCTGCCGCAGAGTCCGTCGTGAAGTAGGGATTACCCGTTCCCCCGGCACAAATCACGATTCTCCCCTTCTCGAGGTGCCGTACGGCCTTCCGCCGGATGTACGGCTCCGCAAGCTGCGGAACATCAATGGCAGAACAGACACGACTTGCCTGCCTCTCCGCCTCGAGCGCGGCTTGCAAGGCAACCGCGTTCATGATCGTCGCGAGCATGCCCATCGCATCACTCACCGTCCGCTCAATGCCCGAATCCTGCCTGTCCCGATAGCGCCAGATATTTCCTCCACCGATCGTCACGGCAATCTGCACCCCGGTCTTCGCGACCTCCATGATCTCTCCCGCAATGCTGTGGAGAGCTGCATCATCCAACCCGGACTCCTTCGCTCCGGAGAGCGCTTCCCCGGAGAGCTTGAGCATGATGCGGGAATAGCGGGGGGACATCTCCCCGAGAGAGTACACAATTTCCATGTAAAGCACAGTGGATAAAGCACGAATCACGAAGCACGAAATCCGAAACAAGCTCAAGGCTCTAAGCACAAATAGCCGAAAAGATACTGAGAATTTTTTATTGGAATTTTGAAATTGTTTCGTGCTTCGGATTTAGTGCTTAGCATTTTCCGTCTCTCCATCTTTCGAAACCGAAGAGGTTGCTGAGGGCTTTGGTGGACCCTTGACTCCCCTCTTCAGCGTCTCCCATGCACGGAGAGCTCCTTGAACCACCATCTTCCAAATATCGAGGAGTGTGAGGGTCCCTTTTGCAAGTTGCCCCACAACCGGAACGTCGTGTTTCTTCCCTTGGGCAGCATTCAAGAAACCGATGATCATCCCCGCCAGCACGAAGAATTCGAGGTAATGCCCCACCCTCGGAATGAGCCACACAGGGATACTGATGAGCCATAGCCACACCCCTTGCTTCGCGTGGTACTGAATGAAGGGAGAGTCCTTCCGCGCATAGAGCACAACAATCGAGAGAATCCAGAGGTAGCTCATGGCCGCAACATCCTTATTGCGCTCAATATCGGCCTGCTGTTCAGGGGTAAGGTTCATTTGTTCCATCCCTCCATTATACCATAAAATGAAGGAAAGATGTTATACTCTATAGTTCTTTGCAAAATCGCGCCCCGGTAGCTCAGTTGGATAGAGCGGAAGCCTTCTAAGCTTCAGGTCAGAGGTTCGACTCCTCTCCGGGGCACCATTCGACTCGCCCCGCCCTTTCTTTAGAAAAGGCTGGGCTCGCTCATGGTCCTCGCCGCTTCGCGGCTCGGGCCACTTTCGGCGCGAGGCGAATGACTCTGAGTGATTCGTGGAGAGTGGAAATGAGGCCTACTCTGCGGCAACGATCTCTACTATCGGCTCTTTTTGGCTTGGGGGAATGGCATCTAACGGCTCATCGCCTATCTCAATGACAGCATAATCCGGTCCTCCCTCCATCGGACTCTGCGAGAGATCATCCATCAGGTGGCGATGATTCACTTCCGGCTCTTTCTCTTTATCGCGCAGGAGCACGACAACACGTTCGGCATAGTCTGGCTCCTTGGAGGAAACAGAGGTGTAGTGCGAGAGTACTTGCAGAAGATTCCGCCGAAATCCTTCATTGCCATACTCCGGGACGAATTCCACATCATTCTCCCGCCGAAGGCGATTCATAGCGGTATACAAGTCTTCAAGGAAAATCAGATGATTGTCACGATGGATCGGAGCGACATCCCTATTCTCCTCGGAGAGCAAGACGTTTTCGAGAAGTACTCCTCTCTCTTCCAATACTTGCGCAAGCTGTGGCAGGACATGTACCGGAAGATTATTGAGGCAGATCATCACTCGTTCTGACAGCCCGGATGACCTCACACTCTGGACATACGCCTTCTCGCCCTCCAGCTCAAGAAGTTCGCCCTTTGAAAACTGTGCAATGAATGTTTGAAGAATTTTGGCCAACCGCTGGCGCTCTCGCCGCTCAAGCAATTCCCGCTCTGCTTTTCTGCGGCGGTACTCGGAGACGCCAATGCTCGTCAGCACCCCTGCCGCAATGCCGGGGATCATGGAGTATCCGAGGAGTTCCTCGAAGAATTCCCTCCGTGAGCGCACCATCGCATGCACATCGGTCTCTCCTCTCCCCCTCTCTTTCTTCACAGAGGCAGACGCAGGCAGCTTTTCTCGTGGAGGAAGATTCTGCTCAAGCCTACAATGCAACCCCCGCATAGAGGGATGCAAACAAAGCTGCGAGGGAAAGTCAATGTCTCCGTGGCACCGTCACCACGAATGTACTCCCTTTCCCCTCCTCCGTCGAAAACCGGAGCGTGCCTCCGCTCTGATCGAGGAGCTGCTTTGCAAGGGAGAGTCCGAGGCCACAGCCACTCGGGTAGAGGAGCCTCGCCTTCTTTCCGCGGAAGAATTCGACGAACATGTTCTTCTGCTCGTCCACTGGAATCCCAATCCCCGAATCCTCGACTCTCACGCTGATTGTATGCTTCTTCTGCTGCAGAGTGATGCGGATCTTCCCGCGCGGGGGCGTGTAGTGGATGGCATTGGCGATCACCGCATCGAGGATCGCCTGGAGAAGGAGCGGATCGATGTACGCCCAAAGCTCCATTTTTCCATCCTGCACTTCCAGGGTATGGCCGCGTTCCTCGAGGGAACCCTTGAGCGAGTCGATCACCCTCCGGAGCACCTTCGATACATCGATGTGTACAGGTTTGGCGATGACCCCTCCACGCTTCTCCTGGGAAACCTCGAGGAAGCGATTGAGGAGGCGCACGGCGTCGCACGTGCCGTCGTTGATCTGGTGGGCAATCCTCCGTTGCCCATCGGAGAGGATCTCCCCCTGCTCGGAGAGGAGCATCTCCGTGTACCACTGAATTTCCGTCAGGGGAGTGCGGAGCCTGTGCGCGAGGATCCCGAGCATCACCCTGCGCTCGAAATCGCGCTGAGCGAGGATCCGCCTCCGCGCTTCCTCATGCAGGAGGATAAGCAGGATACTGCAGAGGAGAAAAACGAAGAGAGAGGCGTAGAGCAGAGGAAATGGAAGCATGGGAAATCTCTCCATTATACCATAATCGGGGCTCCTGGTTGAGGCTTTTCCACGAGAGCTCTGCTAGGCTGCACACACTGTGGAGAAGCTCCTCACACATCTTGGGGCAGTGACTGCCGTCATCGGCGCACAGTGGGGAGACGAGGGGAAAGGAAAGCTCATTGACCTCCTCACTCCACACTTCGATGTCTTGGCACGAGCGAATGGAGGGGCGAATGCGGGGCATACGGTTGTTGTCGCCGGGAAGAAGCACATCTTCCACCTCCTCCCAGCAGGCAGCCTCCATGAAGGGAAAACGATCGTTCTTGGGAGCGGTATGGTTATCCACCCCCCGACTCTGCTCGAGGAAATCCGCCTGCTGCGAGAGGCGGGAATCGACGTGCTCCCGCGGCTTCTCATTTCCCATGCCGCTCATATCGTTTCCGAAGAACACAAGGAGAGGGATGCAGCACTTGAAAGCCAAAGGGCGGGAGGCGGGATTGGAACGACAAAGCGCGGAATCGGACCCGCGTATATGGACAAAGCTGCACGCAGCGGTATGCGGATGGAAACGCTCCTCGGGAAGGACCTCCCCCTCTCTCCCTGCATTACAAAGCAGATTGTCCCCTTCCTCGATGAATCACGAAAAAACGGGCGGCGCATCCTGATCGAGGGAGCCCAAGGAACACTTCTCGATATTGACCACGGAACCTATCCGTATGTGACGAGCAGCTCGACAACCTCCGCCGGGGCACTCCAGGGACTCGGGCTTCCCCCTCAAGCACTCACCTCCTGCATTGGGGTCGTGAAAGCGTACTGCACACGTGTGGGGGGTGGACCCTTCGCGACCGAAGCGAAAGGAGAAGTCGGTGATCACCTGCGGGAACGGGGAGGAGAATATGGCGCAACCACAGGGCGTCCACGACGCTGCGGGTGGCTCTCCATCCCCGATCTTCAATTCGCCAGCAGTGTGAACGGATTCACGCACTTGAACCTCACGAAGCTTGACGTGCTCGATACGGAGGACACGATCCCTGTTTTCTTCGAAGAAGGATTCCGCGATCTTCCTGGTTGGAAAGCGGAGACGAAGGGTATCACAACCTTCGAGAAACTTCCGAAAGAGGCACAGAACTATGTGAAAACCATTGAAAACGAAGTCGGCATTCCCGTTTCTTTCATCGGGACGGGACCGGGGCGGGAAGAAATGATTAGAAAATAAAAACATCTGCATGCTGCTCGATTCTCTCCTTTGCCTGCCATAGCGTCTCGATCAAATTCTTCATCTCGACTGAGGCATCATTTTCGGGCCGCGCATGGAGATCCATAATGCGTTCGAGGAGAGAGATAATGTTCGGCGTCGCCATGTCGACCTTCGCTCTCCATTCAGGAGAGAGCCCTCTGTAAACAGGCTGATGGATGAATGTTTCGGGGAACTTGGTATCGATCTGTCCTTGGCCAATGAGAACGATGACCTCTTTGAGGAACTTCTCATGCGTCTGTGCGAGACCCGTGGGCTTCGGAATCCCGAGCCGCTTCTGATCTTCCAGGGAAGGCTCTGACACCTCCTTCTTCCGGAATCTCGCAAGAAACCTGAACACACTTATACTATACACCTCACTCTCTCCCTACCTTACCTACTTTACCTTCAATACCCCTTCGTTCGCTCGTCATGCATCTCCAAGAACGCCTCACCGCAACGCTTCTCCGCTCCACGCCCCCCTTCATCGAGGCGCTGAATTCTCTGGGTATTCAGACAGTCGAAGATCTGCTCCTCACGCTCCCCCGCGCGTACGAGGACCTTTCTACTATGCACACCCTTGAGAATGTGACGGAAGGAGAGAAGGTAACGCTTCGGGGAATAGTGGACGATGTGAAGGTCATTCGCACACGGCAAGGAAAAATGCTCGTGCAGGGAATCTTCACCGATGCCGACGGGAACTCCTGCACTGTTATCTGGTTCAATCAGCCGCACATCAAGCGCATGATTCCGGAAGGCGCCGAGCTCGTGCTCACGGGCAAAATCGGGTGGACGCGAAACAAATTAACGCTCCAGAGCCCGACATTTGAGCGGGGAGATCGGGGCACCCTCCTCCATGCAGGGAAACTCGTCCCTATCTACCCGCAGCGGGAAGTCATCGGAAGAATTTCCACGCGCTGGTTACGGGAGAAAATGGCACTCGCAAAGAACGCCATCAAAGAATTTCCGGAGACTCTCCCACCGGAAGTCCTCTCCGAAGAAAACTTTCCGAGCCGCGCAGAAATGATTGAGGAACTCCACTTCCCGACTTTGGGTGTGAAGCTGGAGCGCGCACGAGAACGTCTGAGTTTCGAGGAACTCTATGCTCTCCAAATTGAAGCGCTAAAGAGAAAAAAGCTTTGGCAGGAAGCATCTCAGGAGCGACTTGCAATCCCCATGGACACGGAACTCATTCGCGCCTTCTTCCAGTCGCTCAAATTCACGCCAACAAACAGTCAGAAGATTGCCATTTACGAAATCCTCAAAGATCTCGAAAAACCGGTCCCGATGTCACGCTTACTTGAAGGGGATGTAGGATCGGGAAAGACGCTCGTTGCGGTTGCCGTCATGGCCAATGTCGTACAGGCAGGCGGTCAATGCGCGCTCATGGTCCCGACAGAGGTCCTGGCGAAGCAACATGCGGAAGGAATTGCAAAACTTCTCCTGGGGTTTCACGCTTTCCTCGAGCGAGGCCGCCCTGCCTCTCCATTCGCCCCTCGACAAGCTCGGGGCTCAGTCGAGGAGAGCGCGGCCGAGTTGAGAGGCCAATTTCGTCTTCCCTCCATCGCTTTGCTGACTGGTTCCACACCTCCATCCGAGGCGGAGCAAATCAAACTCGGCCTCGCGCGAGGCACGATTGATATCGCGATCGGCACTCACGCACTCATCCAATCCAACGTGCGCTTCAAGGATCTTCGCCTCGCAATCGTCGATGAGCAGCATCGATTCGGAGTGGAACAGCGGAAAACCTTAAAGGACAAAGGCTCCCCGCACTTTCTCTCCATGACCGCAACTCCGATCCCTCGTACCCTCGCCTTAACAGCCTACGGAGATCACGATCTCTCCGTCCTCCTCGAGAAACCGGGGAACCGCAAACCCATCAAGACGAAAGTGGTAGCGCCAATGAGTCGGCACACTATGGAGCTCTGGATGGATAAAGAGATCGAGAGTGGGCATCAGGTGTATGTCATCTGCCCCTTGATTAAGGAAAGTGACGAACTAGCTGATGTCCGGAATGTCCTCGCGGAGACGAAAAGGTTGCAAGAAGTGTTCTCGAAGCGCCGCATTGCTTTGCTCCACGGAAAGCTCACTTCAGAAGAAAAAGACAGCGTCATGCGCAATTTCAAAGAGAAGGAAACAGATATCCTTGTCTCGACCTCAGTGATCGAAGTCGGGATCGATGTCCCGAATGCCAGCATCATTCTGATCGAAGGCGCCGAGCGCTTCGGGCTCGCTCAACTCCATCAACTTCGTGGGCGCGTGGGAAGAGATGATCACCAGAGCTACTGTTTTCTCTGTACATCAGAAGATTTTCAGCGTCACTCAAATCGCTTGAAAGCGATGGAGAAATTTACGAACGGCTTTCATCTCGCGGAAATCGATTTGAAGCTCCGCGGTCCAGGAGAACTCTTCGGTCTTCGCCAGAGCGGTTTACCCGAAGTCTCGGCCTCTTCCCTGACCAATCCCGAGCTCGTGATGCGCGCACGCAAAGCTGCGGAGCGAGCGCTTGGCATCAGAACTGATGAGGTGACGATGAAGGCAGGCGTGTAGACGCACCATACACCGCAAGCGAAACGGCATCCGTGGTGTCGTCTTTTTCCCCCGCAAAGGCCTCAGGAGAGCACTGGAGAATGTGCCGGAGCATGTCTCTCATCTGCCGCTTATCCGCCTTCCCATCACCCGTGACTGCAAGTTTGAGCTGGAGTGGAGTCGGCTCCAGAATCTCCACTCCTGCCTCCGCAAGCGTGAGGAGGATCACTCCGCGCGCCTCCGCGACATCCATTGCGGTCTTTGCATTCGTCTGGAAGTAGAGTTTCTCCACTACGGCAAGATCGGGTTTGTGTTCGCGAAGAATGCCCCGCAAATCCTCCGCAAGCTCTTGAAGTCTTCTGGGGAACGGAAGGCTTTTTGCAGTCTCAATCGTGCAGAAATCGAGGAGACGAAGATCATCCTTTGATCCTCCTCGCTCCACGAGGCCAATGCCAATTGTCGCGAGGCCGGGGTCGATACCGAGGATGCGCATGAGGAGGGAGTATACAATACCTTCATGTCGTCAGCACTTCTCTCTGGCCTCATCAGTCTCGCCCTCTCTTTTTTTCTCCACGCCCTCGCCATCATTCTCTTCCCTAAAATTCACCTCCTCGATCGTCCCGAGAGATACGGCCTCAAGCGCCCACGCCTCCCCTACCCTACAGGCGTCATTTCTGTGTGCACGTTCCTTATGCTCTTCTTCCTCACACAAGAAACGCTCACACTCCAAGCCAAAGGGCTCCTCCTTTGCATTCTCCTCCTTGCCATCATCACACTCATTGATGATTTGAAAGGTCTCTCCCCCACTCTCCGCCTTGGTCTCCAGATTCTTCTTGCTTTCGTCCTCTTCACAACCGGTACCCGGATTTACACGATCACCAATCCCTTGGGAGGCATTATCAAACTCGACACAGTCGACCTCTTCTTGCCGCTGGCCGCTGGCCGCTGGCCGCTGATCGCTCTCATCGGCCCCCTCCCCCTCTGGAGTGGCATCTTCACTATCGTCTGGATTCTCCTTACCACCAATGCCTTCAACTGGTTCGATGGGATCCCGGGGCAAGTGAGCATCCTCTCCATCATCGGAAGCCTGACGCTCGGTTTCCTCGCACTGTCCCCGAGGGTGAATCAGCCGGAGATTGCGGTGCTTGCCTTCATTCTCGCAGGATGCGCACTCGGGGGAGCATTGTTCGATTTTCCCCCCAATAGAGTCGTCATGGGTGATACGGGGGCAATGTTCTTCGGACTGCTCCTCGGGACACTCAGTATCTATGCTGGGGGAAAAGTGGCGACAGCCTTCCTCGTGCTCGGTGTCCCCTTGATCGATGCTACCCTTGTCGTCTTCCGAAGAATTCTCCGGAGAGAATCGCCGTTCGGAGGGAACCTCGACCACCTCCACCATCGGCTGCTCCGGAAGGGATGGACCGCCCGTCAGGTGATCCTCCTCACGGTTCTCCTCGGAAGTTCCTTCGGCCTGACTGCGCTTTTCCTCAGTACCTTCCAGAAGTTTCTCGCGATCCTCACCCTCCTTGGGGTGATGCTGGGGCTAACGTGGTACTCGGGGACGAAGGCTGCAGCACCATCGGCTCCCCGTCGACCGTGAAGGCTCCGCGCACCGCGGGAACGATCGTTTTTTTCCCGCGCGGGAGGAGCTCAACGAAGGCTCTGCCACGATCATCGAAGGAGACAGCTGTGAGCTCCGCCGGAGAGAATTCTGCATCCCCGAAGACAGTTTCCAAGGAGATCGTTCCTGCAAACTCCACTTTCTGGAGGAACTTGCCCTCTGCATCCCGTGCGAAGAGAACAAGTTGCTCAGATGTACGCTCCTCAAAGGTTCCATCGTGAAGCACACTTATATTCGATGTGCGCATGGCAGGTTCTACACTGGGTGATGCTACAGGAGGAGGAGTCGGCATCGGGGTCACTTGAGTCACAGTTTTCACCAGTCTAAGCGCAAGGCGCAATTCGCGCCGCGCCCCCCGCCTCGAGAGCATGCGCTCCTTCCAAGTAAGAGGCGGTGGAGGTGGACTG
>CAZQCB010000004.1:0-10700 GCA_964592265.1 uncultured Candidatus Peribacteria bacterium | reverse complement strand
GACCGGTTGGACTTCACTCTGAAGATGTTCCTGAATATAGACCAGGGGGTTCACCGTATAGCGCCGGGCATCCCCCTGACCCAATCCCCTATTCACCGCCTCGACGAAACTCATCCCTGCTTCGGTTGCCTGTGCCGTCGTGAACGACCAGTAGGGATGGAATGGGGCATCGTCGGTATCCATCTGCAGGTGAAGATGTGGGGCAGTCGCAAAGCCTGTTTGGCCGCTCACCGCAATCTGATCACCCTTGTGCACGACATCACCCTCTGCAACGAGAATACGTCCGAGGTGTGCGTATGACGAGTACAGCGTTGTTGTCTTCTTGGGATCCGAAACATCAGGAACATTGTGGTGTTGAATCACTACCGTATTCCCATATCCCCATGCTCTCTCCTCTACGCGTTCGACGATGCCATTTGCAACGGAATAGACCGGAGTCCCCGGTGCCGTGAGGATGTCAATGCCCGGATGACTCCCACACTGGTCGCCCCCATACTCATAATCCCCAAGGTACCCCACCGAGAAGACTCGACGATCTTCTGTTTCATCGCGAATGCAGCGAGAACTCGGACGATAGGCGGGGAGCGGGATGAGAAGTTCCACCGGGACATCGCTGAAGTCGTACCGATCGTCGCGTCCTGCCCACCGCTCCGGATCCGGAATCTTCGCAAGCGGGAAGGTTGTACCCTCGAAGGCAATCTGCTCTTTTCCCCAGACCGATTTCCAGAAGGCCTTGAAGCCGTGTTGCCCGACCATATTCCCGATGAGGAACGCAATGCAGGAGAAGAGCGCAAGCCAAAAAGACCAGCGCTTCCGCAGAAATCCCTTCAATGATTCCTGCCGCTCCCTGTAGAGTGCCGATACCGAGAAATTGTGTCTTGCTGTCAGCATGAATTCTCTATGAATACTATAGCATATATAATAATTTATGTCAAATATTGAGACTGTTTTCTTGGCCAGTTTAAGCCAAGAAAGTACATTTCGTACTGGTTATTCACTTGCAGCAAGTTTGTACCACGCACCGAGAGCTTGCGCTCTGGTGCGGGGTAGCGCGGCCCACAAGGGAATCACCATCTTTCTGCGGGGTGAGTTGGGCGCGGGAAAGACGACGTTTGTGCAGGGGCTCGGGCTCGGGCTCGGGGTGAAAGCACCTATCGTGAGTCCGACATATGCTCTCGAGAACCGCTATGGGGAAGAGCTTCTCCATATGGATCTCTTTCGCATAGATGCGAAGGAAGCGAAGCGTCTACTCGAAGCATCGGAGGATTTCCCGGGGATACGTGCGGTGGAGTGGAGCGAGAGGGCAGAGGGGGAGCAGCTTTCTTCGAGCGAGGAGCCCCGAGCGAAGCATAGGGACGACGAGTTGAGAAGCGACTTCTCGATTCGCGCTGCTTCGCAGTGCTCACTCGAAGAGAGCAGCATCATTATTTCCTTCTCTGATCCTTCCCCCACCACCCGCAATATCTCCCTCACCTTCGCCGATCTCCCTCTCCCTGATTTAAGAACCATTGAAGAATGGCGCAATGAGGTGAAACTTCCCGATCATATTCGCAAACACTGCGATGCGGTGGGGGGGTTCGCGAAGCAGTGCGCGGAAATACTCCTCCAGAGAGGCACTATTGCCCGCCCCCATGCACTCGAGGTTGCAGGGAAGCTCCATGACCTGCTCCGCTTCGTTGATTTCCTGAATGAAGAAGATCGTCGCATCCATCCTGAATGGATCGCGTTGAGAAAAAAGTACCCGTTTCCCCATGAGGAAGCTTGCGCACAGTTCGTGAAGGAAAGAGGGTATCCGGAACTCGGAGAGATCATCCGCCCGCACGGACTGCCGACCATAGACAGGCCAGAAGCATTCCAGACCATCGAACAAAAACTCCTCTTCTATGCTGATAAACGTGTGATGGGAGATCGAGTCGTCTCTCTCGAGGAACGTTTCAAGGATTTCGTTGCACGATATGGAAAGGGAGTGGAATCGGAAAAAGCAAAGCAGTGGCGCATAAAAACAGAAGCTCTCGAAAAAGAACTCTTTGGGGAAAATGTGCCATAGTGGCATGGGTCTTAAGGCCCATGCTGCACGGGCTGGAAGCCCGTGCTACAACATTTACTCACCGAGAAAACCTCCGGCTTGCAGTTCATAAAAATGCTTGTAGAGCCCGTCTTTTTTCTTGAGAAGAGCTGCATGCGGCCCTTCTTCGACGATCCTCCCCCCTGCCACAACGAGAATGCGATCCACCCGCTTGATCGTGGAAAGCCTATGCGCGATGACGATGGACGTACGCCCCCGCATGAGGGAGGCGAGCGCTTCTTGAATGTACTTCTCGGAGAGGGAATCTAAGCTGCTCGTTGCTTCATCGAGGATCAGGATCGGCGTATCTGCAAGCATGGCACGGGCGATCGCGACGCGCTGGCGTTCTCCTCCGGAGAGCTTCACACCACGTTCTCCTACAAGAGTATCATACTTCTTCGGCAGTCTTTCGATGAATTCATGGGCATGCGCCAGCTTCGCGACGCGTTCAATGTCCGCAGGCGACGCTCCTGGTTTCGCATACGCAATGTTTTCCGCAATCGACCGGTGGAAGAGAATCGGATCCTGTGGGACTAGGGCAATGGAGCGGCGAAGACTTTCCTGTGTCACATGAGCAATATCCTGTCCATCGATGAGAATGTGTCCCGCATCGAGATCGTAGAGCCGCAGGAGCAATTTCACGAACGTGCTTTTTCCCCCGCCGGAGTGTCCGACGAGCGCGATCTTCTCTCCGGGAGCAATGGTGAGCGTGAAATCGGAGAAGACTGGATTCACTGCCTGCTCATAGGAGAAGCGGACATTCTCGAAGCGGATCTCCCCTTGTGTCACTGTGAGCGGTGCTGCCCCTTCGGCATCCGCAATATCGAGTGGCGTCTCGTAGAGAGACACCATCTCCTGCACATGCGCGACGGATTTGAGGTAGTTTCGGACCTCACGGCCAATGTCGCGCACATACCCCCAGAGTCTTCCGATGTAGAAGACGACAACAATAAAACCACCTGCAGTGAACTCTCCCCGGTACCAGAGCCAGAGTGCAAGGAGGAGGAGCACGCATTCGATCGCGATGAGCAGCGCATTGTGCAACCACCCGATGACCTGCCCGATTCCCCACGTCTTCCAGAGCCTCCGCTGCCACTCGGTGAGCACTTCCTCATGACGTTCCTTCTCGCGGTCTTCCGCGCCGAAGGATTTCACCGTCGCATTCCCCGTGATGGCATCGACAAGGCTCCCCGTGACGCGCGTATCCTGCCTGTCCGCCCAGCTGTAGTACCGCATGTGCCAGAGATTGATCCCGATCGAGAACGGAATGTAGACAGCCATCCCCGCGATAATTGCGACCCCGATGAGCGGTGCGTAGAGCGAGAGAACAACAGTGAAGCCAAGGGCGGTGAAACCGAGGGGGAGGAAGTTAAACCAGAAATGGTCTAGGATGCTCTCGACCGCATCCGTGCCGCGTCCGATTTTCCGCGCCGTGGCTCCCGCGAATGCGTTCACATGGAAATGCATCGGGAGCCGCTGCACATGTGCGAACACATCCGCATGCGCCCTTTTTATCACGCGCGTTTCCACCCAGGCGAGGAAGTGATTACTGAGTTGATACAGCGTATTTCCCAATAGAGCCACACCCACCCCGAGAAGCACCATGATACTCGCAAAACGCAGAGCCGCCGCGTCCCCCGCTCCGTGCGTTGCGACCGTATCAACCGCTTCCTTATAGAAGAAAGGCTGCACGAGCTCGAGCCCGGTGCGAAGTATCAGAAGCAGGAACATGAGGAGGAGCATCGGGAGATGCTCCCGGGCATACCGCCAGACGAAGGCGAGCACCTGCCGGTGGGTGACGGAGCGCGCGGGCATGGGGAGAGAGAATCATGCGGTGCGTGAAGCTGCATTGTAGCACGAGCTAAGCCCGTGCACCTTGCATCATCACCCATGCCACAATCACAAATCGCTCCCGTCATCTTCCTCCTCCCAGGGACAGATTTCGACTTGACCTCCTGAGAAGGATACGAGTGCATCCTCGATTTGGTTCCGCACAGCTGCAAGATAAGCAGCAAGGACGGCGGACTCTATGCGTTCCCGGAACTCTACATTGATGGGGTGCGCAATGTCTTCGTAGAATTTTACACGCCCATTCTCTTTGAGTATCGCACGCCGGGGATCGAGCTTCTGTCCGCACTGGGAACAGAAGCAGGCACGGAGGGGGTTCTTCTCGTCACACCGATGACAGTGATCCGTCCGCTTGCGTGAGGGCATGGAGACAAACTTCCCTGTTTCACCGAGAATGAGCCTGAGCCCACGTACGACGAGTTTTTGTTCCAGTGTGATGTTCGCGAAAGCTAGGAGCCTGTTCCCCTCTCCTGCACCCACAAGCCGGATGTGGACTTCCGTGATCTCCAAAGGAGGAAGAAGATAGCCGTGAGCTTGACGGTTGTCAAACATGCGGCCGTCCAAGGTCACTGTTGATGGTGGGCGATGATGGATTTGAACCATCGACCTCGACATTATCAGTGTCGCGCTCTAACCCCTGAGCTAATCGCCCGGTATGACACGCAGTATACCAGTGCAACACCCGCCAAGTGTGATAGATTTGTCCTATGGAAAAAGAATCAAATCTTGCTTTTATAGACGGGCAAAATTTGCACCTTGGAACGACTCAAAGCGGGTGGAAGATTGATCATAAAAAATTCAGAACGTATCTGAAGGACAAGTACCATGTACATGAGGCATACTATTTTCTTGGTTACGTTTCGGAAGAACAGCAAAATCTCTACAAGAATCTGCAAAAAGCGGGTTTCATCGTCCTTTTCAAAGAACACAGCTCTGCCTTGAAAGGCACGAAGAAAGGCAATGTCGATACCGATATCGTTTTTGAAATAATGAAAACAATAATTGAGAGAAAGGATTTCAGTAAGATGCTGCTTGTTTCCGGCGATGGCGACTACAAAAAACTTGTAGATTACTTGATCAAAAAAGATGTTTTTAAAAAGATACTATTTCCAAACAGAAAATTTGCTTCCTCGCTCTACAAACAAATCAGCTGGCAGTACTATGATCATTTAGATAAGAACGATCTACAACATAAAATAGGGTATACACAAAAGAAAAGGGAACCTTAGGCACTAACACCGTTCGGGTCCCAATTCGTATGGATACAGTACTATTCTACTATGTCGAGAAAAGACAGGCAAGCCTATTCCCGCTATAATTACGCAAGTAAAAGCCCATAGACTACTCCCGCGCAGTGAGCGCCACGCGAATCCCCAGGGCAATGAGCACCGCTCCCATGATGCGCTCCGCCCACACATGGATCGCATGAAGCCGCTCCCGGACAACCTTCATGGTGAGGATTGATCCAAGCCCGCAAAACCATACGACAGTCGCAGCGGAGAGATACACACCGTAGAACAGCTGGAGAGCGAGAGGAGTAGAGATATCGATCACCTGCGTAAATAACGCCAAGAAAAAGAGGGTCGCTTTGGGATTCAGCGCATTGCAGAGAAAGCCCATCCATACTGCAGCGGGTGCGGACATTTCGGCGTGAGTCTGAGACCTGCCTACCTGCAGTTCTTCTGAAGGCTTTGCCCGCAGAGATTTCCATCCGATGAAGAGGAGATACCCTGCCCCCAACCACTTGATAATCGAGAAGAGCACAATGGAACGCGCGATGATGAAGCCGATGCCGACGAGCGAGTACGCGACATGGACGAGGATACCGAGTCCGACCCCAAGCGCCGTGAAGTACACGATGCGACGCGGCTGACTCAGGCTCTGCTTCAGCACGATGGCAAAGTCGGGGCCGGGACTCGCGACAGCGAGAAGGTGAATGAGAGCAATGGTGAGGAATGCGTGCATGGTGTCATATCTTACCAGATGACATACCTGCATTCGCCAGCCGCAAAATTTTTCTCAAATGACCTGTTGTACTTACTCGCCAAAAATGACCCTCCATGCCTGTTGATGCTATTTTCTCTCAAATCTGGTAAAATAGATTATGAATATGAAAGACAAAATTTCAGAGGACGTTGCTGGTCTTGAGTACTCTTTTACAAACACTGTCGTCAATGGTCTTTCCGCGAATCCACATATCACTGACGAAAAGTTGTGTGACGCGACGCATGGCACTCAATCGTATCCCATACTGTATGTGCGTTCTCAGGATTTCTATCCTTCAAAGCCGACAGTTTTCCTCTCTGCTGGGATGCATGGTGATGAACCCGCGGGAGTTCATGCAATTATTCGGTTCCTGAATACTGATCTGCATCGATACACAGATCGATTCAATTTTGTCGCTTTGCCGTGCCTCAATCCAAGTGGTTTTGATACAGGTATACACAATACTGCATCAGGTCTGAACCTGAATGACCATTTCGGCAAACAGAGCGGCGATGCCGTAGTAAGAATAATCGAGGCAAAGCTCAAATCACTAGCGCCATCTATTCTCCTGGCATTCGATCTTCATGAAGATAACTCTGGAGATCAGCGGGGATGCTATGTCTATGAAAAGATATCTAAAAGTACCGATCGTATTGCTCATCGAGTGCTTGAAATTTTAGCGCCGACTGATATCTGCAAACAGCCTGTTATTTACGGAGAAACAAACGTGAACGGAGTGATCGAAGAGAACTTGGATGGATCGCAAGCAGCTTCGGGAAGTCTCGACTGGTATCTGAAAGCAAATGGCGCTCATCATGTCATGGTCGTAGAAACACCAAGTGTATGGCCAATCGAGAAACGCATACAGACTCATTTGGCAATGATCTATCGTGGCTTAGAAAGCGTTGAACCCGCACACCAATCATTCGCAGATTCATTGAAGCCAACTGATTTTGATGTAGGTAACGTGAATATTTGGCAACTTGAAAAAGACCCCAGTACACTTGTACGAGAAAGTAAGGTTGGCGAAGGTGAGACCTTGGATACATTGGAAGCAGCTATTCATGAAGGCGAATCGCTATTTGCTGATATGCGTGATACTTATGGAATAAAAGTGGTTTCAATGAGTTCGAAGAGAGAGAAAAATAAGGAGGGGAAAGAAGCGATTTTTACCTTTGTTGATAAAATTGAGGGTAAGAACTTATCGAAAATTGAGAGTCTGCCTATGGAGGCAAAGGATGAACTGGAAGTACTTTATCTTTCGTTGGGACAGCACTATTACGATGCCTGGAAAAGCAAGTATGAGACTAATAGAGGCAAAGACCAAAAAAAATACTGGGGCGACTGCAGAAGCGATCAGTTTGTGTATGGAAACAAACAAGGAGAAAAAGATAAGCATTTTTTCGTCGTGGATGTTGATCCAAAATTTTACCGAGAAGGCGATGATAAATTTGCAACTATTGAGGCAGCATTGGGTTCTCTTTGTGGCGATCTACTGGAAAATGAGCGCAAATTTCAACCAAAAGTACGTTTACAGAGAGCGCGCGATACATTAATGAGAATCATTGATGAAATACTTCAAGAGGAACCTGATTTGAAGATGATAACTGAGGCAAAAACGTGGCTACAAGATTGAAGTGTTTAAAGTAGTAATGGGTGCAGCAAAAGTGTAATTACAAACATACGTCACTCCCACGCGAATCCCCAGGGCAATGAGTACGGCCCACCTTCCATAACACTCCTAAAACCAGTATCCTCTCCGGGTGTCTTTCCACGTGCGACGCATCGACAAGAAGAGGAGGAAACCTCTTGAATGGCAGAAAGCTCTCCGCCTCGCGCTCCTCCTTGGGCGGCCCCTCATAGCATTCGGGAAGAAAGTGAAGAAGCGGGTGGAAGAAAAGAAGATGAAAGAGATGCGGGGGAATCGGCTTCTCACGCTCTCCTTTGCAAGCATCGTGGCGGTGGTGATTCTCGCGCTCACGCTCGCATTGCTCCTGAAGGTCGGAGCGGTATCGCTCTCCTCCATGATGGAGAAAACCGGGACCACACTTGTCGCAGATTCAGCTGGCTTAACGAATATCCTCCTCATGGGTCAGGGAAACGAGGATCACGACGGCATTGATCTCACGGACACGATCATGGTGGTGAGCATAGATCCTCAGTGCTTCGACGGAGCTTGTCCTGAGCCAGGTCGAAGGGCTCAGCATGACAGGGGAAGCGTCGCGCTGCTCTCCCTCCCCCGCGACCTCTACTTCCTCCACACGGAGAAGATGGGGCCAGGAAAGCTCAATACCTTCTGGCGTGACTACAGAATCACGCTTCAGAGGGAAGGAAAGCCCCGTGAGCAAGCTTCTCTCCTCTCCCTGAGAGAAGTCGCAAAGGAGGTGGGGACTGCCCTCAATCTCCCCATCCACTACGTGGTGAAAGTGGATTTCACCGCCTTCGAGGAAATCGTCGATGCACTTGGCGGCGTCGACATTGAAGTGCCGGAGGCAATCCATGACCTCGAGTTCCCCGGACCGAACTACACGTTTGAGCCCTTCCACCTGGAAGCGGGCCTCCAGCACCTCGATGGCGCACTGGCCCTCAAGTATGCCCGTACCCGCCACACGTCGAGTGACTTCGATCGCTCAGCGCGTCAGCAGGTGATTCTTCAGGCGCTTGCAGAGAAAGCACGGTCGTCGGGACTCCTCACGAAGCCACGGAAGATCTCGGAACTCCTCTCCATCCTCTCCGAACATATCGAAACCGATCTCACACTCCGCGAAATGATCACGCTCGCAGGAATCGGCATGGAGCTCCCACGAGAGCGGGTGATGACGCTCCAACTCAATGACGTGAATGGGCTCTACGGAGAGCAGCTCTATCCGGGCGGCCTCCTCTACGCTCCGCCCCGCGATCAATTCGAAGGGGCGTTCGTCCTCCTCCCGGTCTCGATCCCTGAGTTCCCCGTGACCTTCCGGCAGATGCACCTCCTGTCACATCTCTTCTTCCAGAACCGCGAGCTCTACCTCCGGAAAGCAGGCATCACCGTCTTCAATGCTGGAGCTCCCGAGGGCTCTGCACGGAAGGTTGCGCGTGAACTCACGAAGTTTGGATTCGAGGTGACCTCTGTCGGCAATCTTCCCGGCAAGCAAAAGTTCGATACTTCGTTCCTCACCAAGAACTCCTCTCTGCTTACGGAAGAATACACTGGCTTCTTCTCCTCCCTCCTCTCTCTTGAGGAAGTACCTCTACCAGAAGATGCGAAAGCGGAAGGAGGTGACCTCGCCATTGTCCTTGGGAAGGATTTCACCTTCCACCCATTCCAGGAACTCATCGCTCAGTAAGTATTTGTTCATCGTCCTTCCTGCCCTTTCTGCCCTTTCTTCCTTCTCCTCATGACCCCACGCGAAATCATCGCCGAAGCCTGGGGCATTACTCTGCGTGAACGTTCTCTCCGCCGCTGGGGGTTCACGGCAGCGCTCTTCGAGACACTCCTCGATGTGAAACTCCTCATCTACCAATTGTATTTCCTCGTCTCCTACCTCCAGGGGGATCCCATCGGTTTCTTCAAAATTGAGGAGTTGCTCTTTGGAACGCTCCCCTTCTGGGCCTTCCTCATCTTCATCATCACGCTCATTCTCCTCTTCACCGTGGAGATCTTCCTCCCGAAGATGTGCCTCGGAGCAGTGATCGGGCTCGCTGCGAAGGCCCATAAGAAGGAGGAAGTGAAAGGAGGACTCGTGCTTGCGCTCTACAACTTCTTCCCCATCTTTGCGATTCGCGAGCTCTTCGTTTTGGGAGGGTTCACCACCATGATCACGATCCTCTCCCTCATCCTCCGCTACATGGGGGACGGATTCCGGGGGATCCTCATTGGACTCACCATCGCCTTCTGGGCGCTCTCCAACCTCTTCCGCTTCTTCGCGAACTTCGCGGAGGAGGAAGCGGTGATTCGGAAGAGCGGCATCTTCGGCTCCATCGGCAGAAGCTTCAAATTGATCATTAGTCACCTCCGACACGTTGTCTTCCTCCTGATGCTCCTCTTCATCATCTCACTCCGGATCCTCCTCAATGCTCTCGTGCTCCTTGTCCTCCCCGGCATCATCATCGGGATTGGGATCCTCCTTGCGCTCTTCCTCTCTACCACTCTCACAATCATCATTTCGACCATTGTCGGCATTGTTCTCGTCTTCGTCGCAAGTTACTTTTTCGCGTACCTCCACGTTTTCCAGCAGACCGTGTGGACGATTACCTACATGGAACTCTCCAAGCTCAAAGATCTGGATATTATTGAGGTGGAGACGGAGACATCGCCTGCGCCTGAACAAAGTCCAGAGGGATTAGTGCAAGGAGATGCCGTAGTGGCGTAGCGCGCTACGCCACTACAGGAAGCGGAGAACCCGCTCCCGCTTGACGGTGGACAACCGTGCACCTATACTCCGGGCATGCCTACCGCTCTCACCCCCCATCAACGGACCGTCCTCTCCTCAATCAAGGAATTCCAGAGCAAGCGCGGGTACTCGCCGTCGCTTGCCGACCTCGCACTCGCCTTTGGTGTGCGGAGTAAGAACGCCGTCGCAAAGGTTGTGAATGTCCTCACGCGCGAGGGCTTCATCGAGAAAGACCCGAAGGGACGCATCAAGATCCTTCCGCAGGAACGGGCGGGAAAGGGAGCTCACACCTTTGAAGCCATGACGCTCCCCCTCTTCGGCCCCATCGCCGCAGGATTTGCAACCGATGCAGAGGACCAGGTAGCAGAAAAAGTCGCAATTACGGATCTCCTCATCCGAAAACCCGAGCAGAGTTTCCTTCTCCG
>CAZQCB010000003.1:5754-32511 GCA_964592265.1 uncultured Candidatus Peribacteria bacterium | reverse complement strand
CGTAGCTCAGCTGGTTAGAGCATCTGGTTGTGGTCCAGAGGGTCGTGGGTTCGAATCCCATCGCTCGCCCCACAGTTGAATTCGAGCTGAGTGCGAGCTCCGAAGGAGCGAAGCATGAAGCCGAAGATCCTGTGTCCCGCACCGACGCGAAGCGTCTGGTGCGGGGCTGCTAAAAAGAGGTACCTCAGCTGAGCGAAGGAGGACGGCCTTGGTACCGCGGAAAAGCCGCAGCGAAGTCAGGAGCTGCCGGCAACTTGCAAATTTTAAATAAAGGTGTTATTATAATACACAAGTTTTTCGCGTCTACTGCCTATGGAAAATAATGCATTTGAGGCTGGAAATAGTCCTGAAAAATTCACTCAGAGTGGGGACACTCCGGAACCGTCGGCGTTGACAGCATTGACTGGTCCGGTGCGCGGAGAGATTGATCATGCATTGGAGAAGGAAGCGGGCGAACAACGACGATTGAAGTTGCTCCAGAAAATCAGGACTGATCCCTCTCAGAAGATGAACACGCTTGCAAAAGGTCTAACCGATGCGGAAATGAGAGAGCTTATTCAATTGACGAGAGACACCTACATGCACATGGAATCCGCGCGCAGCGCACTGGTCCGTCTGGATGCTGCATTGCTCAAGCACTTCTCGGAACAAGACACCAAGGAGTTGCGGGCGCTCGCTCGTCATACGATGGGGCTGCATCTCAACACGCATCAGTACCACAATGCCGTGCATGCGCTCAGCATGACCCGCGAAGCCCTCCACCTTGCAGAAATTGCCGACATCAGAGATCCTGCAATGCTGCGTACCCTTGTCATTCAAGGCTTGTACCACGACACCGGGAATGGCACCGAGCCAAAGCCCCCGACGACCAAAGATGCTGACGAGTCGCAGGCGGTCGGAATTTTCATGCGGGATGTAGAGAGAATGGAGCTTCATGCACTCGCCGGTTTGACGAGCGTCAGGGTGGGGGGCGAGAGCCAAGACCAGAAGAAGGTGATTGCCGCGTGCATCGCCGCAACCGTCTTCCGCGATCGTTTTGCACCTCCGGATGCTTTGGCATTGCAGGAGTATGTCGGTGGAATACTTGAGCATGTTCACAACGCAGAAGACCATCATTTCTTGCAAATCCGACATTTGAAAGAAATGACAATGCTGATGGACAGCGCGCCTGCCTGGATCGCGCGCGACGCCGATGTCGTCGGTTCCACCTACTCGCCGTCGGTCCTCTATAATAATATTCTCACCCGCGTGGAAGATACGCGCCGTTCTCTTGCCAAGGGCGCGGGGCCGAGAAAGTATCATAACGGATTCATCGGATTCATCGGCGCATCCAAGTACCAGGGGCCTGATACAGAGCCGGTGAAGGTCGCGAGGGCAGGATCGCCGTTGTATCTTCCGGAAGAAGAGGGCAATGCCGATGCCATCAAAGAATATGGCAAGCAGCAACTTACCGAAGAGACGCGCAGATTTGAGAAGCTTATGAAGGAACATGAACCGATGCTCAATGCGCTCTTTGTGCTGATCGGCGAAGCACACGCGAACAACGAAGAAATTCTCCGCATGCCGCTCAGAGACATTCACGAGCGCCTCAAGCAGCTCGCGACAGATCCCGCGCGCGCCGAACGTGCGCAGGCTATTCTGACGGACGAAACAATCGACTCGCTCGAGCTCAATCTTTCCGCATATCCGTTGCTTCAGGATGAGCGGTATGAACGGATGACGCTCGCGGGGATGACGCCGGGCATGATGAACCGCATCTTCGCCCCGAACCGTAAGCAGACAAAGGACCAGGAATGGATGACCGACCAACTGGAAGTAATCGAACAGCAGAGCGACCCAGAAGCGCAGCCAGTGCTCTTGAGCGTGCTGGAACTTGCGAATATCCACCCGGAGGACCTCGAGAGGCGCCACTTCACCCAAGGCTCATCAATCATCGAGAAAGGAGGCAAGCCCGGCTTTGTCTATATCATCCTTCAGGGGACCGCGAAGATCTGCTTGCCCGGGAGAGAATTTAGAGTGGGGGCGGGGGTGGTTCTGGGAGAAATCTCGGCACTCTCCGATTTAGACGCCACGGCCGATGTCATCGCAGTGTCTGACGTGGTGGCTGTCTCTCTTCCGGCATTGCTCGTCGCCAACGAATATCGCACGGAAGACATACGCCAGAAGATGATGGAACTTGCAGAGCAGCGATTGGGGCATAGGCCTCAGGCGTGATTCGATGTCTGCATTCAAGCCAAAAATATGGTACACTAGAGAGATTATGCCAGCATCTCTCCTCGAGTTTTTCGATTTCAAAGGGTGGCTCTTCTTAGGCGCCCTCCTCCCGATCACCGCGTTCGACTTCTTTGTGACAGGGAGGAGAAATGACAGGCGGCACCGATACGTCTTCTCCTTTGTCACAGGAAGCGCGATTGCCGCAGCGATGTTTGCATTCGTGCATTTCATTTCTCTCCCCGCACTCAAAGGAAATCCCTTCCTCCTCGCAGTCGGCATAGTGCTTGTTATCGGACTCTGGAGATTCCTCTTCGGCCCCTGGGGATCCAGGGTGAAAGCGGCTGTACTTGGCACGTTCATTTTCTGGATCGCTCTACGCATGCTGGGTCACGCAGCGCCTTCTCTGAGAATGGCCATGATTCTCGCAGCGTTCATTGCGCTCATTCCCTCTGTTATCTGGTGCCTCCTCTTCCTCAAGGAACACCGCGAACGCCTGAGCGTTGTCGTGCTCACATTCCTCGCAGGGATGCTCTCGACTGCCCCCATCCTCTTCTACGACTACGTTGTCCGAAAAGGGTTCACCCTCGACTTCTTCCTCTTCCGCGTTACCCCGGAGAGCTTCATGCGCTCCTCTCAGACTTTTGCGTCGCAAGCGATCACGGGGCAACTCGGGATTCTCTCTGCGAGCGTCGCTTCTGCGATCGTGAGCTTCATCATCGTCGGGATCATCGAGGAAACGAGTAAGAACTGGGTGATGCGGGCGAGTGACCGGGCGTACTTCACAAGCATCGATGACGTCATGCAACTTTCGATCATCGCGGCGATTGGCTTTGCCTTTGCCGAGAACATCGTGAATCCCCAGTACTTCATCAGCTTTGTGAAAGACTACCTCGTGACTCCAGCAAGCCCCGATTGGGGGACCTTCCTTGCGAGTATCTTCGGGCGCTCGGTCATCACGAACATGGTGCACATTACCTCCTCGGGAGTCCTCGGCTACGCCTATGGTCTTGCATTTTTCGCACAGCCATTCCTCGTCGAGGACCGGGCATACGGCAGGAGGCACCATCTACTCAGTTTCCTCCATAGGATCTTCCAGGTGCGGCGGGCGCGCCTCTTCCAGGATCAGGTCATTTTCCGGGGTCTCCTGCTCGCCATTCTCCTCCACAGCTTCTTCAATATCGTGGTCAGTCTCCCCGATCTCCTCCCGGGCCAGCCGCAGACGCTCGGTGCACTGCTGCACTACGATGGTTTCTTCAGCACGCTCACGATCGTCGCACTCCCTGCGATGCTCTACGTCTTCGGTGGATGGTTCCTCCTCCTCTTCCTCTTCCGGAGGAAGGAAGGGCTTCGGGAGTTCGGACACAAAATGCACGAGGAGTTATTTGTCAAGGACTCGGCTGCAGCGTAAGCTGCGGGCGTATGCATAAGCGTCTCGCCCCGTTTTTCGTCCTCTTCCTTTTCCTGTGCATGGGAATGGGAGTTCCTGCGCAAGCAGTGACACCCGTGAGTCGTCTGGAGCTCGTTACCTCGGCCGTAGAAGCTCTCTACGGGAAAGTGGAGAAGGAGTACCCGGTCTCCCTCCGGGGTCTTCCGGCTAACACGCGCAATAGTGTTGGCCTCGCAGTGACGCTCCATGCGCTCCAGGGTTGGGAGAGGAACTTTGCCTGGAACACCCCCGTGACCCGGGGTCAGGCACTCCGCATGCTCTTTGCGCTTGCCCGCCTCTCTCCGGATACTCCCTCGTATGCCCCCTTCCGTGATGTTGAGGGACCGGATGTCCCGCTTGCACATCAGGCGGAGGAGTGGGGAATTCTCGAGCCTCTCACTCCTGGATACTTTGGCTGGAATCGGACACTCGATGCCCAGGAACTCGCAATCGCCCTGTCACGCCTTGGCGAGCACCTCACGCTGCCACTCGATGCGCCGGCCCCGAGCGCTCCCTCGACGACGCGCACACCGAGTCGTGGGACGCGCAGGGATCCGCGGATTCCTGATAAGAAGATCACCGTGGAGTTCTACATTGATCCCGGTTCCAGGCTTCAGGCAAAGGAACTCCCAAGGAACGATCTCCTCTCCGCGATCTGGGGTCTCGTGCAATCGAAGTACCTGTACCTCGATAAGGTGGATCAGCAGGAACTCGGTTATGCGCTTGCCGAGAAACTCATGAACTTCCTCGATGATCCGTATACGACCTTCATGCGTCCGAGTGGCGCACAGGCTTTCCAGGAGCAGCTCAAAGGGGGAAAGCTCTCCGGTATCGGCGCGCAGGTGGAGAAGGACCCGCGGGGGGGAGTACTGGTTGTGAGTCCTCTCACGGGTTCCCCTGCACTCCAGGCGGGCGTCCGTCCAGGGGATCGTATCACGCACGTGAATGGAGAATCGATCCTCGAACTCGATCTCCAGCAGGGGGTGGAGAAGATTCGCGGACCCGCTGGCACGACGGTGGAGCTCACCATTGAACGCAATGGTGCGACCCTCTCCATCAAGGTGGTCCGTGCGGAGATCACCCTTCCGGAAATCGAAGTGGCGATGCAGGATGGCGTAGTGGTCGTGAAGCTCTATCAATTCGGGGAGCGCACGATTCGCGAGCTCAAAGGTCTCCTCGAAGAGACTCTGAAGCAGAAGCCTGTTGGCCTGGTCCTCGATGTGCGCAATAACCCAGGAGGGCTTCTTGATGGAGCAATCTCGGTACTGGGGCATTTCCTACCCGAGGGGAGTGTCGTCGCAAAAATCGAGGCAAAGAATGCTACGAAAGAGGAGTTGACCGTAGGCGCCCCCATCATCCCGGCAAACCTTCCTGTGGTTGTGATTGTCAACAAGGGTTCCGCGAGTGCATCTGAGATCGTTGCGGGTGCTCTCCAGGATCTCAAGCGCGCGACGATCCTGGGTGAGGTGACCTTCGGGAAGGGTTCCGTGCAGGAAGTCGTACAGTTCTCGTCTGGAGAGGGCGTGAAATTTACGACTGCCAAGTGGCTGCGGCCCCACGGAGCTTCCATCGACAAAGTGGGAGTGACCCCGGATGTCCTTATGGTGGAGGGGCAGGCGGGGAGCCGTGATGAGTTCCTGCTCCGGGCGATCCAGATTATCAAGGCGAAGGCACGGGGATAGGTTTTAGGTGTCAGGTTTCAGGTGTTAGGGTGGAGGCATGTTTATCCTTGCATCGCGAAGTCCTCAACGGAAGGAAATTTTGGAGCGGTTGGGAATCTCCTTTGAGGTGATCCCGAGCAACATGGATGAAGCGAGCGTGCTCGAGAGGGATCCCGTGAAGCGGGCGATGCTCCTTGCTGAGCGTAAGGCAGGGGACATTGCAAAGCAGCATCCAGGGAAGTGGGTGATCGGAGTGGATACCCTTGTCGTTGCCTCTGATGGAACTCTCCTCGAGAAACCTGTGGACAGCGAAGATGCGCGGAGAATGCTGCGGCTGCATTCAGGAAACATTTCCACGGTGCATACAGCTCTCTGCTTGCAGAGAGGATTTGAGCAACATGCGGAAGTTTCCTCTGCGCGAGTATTCTTCAAGGCGCTGGATGCACGGGTGATTGATTGGTGGATCGAAACAGATTTGTGGCGTGATCGCTCCGGAGCATTTCAGATTGAGGGGGAGGGGGAAAAACTGATCGAGCAACTGGAAGGGGAGCGGGAGACCGTGGTCGGGTTTCCCGTGACGCTATTCCTACACATGCTTCAGCAAATGTCCGAGTTTCTCTTTCTTCGTTTTTAGGTAGCGGAGGAGTATCGGAGAAGTTGTAGCAATCTCAATAGGGACACGCTCGACGATTTCGAGACCAAAACCTTCGAGTCCCACGACTTTCTTTGGGTTATTCGTAAGCAGGCGGATCTTTCCGATGCCGATGTCCTTCAAAATTTGCGCGCCGATGCCATAGTCCCGGAGGTCCATCGGAAAACCGAGGTGTGCATTTGCTTCAACCGTATCGAGACCCCTCTCCTGAAGCGCGTAGGCGCGGATCTTATTGGTGAGACCGATCCCGCGTCCCTCCTGCCGCATGTAGAGGATGACGCCGCAGCCTTCCTTCAGAATTTGCTCCATGGCACTTTGCAGCTGAGCTCCGCAATCACAGTGCAGGGAACCGAAGGCATCGCCGGTGAGACATTCGGAATGTGCACGCACGAGAGCGGGTTTCAGGGGAGAGAGGGTTCCTTTCACCAGAGCGACGTGCTCCTCTCCGTGCAGCGTGTCCTCATACACCCGCATGCGCCATGTTCCCGTTTCTGTCTCGAGGTTGGACTCTGCTTCCAGTCGTACGAAGGTCTCGTGGAGGCGACGGTAGGCGATGAGATCGGCAATGGAGACGACTGCAAGCTCATGTTCCTGGGCAAATCTGAGAATCGCAGGCAAGCGCATCATCGTTCCATCATCGTGCATGAGTTCACTAATGACGGCTCCCTGCCGTACGCCTGCAAGTCTGCAGAGGTCGACCGAAGCCTCCGTATGTCCCGCACGCTCCAGTACGCCACCATCTTGGGAGCGGAGGGGGAACACGTGGCCCGGGCGTCGGAGGTCATCGGGGCGGGCAGTGTGGCTGATCGCGGCAAGGATGGTCTGTGTTCTGTCTGCTGCGGAGATGCCCGTTGCGATTCCCTCGGAAGCCTCGATGCTCACGGTGAAGGGGGTGCCACGCATTGAGGTGTTGCGCGCGACCATCGGTGGGAGATCAAGCTGATCCGCAATCGCGTTACTCAGGGCAAGACAGACAACGCCACCTGTATGCCGAATGACGAACGCCATCTTCTCGTGTGTCACATGCTCCGCTGCGAGCACGAGGTCCCCTTCATTTTCCCGGTCCTCATCGTCCACGACGATGATCATCTTCCCCTCGCGGAGAGCATCGAGCGCCTGGGGGATGGGGGAGAAGGGCATGGAGAACGCATTATATAGAAGGTGTGGAAGGTTGAGAAGGTGTGAAGGTACTTTCACACATTCACACTTTCCAGCCCCACCATCACCGTAATTCAATTGTATACGACAAGGAATTCCCCGCCGGTGGAGAGCGCTTCACGGAAACGTAGTACGTTCCCGGTGGATAGGAGTACGTGGAATCACACGCAGGACCTTCCTCTCCGAAGAGATCCACGTCCGCTCCCGGGAAGACAGTGCAGGAAAGATGGGCACTGGAGGAGAGATCCACTTTCCGATCTGCCGCTTCAATCATGGTAAAGCGGAACCAATCCTCGTAATCATGCGCGGGGAGAGCTCCTGCTCGTGGGTAACCGACGCGTAAGGAGGTAGCCTCCACGAACCCGTCGTTCCCATCGCCGGAGGAAGGCTCGGCATCAAGGGAGAACTCCTCCCCTTCATTCGGGGTGCGCACCTCCAGCTGGTAGCGGCCTACTCTCAGAGCTGCCCGGATGAAGCAGGCATTGCCCTCCTCGTACCCGATGAAGAACTCACTGGAGAAGCCTGACTCTCCGAGCAGGTAGAGGTAGCAGGAGATGCTGCCTCCGGCATTCGAGAGATTGGCGGACTCGACGAGGATCGTGCCAGCCGCATCGAGGTCGAACGCAAAGGAGGCGGCCCCGCGTGCGCCGGTTGCTCCTGTACGATGGAGGGGGAAGGCGACGAGCGTTGCTCCCGTGGGGGTGATTTCTCCGCTCATGGAATCTTCCTGTGGGACATCTTCACTCGGGAGGAGATCGTTGGTACTGAGTGCCCGATAGATCATCTCGGCCGCTTCGCCGCGCAGGAGCTCCTTATCGGGAATGAACTCATTGTTCTTCATGAGATCCTCCGGGACAAGCTGTAGCGTAATCGCCCGGTGGAGGTAAGGGGCGTACCAGGAACTATGCGTGACGCCGAGGAGATCGAGACTCAGGCGATCCTCCTGCGAAAGTTCGGGGACTGTAAACCCAAGAACGCGGAGAACCATTTTCATCGCTTCGACCCGGACGACTGTTTTCTCCGGGCGGAAATTTCCGTCCGGATATCCCTGCACGAAGCCATCGCGCAAGGCCGTGCAGATCACGCTGCTGAACCATGCGTCGAGAGGGACATCCGGAAAACAGGCGCTCAAAACAGCTCGCGGGGTTCTCCCCGATGCTCTGTAGAGCAAGGTGAGGATTTCTGCACGATTGAGAGAGTCATAGGGACGGAACGTCGTCGTTTCCTTCGTTCCATCGGGGTTCTTATCCCCCAGGATCACTCCTTTTTTGTTGAGCTCTGCGATGGAGAGCGCATAAGGATAGGTCGCAGGCACATCGGAGAAAGAGGTCGCGAGCGCAACCGAAAGTGGAATAAGGAGGAGGGAGAGGATCGCGACAATGCTCTTCATGGTACGAAAGCCTATCTTACGCTTCGCTTAGGCCCGAAGGCAAACGCCTTGCATATCTCTCTCATTGTGACGTTGTGATTGTTCGCAGAATACCCATCATCTGGAGGAGTGATCGCGCCGTCTCCATTCCCTTATTGCCGCGCCCCAGGCAGCGATCTTTCGCATGCTGCAGGGTATCCACATAGAGCACGCCGTGAGCAATGGGGATTCCGTAGGTGAGTTGCACGTGCAGGAGGCCATCCGTGCAGGCGCGCGCGATCTCCGCGGCATGGTGTGTTTCTCCCTGCACGATCACACCGAGTGCAAGGATGCCATCCGCTTCTCCTGAAGCAGCGATGGTCTTGCACACGAGGGGGATTTCGAATGAACCGGGGGAGCGGACTGTGCGCATATTCTCCGCGGCGATGCCGCCCTCCTGGAGCGTTGTTCTTGCAGTCTCCTCCATCGAGGAGAGGAGTTCGGGGTAGTACGACGATCGCACGATCGCAATGCGCGTCTCCGGAGGGAGAGGGGGGAGGGGAGAGGAGGGGGAACCTTGCAGGATCATGGGCATATTCTTGCACTTCTGTGCCTTTAGAAAAATTCTATTTGCATTTTTCTGAGGAGAGGATTCAGACTACAGGGGTCCTTTTCACCCTCTACGCCTATGGTACCTCGTCGCCTTCTTCCCCTCTCTGCCGCTCTCTTTCTTGTCCTCGGACTCTTCCTCGGGCTCACGGGAGCAGAGCTCTTCGCAGTTTCCGGTGGCTCCACCCACTTTCCGGATGTGGTGCCTGGATCGTACTACGACCAAGCAGTGGGGGAGCTCTACGATGTGGGAATCATCAAAGGATACCCTGATGGGACGTATGGTCCGGGGAAGCTCGTTTCCCGTGCGGAACTCGCGGTCATGCTCAAGCGTCTCCGTGATGAGCTGAGTGGGGTGAGTGTTCCTTCACCCTCGCCCTCGCCTTCTCCCTCCTCCTCTTCCTCCGTGAGTACGACTACCGCGGGGTCCGTGCGCTTCACGATTGGAACGTTTAGCGTGCGGGAGAATGTCGCGAGCATCACGATCAGTGTCGTGCGGACAGGAGGGGACAGAGGATCGGTGTCCGTTGCCTACGGACTTTCCGGAGGGACGGCAACCAATGGTCAAGATTACACATGGGGTGGAGGGGTCCTCAGTTTCGCCGATGGAGAGACGAGCAAAACCTTCACGGTGACCATCCAGGACGATGCTGCCGCAGAAGGGAATGAAACCGTGAATCTCGCACTGAGTTCCCCTCTGGGCGGTGTCACGCTTGGCACGCCCAGCATCGCGACGCTCACGATCATCGATGATGAAGCTGCATCCTCCTCATCTTCCTCATCGTCCTCTTCCTCTCTGCCCGTCTCTTCCTCCACGAATGCCTTCGTCTTCAGTGCCTATGCGTATGAAGCGGCAGAGAACGGAGGGAGCGTCACGATCACGGTGAACCGCCTCGGTTCCACCTCGGGAGGAGTATCCGTGAACTATGCGGTAAGCGATGGGACTGCCAAAGCGGGAACGGACTATGCAGCTGCGAGCGGGACCCTGAACTTCTTAAGCGGCGAAACGAGCAAGACCTTCACCGTAACCCTCACGGACGAGAATAGTGTGGATGGGAATAAAATCGCGAACCTCACGCTCAGTGCCCCGACGGGCGGTGTGCCTCTCGGGACTCCTTCCACCGCTCCGCTCACCATTGCCGATAACGAAGTTGCGACATTTGGAGCAGGATCCTACAAATTTACACAAACCTCCTTTGAGGTGTCAGAGGATGATGGGAATGCAGTCGTCATCATCCAGCGTGTGGGGGGGACTGTCGGATCCTCGGATGTCCAGTACGCGACGAGCAATGGCACGGCAGCCTGGGGGACCGACTACACTACGACCTCCGGCACGCTCACGTTCCTGCCGGGAGAATCGAAGAAAGCGTTCAAGGTTCCTCTCCTCACCGATACCGCTCCTGATCCTGAGGAGACCGTGAATCTCTCGATCAGCAATCCGACGGGCGGGGCGACGATCGGCACGCCGAGCAGTGCAGTCATCACTATATTTGAGTAGGAGGTGGGCGTTCTGGGACCTATAGCAAGCGGAGGAACAGTGTGTGCACCCGTTGCTCTCCCTCCACTTCCGGATGAAATGTTCCAGCGAGGAGTGACCCTTGTCTCACGAGCACTGGATCGCCCCTGTAGGAAGCAAGAACCTCTGCATCGTTCCCTACGCGTGTGATTTTGGGGGAGCGGATAAAGGTGGCAAGAAGTCGTTCCGCCTCCTCTTTCAGATCAAGAGATGCTTGGAAACTCTGCAGTTGTGTCCCGTACGCGTTGCGCTCAACTCCAATATCCATGAGTTTGAGAGTTTGCGGTGGGTTCTTCCCCGTCACTTCCTTTGCGAGCAGAATCGCGCCTGCGCATGTCCCATAGATCGGCAGTATGCCGTTTGTATGACGCCTGCCTATCTCCTCTCTCATCGCTTTTGTCAGGAGGGAGTTCATCACCGTGCTCTCTCCACCAGGGATGATCAAGGCGTCCACAGTCTTGAGATCATCAAGATTGCGTACCTCCCTCGTTGCAACTCCTATCTCCGTGAGAACACGAACATGCTCTGCGAAGTCCCCCTGGAGCGCAAGAACGCCGACGGTGGGCGGGTTTCTTACCATCCTCTCTGTTGCATCATGACTTCGAGCTTCGCGATATCCTGTCCTCGCATAGGCTCTCCCAATCCTTCAGACACTTTCGCGAGGATCTGAGCGTCCTTGTAGTGTGTTGTTGCCTGAACGATGGCGGCAGCTACGAGTCGCGGATCACTTGACTTGAAGATTCCCGATCCGACAAAGACTCCTTCCGCACCAAGCTCCATGAGCAAAGCTGCATCAGCGGGAGTTGCAAGGCCACCTGCCACGAATGTCACCAAAGGCAGCCTTTGTGCTCTTTGAACTTCCATCACAAGTTCTACCGGGCAACGCTCTTTCTCTGCATAGGACTGGAGAGCAGTGGTATCCATCTCCTGTAGAGCTGCAATCTCCTTTTGAATGAGCTTGAGATGGCGCACAGCCTCAATGACATTTCCTGTTCCCGCTTCGCCCTTCGTGCGGATCATGGAAGCTCCCTCGTGGATGCGCCGCAGAGCCTCCCCGAGGGATGTTGCTCCGCAGACAAACGGCACCTTGAATGAGGTTTTATCAATATGATCGAAGGGGTCAGCAGGGGTGAGCACCTCGCTCTCGTCCACGAAGTCCACTTCCAATGCTTCCAGGATACGCGCCTCAGCGGTGTGTCCGATGCGCACTTTCGCCATGACGGGGATGGAGACAGCTTCCTGTATTTGGCGAATGAGCAGAGGATCGCTCATCCGAGCGACACCTCCCTGTGCCCGAATGTCCGCAGGAAGTCGCTCAAGCGCCATGACAGCGGTGGCGCCCGCCTGCTCCGCGATCTTTGCCTGTTCCACGCTCATCACATCCATGATGACTCCTCCCTTCAACATCTTCGCGAGATGCTCTCCAAGCGTGTTCCGAGCAATGGCCATGTCTTCATCATACCGCTCATGAAGGAAAACTTCTCGTCCTCTCCATATTCTTGCTGTTGGGCTCTTCGACTCACTTCGCTGCGCTTCGTTCGCTCAGAGTCATTCGACTCGCCGTGTAAGTACTTCTCGTGGTTTACCATGAGCGAGCTTCTCGCATCACGAGAAGCGAGTCGAATGGTGCCGTGGAGAGGACTCGAACCTCCACATCCTTGCGGATACTAGCCCCTCAAGCTAGCGCGTCTACCAATTCCGCCACCACGGCATGCATAACGGGGAAAGATCGGTCAGGGAATCTGCCAGGCCACGGCATTGTGAGCATTGTAACGCATCCTCCTTTCCTCTTGAGAAAGCTTGTTATAAAAAGGCGCGTAGCGTGGGTCTCGTGGGCCCCACGCTTAAGCGCATCTTCTTGGAAGGGTGGGTTCATGGGAGGGAAACCTATAGGTTTCCCTCCCATGAATTATCCTACTGCCCCGACGCCCTGAACCAGGGAGTGCGCGGATCAGCGATGAAGAATTTGAGGAGCATATCTGCGACTTTTCCTTCGCCTTGGGGAGACGATGGATGTGTCCCGTCGCCCGCAAAGTCGGAAAGGACCCACGTGAGCCCATCGGAGCGAGGATTTGGCCCATCTGCCCAGAGGTATGGCCCCCAGGCGATCCAGGGGGCTTTGCCGGCTGCATAGTTTAAGTCGCCTGCGCGTGTGTCCACGATCGTTCCCCCTTGCGTCATCTGATCAATTTGCGCTTGGACGATCCATTTCACGCTGAAGCCGTACTCGTAGGCATAGGGCTCGGGGTTGAGGGTGCTCGTCGCGTACCCTGCATAGATGCGGCTCGTGATGAAGACCTGTTGCAAATTCGGGTAGCGGACTTTCAGTGCGCGCAGGATACCCCCGAGAGAAGTCTCCAGTGCGTAGGCATCTGCGGAAGAGGAGGGGAGGGAGACACCGGGGAGGGCATTCGCCACTTTCACCCATGCGACCTGCACCTGTTTCTCCGTGAGGCCGAGTGTCGCGAGTTCACTGTCCCGGATCCTGTCGTAATTGCTGTCTAGGGGGGAATCCCACGTCGTTGCTGTCTGCCCCCCTTTTGCGCCGTTGACAATTGCGAGTGTCGTATGGTTCACCCGGGCATCCGCTTCCGCCTTCGCCTTGAAGGATTCCGGGTCACAGATGTTGCCATCCGGGCGCGTACAGAACTCTCCCGTCGTATTCGACATCCCGATCGAGAGAAGAACAATTTTGCCACTCGGGCTCGGATTGCCGTTCACATCACGTGGCTGCATTGCCGAAGCTCGCCTCGCTCCTTCCGCTGCGTGGGCAGTAGGCAGGGCGTTCCCTCCCGGGTAGAGGCCGCCCGCGAAGCCGAGGTATGTTGCCCCAGCACTCATGTCCATCAGGGGAACCTTGGTGCTTGAGCTGGGAGGGGGAGGCGGAGGGGGTGGGGGCGGAGGAGAGCCACCGGGTTGTGTCAGAAACGTGCGGATGACATCGATGATGTCGCTGAGAGCTGCTCTCGCGAGGAAGACCCTCTCAATGAGTGCATTCGTCACTCCGATGAAGTTCTGGACTGTCTGAATAACTTCTCCAAGCTCAACGCTTGCGTCCCCATCCCAATCTCCCACACCTGGGACAGGCGTCTGCGGACAGATTCCCCGCAAACCTTTTGCATCCGTCACCTTCACTTCCAGATGCCCTTCGGGCTTCACGAAGATGTCGTAGAGCGTCGTCGAATCATTCTTCACAGCAGAAACGAGGGTGGAATTCGTGATGTGGAATTTCCCTGCCGCATCGCTCTGCACGGTCGTATTGATTGCGGTGGTGGCTGGAACTTTCTCCACCACTCGCACGGTTCCACTGATGCTCTGATCTCGCGAGTGGCGTGTCCTATGTCCAAGGAGCGTCTGCACGCAGACTTCCACTGTTGATGGGGGAGACGTACCGCCGCTGCTTAAGGTGGTGGCACTGGTTGTTACGTACTCGGAGAACACGTCCACATTCTCCGCACGGATCCGGTACTGGTACTTCGTACTGGGTTGGAGGTTCTGGTCCGTGTAGGTCAGAGTGGTTGCCGAAACGCTTGCAAGGAGCGTGAACACAGCGTTTGTGCCTGCAGGTGCCCGCTCAATGCGGAACCCTTGCGTCCACCGTGGGGAGCCATCCTCCCAGTTCAGAGTGATCTCGGAACTCGAGATCGCTGTTGCCGTGACGTTCTGTGGGTTAGCAGGGTTGACGCGGATGATACGGTTGGAGGCCTTCGTAATGGAGACGGGACTCATCGAACCGTCAGGCTGAATATGGTAGAAAGACCCTCCTCGCTCTATGTCAACGGTCACCGGCCCATGGCCGGGGATCGTGATCGTGACGTTGCGTTCGATCCCTTGGGGTGCGGAAGCATACAGGAGGTACTCCGAGCCAATTCTGTAGGCGAGCGACCAGACACGGATGACGGTGCTATGCACCCATGTGGATTCGGGGGGGTTCACGTTCGCTTGAAGATTGAACCAATGCGGTACATTCGCGAAGTCAGGACTCATGCCGTACTGGAAGAACGCGAAGGGGATATTGCTTGGGACGAGTGTGCCCTGCTGCCAAAATCTCCGGAGAGTCGTATTGTTGTGCACATTCTTCACCGCATTGAGGATGGCCTGATACAGGTCCTCCCATTTGGGCTCGAGCGGTGTGTTGTAGTTACGGAATTCCCGGACGGAGTGTGGGTGATGCAGCCACAAACTGTACTGGGCGGTTCCCTGGTAGCGTTCGGCGGAATACTCCTGTGGAGGGGTGAGCTTGGCGATACGTGCAATAGTCCCATCTGCCCCATCCCAAACACTCGTCTCGCGGTACATATTCGGGCGAACTTTCAGGATTTCATTCACCGAGAGGTGGACGAAGTTCCCTTCGGTTTTCTCCGAGAACGCCGTGTAGTCGTTCTTGGCGCTCCAGTCGTCCCAGTAATCACCACGAAAACTGGGATTGTAGACGGTCGGTAATTCCTCTCCGAGGAAACTGGTCGCTTTGAGTGTGGGAGCCGGACTATTCTTGTTGGCGAGAAAGATACCATCGGGAACAAGCCCCGAGTATGCGAGGAAGCGTACATTCTGCCTCCAGTTGGTATTTGAAAGAGCATCCTTCATGCCCCGCACGAGCTCACCGTAGCGCGCGTTCCATCCATCGACCACGACCTGCGCTGCATAGACAGGATCGAGGAGCTGATCGCCGTGAATTCTGTTGCAGTTCCCGTCGAGCTTTTGCTCGATGAACTTGGCTTTGATTCTCTGCTCTTCATTATTGGAAACGAAGAAGAGGCCATTTGCGGGTGGATGGGGATTGATTCTCTGGAGTTCGGTGAAGATCCGATCCTGGCCTGTGCGGAGACCCAAGTCGTACCATGGACCTATTGCCCCACAGGGGGAGAGTTCCCTTTTGAAGGTGCTGTCTGGATTCTCCACATTGGGATTCTGTCCTGCGGGAAGGGTGAACCACTGATCCTCCCAGATGAGTGGGTCTGCGAGGTTCCCGAGTATGAGCGCGAAGGGAAGATTGTTCTGTGCAACAAACTGCATTGGTGCTTCGAAATAGGGCTGGTTGATCGTCCAGCTGTCCTTCGTGGGGTTCGGAGGTCCGTTGACGGAGGAAGGCATCTTGAACCCCGGGAGGATGTACTCGCCACGGGGGATGAGTACATTCACCTGGTGGTCGGGACTGAAACCCGTACCGTGGGCATCCCACTTCGTTGCGAGGGGGAGACCGTCCTGGATAGCTGTCCGGATCGCGGCGACGGTCGGGAGCGTCAAATCCTGCGCCTTCGCAGGTTCCGCGTGCCGCACGACGGTTGCCGACCACGCTCCCCCAATACTGAGGAGCGCGAGGAGAGCTCCAACGTATGCAATGTGTGTCCCTCTCATGCGGGAAACAACGGTCTTCTTACGGGCAAGTTGCTGTTTCCAGGCCTTCATGTCTTTCCCTTCCAGTATACCCGATTTTGAGGTTTCTTTGAAGGTCTACTCTTCCTCGTACATTTGCGGATCTCCCAGAAGACAATTGAGGAGCACGGCGTGTGCGGGATAGCGTTTTCGTAAACCTCGGAAGGAATAGGGGTCGAGGGGGATACGGTATCTTCTTCTCTTCTTCTCTGCCTTTCCCTTTGCCTGCTCCTCGAGGAGCGGCGGGAGAATGGTGCGATATGCTACGAACTTTTCCTCGAGCCACATATCAACCCGTCGAATAGTATCGGGACTCACGTGGAGTTTCTCCATGATCTCTCGGAGAGAGACTCCTGCGAGGAGCCGCTTCGCAATTTGAATTCTCCGGCTGAGCATCGTGATTTCACTCTTCGTGAGAAGATCTGCTACAAAGAGAGTGCCTTCTTTGCGCAGCCCGAGATGTTGCAGGAGCCCAAAGAGCTCCCTCTCGAGAGCCTTTCGTTCTTCAGTCGTGAGAGACCGGTAATCCACTTTTCCCATGGAATGACCGTAGAAGTTTTCCGTGAAGAAGTCCATTCACCTATTAATAGGTGAATGGGCACATTCAAGGGTATCTCCTATCAGAGGGGGTCGAGGGCAAGGGCAAGGGCAAGGGCAAGGACGGGGGCGGGGGCAAGAGGGGGTGTGTATACTTTGAAGAGTGGCAAAGCCGATTCCTCTCACCACGGTTCTTCGGGAACTCTCGAAACTCTATGATCCCCCAAAGACGTTCCTCCATTTCCGCACACCCTTCGACCTTCTCATTGTCACGCTTCTCTCGGCGCAGTGCACGGATAAGCGGGTGAATGAAGTGTCGAAAGCCCTCTTTCAAAAATATCGAAAGCCCGAGGAGTACGTTCGAGTTTCCCGCGCGGAGCTGGAGCGGGATATTCACTCGTGCGGCACGTATCGGAATAAGGCGCGATTCGTTCAGGAGCTTTCTCACATTCTTCTTGAGAAACATGGGGGGAAGGTTCCCGAGACAATGGAGGAGCTCACTGCACTTCCGGGGGTTGGGAGGAAGACGGCCTCGATCATCCTCTCCGTCGCATTCGGAAAGAACGAAAGTATCGCCGTGGATACGCACGTGCTTCGCGTCGCACGACGTCTCGGACTCACGAAGCAGAAAAACCCGGACAACGTGTCCGATGATCTCATGAAAGAGTCACCGCGAAAGGAATGGGGGAGAGTGACGACGCTTCTCATCAGTCACGGCAGAGCCGTGTGTACGGCGCGGAAGCGGCAGTGCAGCATATGTGTATTTCAGAGAGAATGTCCTTCTTCGCTCACGAAGAAGAGGCCAGACCTTGCGAAAGACCAGGCTTCAATTGGTTCTTAGACCGCATGCCTTTTGAACCATTCATCCATACTCTCGGGGGTCATTTGTGCAGAGAGTGGTACTTTTTTTTCTTCCTCCTGGGGAATCTCTACCTTCGGGGTTTCCGGTTGCACATTGGGGGGTGAAGAGGTGTTGCGAGTAAGCGGCGTTTCTGCTTTCGGAGGAACGGGAGTGCCCTCTCTCTTTCTCTTCTGGAAGAGACCAAGGAGGCTCCACCGTGAGGATGTTTGCTTCTGGTCGACCGGAGGAGGCGTGACGGGGATGGAATTCTCTTTTTGTCCCCCATACTGCTGATGGATGCGTTCATGAAGGGTTGCCTCTGACACACCGTTTTTTTTGAAGTGAAGAACGTACTGATCAAATTGCCGAAGCCGAAGAGGTAAATCTGCTGCCCTTTCCTCACTCGTTGGTTGGATTTCCCGGGTAGTCACATGGTCATCATACGACTAAAACTCTCTTCGTCAATAGTCTTCACCCCCAATTTTTTGGCTTCCTCAAGCTTACTCCCAGGCTCGCTCCCTGCGAGCACGAAGTCCGTTTTTTTACTGACGGAGGAACTCACTTTCCCTCCTCTCTCCTTTATAAGAGATTTTGCCTGCTCACGGGAAAGAGTCGGGAGAGTGCCAGTGAGGACGAAGGTTTTCCCCGTGAAAATTTGCTTCACCGTGGAACCTTTGGGAAGCAGGCAGACGACGCCACCATTCTCGAACTTATGAATGAGTGCGCGGTTGTCCGGATCAGCAATCCACTCTTTGAGAGATGCAGCGACGACGTTTCCGATGCCGTCGATGGCTTCCAAATCTTCCTGAGACTGAGACTGGAGGGTTTTGAGAAAATCGGAAAGCCGTAGAGCTTCGATAGCCCTTGTTTCGTGCTTCGTCTTCGGCCTGCGGCCTCCGCTCAGCATGACAGTTTCCATCTCACCGAAGAGGGTGGGTTGTGCATTCGTTGCCATCCCTTTCTCCGCTTTCGAAAGTTTTTTTGTCTTCCAGGGGATCCTCCGCGCCAGGATCTCCGCAGTTTCTCTGCCAATGTGGCGGATGCCAAGGGCGAAGAGGAAGCGGTCTAAGGGAATGGTGCGGGCGCGGTCGATGCCGCGAAGAATATTCTCCACTTTCTTCTCTTTAAAGAGCGGGAGCTTGCTGAGATCTATCTCGGAGAGAAAGAAGATGTCGGCGGGATCGCTGATGAGCCCCTGTGCGAGCAGCGCTTCGATCGTTTCCTTCCCCAACCCCTCGATATTCAGCGCGTAACGCGACGTGAGGTGCTCGATGCGTTCTTGGCGCACGCCGCTGCACTTCGGATTGGTGCAGCGGTACACCACTTCCCCTTCCGGCCTCGAAAGCGGCTTCCCGCAGCTCGGGCACTTCTTCGGGAAGTGGAAAGGCTTCACTTTTTTCTTCCGGAGTTTCGGAAGGACCTCCACGACTTCCGGAATGATGTCGCCTGCTTTCTGGACGATGACGGTATCGCTGATGCGGACATCGAGCCTTTGTATTTCGTCCTCATTGTGGAGTGTTGCCCGTGTCACGGTCGTCCCGGCAAGCTGCACCGGAGTGAGCAGCGCGACGGGAGTGATTGCACCTGTGCGCCCGACCTGGAGTTCAATGTCGAGGATTTGCGCTGTTCCCTGTGAGGCTTTGAACTTGAACGCTCTCGCCCAGCGCGGTGCTTTCGCGGTGGAACCGAGGTCGCGCTGGAGCGACAAGTCATTCGCCTTGAGCACGATGCCATCAATCTCGTATGAAAGTTTCTCGCGCTTCTTCTCCCATGTTTGGAGAAGCTTTGCCGCCTCTTCCATGCTCTTTACGGTACGGTATTCCCTGCAGACGGGAAGGCCAAGTGCGGCGATTGTTTCCAGGACCTCCTCCTGCGTCTGGAGTTCCGCGCTTTGGATAAAGTCGCGGTTCAGGCTATAGCAAAAGATCTGGAGATCGCGTGAGGCGGCAACGCGGGGATCGAGTTGCCGCACCGTGCCTGCAGCAGCGTTCCTCGGATTTGCGAACTGCTCGTCTTCGGGGAGATCGTCATTCAGTTTCTTTAGGGAAGCTTTCTCCATATAGACTTCGCCGCCGATTTCGATGAAACGAGGGAGTGCGGAGGGCGGAGCACGCAGTTGCATCGGTACCGACTCGATCGTGCGAATCGCGTGCGTCACATCTTCTCCTTGGATGCCATTCCCTCTCGTAAGTGCTCTTCGTATCTGGTACGAGGCTTCCCGCTTCCCGCTTCCCGCTTCCCGCTCGTACACCAATGTGATATTGAGTCCATCAATTTTCAATTCCGCGACGCACTCAAAGTGTTTCCCTGGTTTATCCAGTGCGCGCTGCATCTGCTCCTCCCAATCCTTCAGTTCTTCGAGGGAGAAGGCATCCGAGAGGGATTCCTTCGGAGTGAGGTGTGCAACTTTCGGCAGTCTCCCATCGAGCGGCGCACCGACGCGCTGCGTCGGGGAATCGGGAGTGATGAGGTCCGGGAACCGCTCTTCTAACTTGATGAGCTCCTTCTTCAAACTATCGCGCACGGCTTCACTGACTCCAGGTTTGTTGAGCACGAAATATTCGAAATTCCTCTGAAGAATCTCTGCCCTGAGAGAGAGGATGCGTGAATGAGCCTGTTTCTTATCCATGGAGCTTATTGTAGAGGTTTTAGGTGCTAGGTTTTAGGTGTTAGACTACGTCTCCTATGCACCAAACAGGAACAACACCCGTGAACACACATAGGGATCTTGTAGTGTGGCAAAAATCCATGGATTTGGTTGTGGAAGTGTACAAACTGACTGAACAATTCCCGAAAACAGAAGTGTATGGACTTGCTTCGCAGATGCGCCGTTCTGCGGTTTCCATTCCGTCAAATATTGCTGAGGGTAGAACACGAGGAACTCGTAAAGACTATCGTCAGTTCTTGATTATTGCTCGGAGCTCTGCAGCGGAATTGCAGACGCAATTGGAAATTGTAAAGCGTTTACCTTTTGGGAGAGAATTAGAGACTGGCAGAGTAGAAAATCTCCTGATCGAAGTCATGAAAATGCTCAATACAATGGTGACAACACTTGGCACCAATGATAACTCTGCACTTTCCCAAGTGCCTAAAACCTAAAACCTAGAACCTAACACCTACAAGAGTTCAATGGAGAGCTTCGCGATCTTCGCCGCCTCCGCACGGTTCACATTCGCATCGGGGCGGAAGGTGCCTTTGAGCGAGCCATCGGCATTCTTGTCCCCAGAGACGATGCCGAGCGCGTAGGCGAAGGCGATGTCGTTCTTGTACATGTGACTCTTCGAGTCATCGAAGGGCGGAGTGCCGTCCGGAACCTCTGCCTGGAACGCCATGACGAGGTAGTGGAGGACTTCCGCGCGGGTTGCGGGGGCTTTGAGATCGGTTCCCGCCTTGATGCCGAAGTTCATGGAGGCAGCGCAGACTGCGAAGGGTTTCGCCCAGTCGGAGACTTTCGTACTCGCGGGTTCGCCTGTGCAATTTGCCGTGACGACGCCAGCGGAGTTCAGCGCAATCTTCAGCGCCTGCTCACGCGTCACATTGTCACCCGGCCCGTACTTTCCAGTCGGCTTCCCGTCCGCTCCTTTGTACCCCGAGACAATGCCGAGTTCCGCGAGCGCGAGGACATGGGGGTAGAACCAGTCCACCTTCTTCACATCCCACATCGTCGTCGCTTCTCCACTGATCGTCACCTGGAGGTAGGCGTCTGCGGCACCCTGCGCAGCATCCTCCAACTCCTCCACAAGCGAATTCAACCCCGTGGGATCGGAGAGCCCCTTCTCAATACTCTCGAGACTTTCGGTGAGGCCTTCGGTGTCAATGAATGCCAGTGCGGGACTTGCACTGAGGAGTAGAGAACCGACGAGAGCGAGACTGAGAAGTTGACGGGCGTTTCTCATAGTGGTGGTGGTGAAATGAATGGTCGAAGCCAAGTGTAGAGGAAAGGGGTGTGATTCTGTGAGTGCGCGCACCAACATTTTCCCTTGCAAAATTTTTAGAGTCTCGCAGAGTAGTTTTCTCTCCACGGAAGGAGATGGAGTACCATTACGCCAATTTCAGGTAACTTCCTTCCCCACTCCCCTATGCGCGCGCGCAGCACCCCTTCACCAGTGTTCTCATTTCTCGCATGTGCGCTTCTTGGCTTCAGTTTTCTCCTCGGCGGATTCTTCGGCCGCTCCGATGGGGCAGCCGCGCTTGAGGTAGTGCAGTACGATCCGGGGGAGCCGGAATGTAGGGATGATGGTGATTGCGCGGAGGAGGAAGTCTGCACTGCTGGCAGTGAGCACTGTGAGCAGGACCCCGAGTGTGCCGGGCAGGAGGTCTGCGCGCAGGTATGCTGGGGTTACTGTGTCTCTGTGGAGCGTAGTGAGGGGTTCAGCCCTGTGGGGGAACCTGCCCTCGACTGTGAGGCAGTGTTTCGGGGATGTGAGCAGGAGGAGAACTGGGAGGAGTGTGTGAGGGTGACGAATCGCGATTGCATCAAGGAGGGATTCTTGGAAGAAGAAGAGGAAGAGAGGGAGGGGGGAGAGGATCACTGGGGGTGTGAAGAAGGGGCAGAGAGGATGGTGCAAGAATGCGAAGCACGCATCGCGGAAACGGGAATGGACCCCGGTCTTTGTCAGAGGGGAGCGGAGAACTTCTTCATGAAGTGCAGCGAGGGATTTGGTGTCGTTTCGGAGGAGTATGTGGAGGGACCAAGGGAAGACCACACAGGAGACATCGCGAGAATCCTCTCCTATGCCGTTCAACTTGTCATTCAGAACGTCGCCGAGTATCCGGAGTTGAAAGATGCAGCCCAGACCTTAAGCAGGCTCATTGTCACTGTAGCCGGAGGAGATATTGGCAGCGTTGTTCCGGAGGCGGTGCAGGTGCTTCAGGGGGTGAAGGGGATCTTAGGCGTTCAGGACTACCAAGAAGGGCCGGGAATGATGGGTCCAGGGATGATGGAAGAATTCACACCCAAGATGATGGAGATGATGCAGCAGAACGTGGGGCCGATGATGGGGCAGATGGAGACGACGCTTGGCTATGTGGGTGAGGCAATGGAATACCTTGCGGGGGAAGAAGTGAAGCCCACTGTTCTTGCGGAGCTCGAGAAACGCCAGGGGAACCTCGAGCAGGAATGGGAGGAACTTGTTCAACTCTATGAGGCAGGGAATCCGGAGCTCATGGATAGGCTAGGGGATTTCGGTGCGAAGATGGAAGCGATGGGACAGTATGCGGATGAGCATGTTCCGCAGAAACACCTCAACTATATGGACGAGGAGTGGTTCGAAGAGGAAGAAATGCAGTTCGGGCCTCCTCCCCCCCCTTGGATGATGGATCAGGGGATGTACCAAGGGATGGAGGGGGGCTATGGGCAGGGAATGTATCCCGGAATGCCGGGCCCGGGCTTCGATCCGACGCAATTCGGAGGGTTTGTGGATGAGTGCCTTAGAGGTCCGGAACCCTGGAACTGTTTTGCAGAAGGGGCACCGGGGCAGGGCTTCGGTCCTCCGGAGGGGATGCCGTGGATGCAGGGGGAGGGGTTTCCGGGGGAAGGCGAGATGCCGTGGATGCCCGGGGAGGGTTTTCAGGGACAAGGTGATATGCCGTGGAGGGACGAAGAGCCTTATCAATGGTCTCCGTATGAGCATGAGGGATATGAAGGAGGAGAGTATGAACATGAGCCGTACGGGGACCCCTGGATGCAGCAGAATGAGGGAACGGGGTACCCACCACCGGGAGGATGGCCAACCGGCCAAAGCTCGAGTCCGGGGGGCACCGGATATCCGCAGCCTCCTCCTTACTATCCGAACTATCCGACCGGCGGGAGCAGCTACTCCGCACCGGGTGGCATGACGTACCCCCCGCCGGGTGGGTACCAGTACCCACCTCCCAGTGGGACCAACTACTCCGCGCCGTCTGGTCCGTATCCCTACTATCCCGGGGAGTATCACCCACCGGAGGGTACCTATGATGGGAGCAACTACTCCGCGCCCAGCATGACGTACCCGGAATACCATCCACCGGAGATGTACCCACAGGAAGGAACGACAACATCGCCATCGCCACAATAGGAATAGGGAAAGAAGGAAGGGCGCCCGCCGGGACGCCCTTTTGGTAAGCCTCAAATCGGCCTTGCACGCATAAGGCACATTCTGATATAATGGGTAGTTGAAAAAACTCACATACATTCCTAACCCCCCTCTCTATGGCACGGTCACGTTCCCGTAAGGGTACAGCGGAGCTTACCTTGCTCCTCGGTACCACGGCTTTATCTCTCTTCATTGCGGGTCTCGCTCTCGTTGGTATCCGCTTCCTCTCCGGAGCGCAGGAGTACCATGATATGGGAGGGTATCACCCCCCGATGGACGGCGGTTCCTATGGTGGCTATACGGCACCCGTGACCGCCCCGACAACAACGGCTCCAACGACAACGACAACGACGCCGACGCCGTCTCCAACCAAGGTCAATGTAGATACTCCCGAGAGCCTTTTCGACAAGCAATTCAGCGCGGAATTGCAGGTCTACGATACTGCGGGGGTGGCTCCGTGTTCGCCCTGGCAGGTAACCAATACCCCGAGGGGCATAGCATGGAAGGAGGACCCGGCAACCAAGCCATCTGTCGTCGCCATCGCGTACGACAAGACGAAGAAATTCTTGGAGAAGTACGATGCAACCATCGGATCGACAGGAGAGATCTGCCCCGACCCTGAGCAATTGCAGGAAGAGCAGGGGCTCACGGCAGTGGACTTTGATGAAGAGTGTCAGGATGCTATTGGAGAGTGTGACTTGAGAACAAAGGCTGCTCGCATACAGGCGGACTCTCCAGAGGATTGGGAAGCATGGGGAGAGCTCATGCTCGGGTGTCTTGCGCGTAACGACCTCGCGTCTCCGGCGTGCATAGATGATTTTAATCTTGATGCATTCACAGAGGATGTTTCGTACGAACGGAGGGGGCAGACGTGCTACGGCAGCCATGACGATTGCCGGTCGAATGGGGAGGATGCCTTCTGCAAAGCCACGGAGGGGACAGAGTCGCTCAGTCGCGCAGATCGTCTGGCAGCGAGTCTCCTCGGAAGAGAGGGGCCGCAGGGCGTCTGTGAACTTCTTGGAGAAGGTCAATGTGTGATCGATGCAGATTGCGATAATGGGGAGGTGTGTCTGTATCCCTCCATGCCCTGCTTGGACGCGGATTCCTGTGCGCTCAATACAGGAACCTGCATGTTCCAGGCGCACCCTGCTCCGGAGGAGGAGGTGAGCGGAGAGGAGATGCTGACAGAAGACCACCCGGTTACGCTGCAGGAAGTTCAGGAGGAGCTCACGGAGGAACTCGGACGTGAGGCGACGCCGAAAGAGGCATTAGAGGAATTTAACAAGCAATTGGAGGAAGTTCTCGTAGAGCACGAGAAGGAGACAGGCGACGAAGTGACGCCAGAGGACTATGCGAAGTGGGGACTCCAGGATCCGGAAGCGCAGGCGGATGCAATCGTTGCGCAGACGAGTACAGAACTTGCACCGCTCTTCAGCGATGCCGTTCTGAAGCTCGTCTCCTTAAGTAGCGCTGAAGGTCTTTCCGAAGAGGCCCGTACAGAGGTGCGGGAGGGACTCGAAGTCGTGGGGGGGCAGTTACAGGCCCTTGCGGAGGGAGGGGGGGTGGATGTTGACGCAGTGATTGAGGCTCTGGAAGAGGTGCATGACGTTCTTCCGCCGGAGCTCATCGTGCAGTTCGAGGAGGAAACGCGTGATGAGCGTGTGGAGGATGCGTTGGGTGGGGTTCGCTTCGAGCTCCGCAATGTGGAGGAAATGCTGACGTGGATCAAGAAATTCATCGATGCGCTGAGAGAAGTGGGATACACAGACGGAGATCTCGATCTTTGGAGTCGGCTTGTGGAAACCGCAATAAAGATGTTCTATGAAGAAATGCTCCCCAAGTGTGAGCGACTCTTCGATGAGCTTCGGGAAGGTGTTGCTGGAAACATGGAACAGTGTTTCGACAATGTCGAGGCACTCTTCGACCCTCTCGGGAAAAGCATGAGGGGGGATATAGAGGCAGACATGAGCAATGGGAATGAAAAAGTCATGGAGGCAATGATGATAGCTGGTAGGCCCCCCTCTGGGATGATGGGTGATGACCATGGTGGTGGTATGCCGGGGGGCCCTGGTGGCCCAGGGATGGATCCGGAATACTGCTTTGATGCTTGTGAGCAGCGCCTCGGCATCACGGATCTCATTGACCGTTCGGATAATGAGTGTGTGAAACCGCAGGCCCCCGAATGTATCGAGGAAGAGTCAGACTCGCCTGAGTGTGAGGCGCTCTTCAATGCCTGTGATCTACAAATCCTCGGTCCGGATATCTCCCAGGCGCTGAGTTACTGCCAGGATGCGTGTGCGCGGGGCATGGGTGGAGAGAGGCAGGAAGGCTACGATATGCGCGATCAACAGCGCATGCAGAGCGAGCACTTCACGGAGATGTATATGAATGCGGCGCTCTCCTGTTGTTCTATGGATAGAGGAGGGGACTTTAGCTGCATCGACAACTTCCTCCCCCCGATGGCGCTCCAGTTCCACCCCGATATTCCTCTTCCTGGAGTGGATGAAGCGTGTCCAGAGCAGGAAGGGTACGGCGCTGATGTCTGCGGCGGTCCGTGGGACGGCATGCACGAGGATTGTGACCGATACGGCCAGATGGATCCGATGTGCATGCTGGAGCACTTGAGATACTTCCCTGATGAATGTAAGCCGCCCGCAGACGATCCGATCTGGAACGTAGGAGACATGCGCCAGGGCACATGGCAATCGGAGACGATGAATTCTTGTGGAGAAGCGCAGATGCATTGCTACGAGCAGTGCCAAGCTGAAGAGTGTCCACACTGTGACAATATGTGCGGGATCAATATGGGCGATGGGTACATGCACCCAGGTCCGATGCCGTACCCAGGGATGCCAGGAATGCCGGGCGGAATGTATCCAGGCGGGACCTATCCGGGTGGTATGCCTTATCCGAGCGGCCCGATGTATCCGGGAGGTATGCCCTACCAGGGCGGCATGACCTGCGAGGATGGATGCAGGCAGTATCCTCCTCCAGGGAAGACCGTTGAGCAGTGCATTGCTGATTGCGGCACGCACCAGGGTGGCCCGATGTATCCTGGAATGCCGAACCAGGGGTATTCCCTGGATCAATGCACGAGAGACAAGGCGGCATGTGTCGATGGGTGCGGAACCGATACAGCCTGTATGAGTCGCTGCCCCATGTGTCCAGTTGATGGCGGCACGATGTACCCAAGCGGCATGTACCCAAGTGGTACCTACCCAACAGGCACATACCCCACTGGAACATATCCAACCGGAACGTACCCAACGGGGACGTACCCAACTGGCACATACCCAACAGGCACATACCCCACTGGAACATATCCAACCGGAACGTACCCAACGG
>CAZQCB010000003.1:0-5654 GCA_964592265.1 uncultured Candidatus Peribacteria bacterium | reverse complement strand
GGACGTACCCCACTGGAACATATCCAACCGGAACTTACCCAACGGGGACGTACCCAACCTATCCGACAGATGGCACGTACACGCCACCGACATACATCCCACCTACGAGTGGTGAGCCGTATCCGTACACTCCACCCCCGACATATACAGAACCCGCTCCAACGTCGACGACTCCCAGCTCTTCCAATGGAAGCATCTGGGATGCAGTGGGATCGCTCTTCCGGAGTGTAGTCGCGGGATTCTAAAGAACACTGGATAGGCAAGACCGAGAGGGCAGGGAGACCTGCCCTCTTTTTATTCGTGGGAGGGAAACCCCACTTTATGAAGCACTACATTCGAAACAATTTCCAATTCTCAATTTTCAATTTTCAATCAATGTCCAATATCCAATGATCAATGCTCAAACATCGGTACAAAGATTTTCTTCCTTCATTGAAAATTGGTACTTGGACATTGGAAATTATGTAGTGCTTAGTCATCAGTGCTTCATATTGGGCTTCAGTATGCCCACTTCCCTTGTCATGGGATTTTTGCTATAATGGGGAGAAGACCAAAAAATCCTTCCCTCTTCCTTCCTATGGCACGCCGATGTTCAGATACTCGCAAGGGCACACTCGAGATCGGGTTGCTCCTCTCGGCAACTGCGCTCTCTCTCTTCATCGCGGGAATCGCGCTCATTGGCATTCGCTTTCTTTCGGGAGCGCAATCGAGTTGTGACTCGTGCGCGAGCATGACGGACGAGGCTGCCCGGAGTTCGTGCTACTCATCCTGCAGCGGCACCACGAGTTCGTACAGTCCCGGCTACACTGCCCCTACGGGTGGTTACTACGGTGGAGGAATGATGATGGATCCTGCAGCATGTCTTGCTGCTTGCCAGACGAGTTACAGCGGATGTTCCACTGCGCCTTCCCCCTATGTGGGAGGGATGACGTGCGAACAAATGAAGGCGACTTGTGAGCAGGGATGCAATTCCATGGGCGGCGGGAGCACGGGAATGAGTGGAAGCGCGAGCAGCCAGACGTGCATCCTCTGGAAGTCGGAGCTGTACTCACCTATGGCCGCGAAGGTGGTGGGCTCGGAGGAATGTGATGGCGGGAAATGCACGCGGAAGGATCTTTCAGGAACTGCCGTTTCGACATGCGGTGGTGCCGCATACGCGCCTCCTTACACCGGTTCCCCTGCGGGAGGAACGTCTTCCATGCAGAACTGTACCTATAATGGCGCCTCCTGGAGTTCCAATAATACGCTCGGAAAGACCCCGGGACCCGTCGGCGGAGCAGTCTTCTGCAAGGCGGACTATTTTGATTGCACGGTCGTGTCCACGAATTATTGGGTCACGAATCCATCGCAGAATCTCTCACTCGGCGGCCCATCGTCCTGCGATAACTGGGGCGGTGGTGGTGGGACGATGTCCACGGGTGGCGGAAGCATGGGTTGTACGGCCGGTGTCCCCGGCTACCCCGATGCCTACGGCCGTGGAACGACGTGCGCGAGTTACGGAGATGCAGGGGGAGGGGGCGGCGGCGGTTCCGGCGCGCGATCGAGTGCACCCTCCATCATCCTCGATGCAGCGCTCGCGAATTTCCAGAAGGAAATACGCAATCTGGACTTTACCTCGATGCCGTGTCTGCATCCTCTCCTCTCGCTCAAACCATCCCCTGAGGCATTAACGTGGCGACAGGATCTCAAAAATCAGAAGCTCATGAGCTGGTTCGTGTCTGATGAGGGGTGGCTCCGGAAAGTGCAGTCCCACGGAGTGTTCTCCATAGGGGACATGCTCGATCTTCCGGATTGCAGGAAAGAAGATGAAGTGATCGAGGAAGGCGTGAGTGATGTTTGCGGGAAAGTGGAGTGGGATTGTCGTCGACGGACGGAAGCCGTGTTCCTTCTCGAAGGGGAAGACGTCTTCCGCGAGAGAATTCAGACGTGTATGAAAAATCACAGCGCGAATACGGAGAACTGCTCCTTCAGCGGCAATCTCGAAGGGCTCGCGGAGGAGAAAGTGGCAGGAACCTGCGCTAATGATACAGAGTGCGAAGAGGGGTGGCGGTGTGATACCGAGCGCTACCACGAACGCCCGCCACGTGCGCGCTCCACCCTTGATGCTTCGGTGCTTCAGGACATCTTCCTCGGCCGCTGTGTGCCTAAGCCAGTCCTCCCTGAGGGCGCATGCCATACGGATGAGGACTGCGCCGAAGATTTCATCTGTCAGCAGGTCTTCTGTGCTGTTGCTCCTTGTTACGATCGGTGCGGGCCCCCCCTTGAAGAGGAGGAGGAGCCAGGAGAAGAGGACGAGGTCTCCTGCGGTCCGACACTTGCGGATGCGCAGCATGAACTGACGCTCAAGTACCTGCGCGAGGACGGCACAATTGCCGTGCGACCGGGAGACGTTGTCACCTTCCATGAAGAGCAACTTGCGGAGCAGGGGATGACACGGGAGGCCTACGAGGCATGCAGGACGGGGGGAGAGGGAGCAGAAGATGCAGAAGTCCATGGTGCTGCACCGGAGGAAGTCGCATACACCTTCAGCCGTGCAATCGGCCTCTTCCTCACCATCCTCAATCATAGCGACGAACTCCCTCAGGATTTCGTCTCCGCCGTCCGGAGCGCGACGGGACAATTCGGTGCCTGGCTTAAGGGTCTTGCCGAAGGCGAGGGCATCGACTTCGTCGCGGCGAAAGAACTTGCTCAGAGCATTCACGACAGGGCTCCGGAGGAACTTCGGAACCTGATCGGGGAGGAACGGCGGGAGGAATGGAAAGAGGGTGCCATGGGCGATATCCGCATGATGAATCAGGAGATGGATGCGACTTTGAAGTGGGTGGGCCGCCTCCTCGATGCACTCGAAAAGTATGGCTATGAGGAGAGTACGATTACTGCGTGGAGAGCAATGCTCGCGAGGGCGCAGGAAGCTTTCTACAAGGAAGGTGGCGTCCGCGATCAGTGCCTGGCCTACATCTCTGTCGCTATGCCGGCGCCTGGTCAGGAACTCACCTGCGATGTCGGAGAGGTGTTTTCCGAACTCGAGAGGACCATGAAGCGGGATTTGGAATCCTGCAGAATGATGTTTGAGGGAGGGGAGTCAGCGCCGAGTGTGGCGTGCAGAATCGTCGGTCAGGCTATGGCCGATCCCACCGTCGGGCCGCCTCCTATGGAGGAGGAAGATCACGGGGGTCCGGGCGGCAACAGCGGATCCTGCGAGGATCGCTGCGGCGGCGGAAACATCGAGCGCATCTTCCAGGCAACCGATGCCATGCCGGAAGCGGCACAGTGTCTTGCCGAGGATACTGCCGAAGAGCAGTCTGCGGAGTGTGAGGGCGTGATGGACGCACTCGATCGAGAGAATGCCCGCGTGCTCTTTGGGGCTCAGGGGGAGATGTTCCTCGACGCCTTCCATTCCTGTATGAGCGCATGCGAGGGTTCCCAAGGGGGTGGCAATTGGCGGCAGGAGAAAGCGGAAATGGAAGAGCGCTGCTTCGAAGCAAGCACGCAGGCGGGATTGGCCGTCTGCAGCATGCGACCGGGGGCGAAGAGAGTGGGTATGGGTGAAGTGGATGACATGCTCTACGAAATGGGCGCGGAGATGTGCATCCAGATTCACCCCTCGTACCTCAAAGTCGCGGGAGTGGACTTCGATTGCCCCGAGAGCATGGGATACGATACACAGAATTGTGACCAATACTGGAGAGCGGCAGAGAAGGCAAGCAAGGTCAATTGGCAGATGGACTACGAGCGCTTCCGTGCGGAAGTGCGAAAGTTCCCGGTGGAATGCCAACCTGGGCCAAATGATCCCCTCTGGAGGACAACGGACGACATGCGCGAGCAATGGCAGCAGCCGGGCTCCGCCATGCGGAACTGCACGTACCTGAGTGCGTCGAAGAACGGGCAATCCCTTGGGCCGGTCTTCTGTGAGTGGGATTACGGGAACTGTCGAAAGCAGGAAACGGGAGAACCGATCGAGAATGCCGGACTCTCCCTCGGCGCACCCTCGTCGTGCGAGAGCGGATGGTATGGAGGTGGTGGGATGCAGGGAGGCGGGATGGTGTGCTATGAAGCGAACTGGAACGGAGGAATGGGCAAAGCCTATCTCCGCTGTCCCATCGGCGGCGGCAGCTGTGACGACGGCGGCATGGCGCGCTCTCTCACGGATCCGCGGTACAGCAATGTTCATGAAGTGTCGTGCGCAGGGATGGGAGGCGGGATGCCGGGCGGCGGAGGGATGACGGGTGGCATGCAAATCTGGGGATGCACCTTCACATCCGCGACTCTGAAGAATGGGACACAGGTCTCCTCCGTGAGTTGCCCCCTTGAATCCCAGTCAGCGAATATCTGCCAGGGATCGGCTGGCCAGGGAAGTGCCAGCTTCCCTCCAGGTGACGTCATTGCTTGGGGAAATACGACGGCATGCGCCTCCATGGGTGGGGGAGGTGGATACGGAACGTACAGCGGCATGGGCGAATGCACGTTCGCGACGGCGGCTCTCCGCGATGGAAGTTCCGCAACGGGAGTCCGGTGTCCGCAAAACAGCGGTCCCTGCACCGGATGGAAGGGCAGCCAGTCGGTCACGATTCCGCGTGAGGACATCACGACGGGCTGGGCCAATGCAAGTTGCTCCGGAGGCGGTATGGGTGGAGGGACGAGCAGTAGTCAGAGCGGGTGCTTCTATACGGCAGCGAAGTGGAAGGTGAGTGGTCAGCCCGTCGGCTTCACTGTCCATACGAACACCAGTGGCACGGATCCTCGTGTCGGCACCTCAAGCGGCGACCCGGTCGATAGTACGAAAGTCGATCTTGGCATCGAGAAGAACTGTTACGGGCCGACCGGTACGAGCGGAACATACGGTTCCTGCCCCGGTACAGACTGGAAGACCGTGACGTGGCAGAGGAGTGGCGGCAGCGAAACAACGTGCATCGGGCCGAATGTGACGCAAGCTGAAATCGATGCGGCAAAGGCCGCCATCGCGCAGAATTGTCCGGCAGCCACGTGGTTCTCGTACGCAAACCCGACGGATACGTCGCGCCCCGGCGCTGGAATTCCTTCCTGTCCCTCGGGCGCGAGTTCAAGCTACGGCGGGTACACCGGCGGAGGCACATCCTCGATGCACAATTGCCAGTACCCCTATGCACGCATCATGAAGAACGGTCAGGAAACAGGGATGTCCGTCTGGTGTGAAGCAGATTACATGAATTGCCACGAAGGCAGCCAAAGCGGACCTTCAATCGCCAATCAGGATCTCCGCTCTCTCGGCGCACCGTCGTCCTGTGAGAGTGGATGGAGCAGCGGTAGCACGGGAGGGATGACCTGTCAGCAGAGTTGTGATGCCACAATGAGTACCTCTACCGCCGAACAGTTGGCTGCTTGCAGAGCTGGGTGCTCTGGAGGTTCCTACTCCTCACCTTCTTCCGGTGGAAGCACGTCTTCGTCGCCCTCAAGCTGCCCCAGCAATAAGTGGTACTTTGCAGCGGCACAGAAGGCAGATGGCAGCACGATCGCCGTGACATGCGATTCCACCGGGTGCAGAGATTCTGCGGGAACCTATGTTGGAGGAGAGATCACGAACTGGGGTTCCTCGACCTGCGTCTCCGCGGGTGACGGCGTCTTTCACGCCATTGGGACATTCCTCCGGCGGATGGTCGCGGGGCTCTAGAAAATGG
>CAZQCB010000002.1:15713-35745 GCA_964592265.1 uncultured Candidatus Peribacteria bacterium | reverse complement strand
CAGCCTTCGCGCAGCGAAGGCTGCCCACCGTAGTCTCTGCCTTTATGAAAGCTCTAATTGTGTGACGGCTGCGACTACGGCTGGCAAGCCAGCAGAGCGAAGGCGGGCCTTACTTCCACATCGTCAAAATGACCGCCATCGCGGAGAGTGAGACGAAGTGGTATGCGACATTGAAGAGATAGAGCGGCACTGTCCGCTTTTCCCATAGAACTCCATTCAAGAGAACCGTGGCAATGAAACCAAGCCAGACCCAGAACGCGAGTTGCAGAGCACCCATGACATCACTCGCGCCCCACACATAGACAAAGTGTGCGAGCACGTACGCCATGACGAGTTGCTGCAAAAAAGCCGGGAGCAGATACATCCACATTTTTCCGGCCATAGCTGCTTTACTTGCCTCTGCTTCTGCCGCCGAGATATTCGATAATTTCATCCACTGCGCCCCAAAGAGCGGTCCGTGCCACAGAAACCCAATCACGAATGTGGCGACTGCAGAAACCAGGACTGCGAGGTAATTGATGGTGATCATAAAAAAGAAGGGGAATATAAGGCTAAAACTATCCCTAACCCCGCTATAAATCAATCCCTTGCCATCTCATCAGATTCTTAGCGAAACAGACTCTCGTGAGAAGCAAGAGAGAGTCCTTGCGAAGCATGTTCTTGGGCGTAGAGTGATACCCGTCTCTTCCCCCCACTCTCTATGGCAAAGAAGAAGATGAAGAAAAGCCGGGCAAAAAGAAAGGTCAAGAAAGTACTGAAGGTAAAGAAGGTCAAGAAGGTCAAGAAGGTGAAGAAGATGAAGCAGATGAAGGCGACGAGGAAGGCAGGACGTGTGAAAAAGACTGCTCCGAAGGCAAAAGCTCTCGGCAAGGTCATCCACTACTACGACAAAATCGGGGTCGGGATCGTGAAGATGGCGGGAACCTTAAGCGTCGGGGAGAGCGTCGTCTTCAAGCGGGGAGCAGAAATGTTCGGGCAGCAGGTGACCTCTATGCAAGTGGATCACGAGCCTGTGTCACAGGCGCGAAAGGGACAGGTAATTGGCCTCAAGGTGAATCAGAGAGTGAAGGAGGGGGCGGTGGTGATGAGGGCCTGAAGTCTTGTTCACTTTCTGTGTTCAAAGTATACGGGATACTTCTTTCGATGAGTGTCTAGCCTCCCTGAAGCCGAAAAACGCGCAGACTGAACAATTTTTGTATTCAAAAAATTCCATCACTTTGGATGCCTCATTCTTCCGTTTCATAAGCCATAAAATGAGATTTTCTCCCCTCTCATTCCAGAAAAACCCCTACTTCCTAGACAACAACTTGGAGGTCCCTACAATGCCCCGGCATGTCATTTTCCCCTAGCATGAAGGGCGTGAGGAAGCCTCACACTCTCCCTACTCTCTCACTGGCCATCCTGCATGCGTTACTCATCGCAGCAGTGACCTGGACGGTGATCATCTCAACCCCCATCTACGCAAGCTAAGGCGTAGAGAAGGAAGAGAGCAAGGTACTGGCTACATCAAACAAATTATGGTCCACCTTACAAGGTGCGACGGAGTTTTTGATAGTGAAGAACAGATATGCGAGGGCTTGAGGATGCTGAAAATGGGAAATTATGGCTTACAGAAGAGCTCAAGCTGGCTTTTGTGGCACGACACTCCGTGGCGTGCTCTCTTCAAGATGAAGAACCACTTTGCACGGCGCGGAGCGCCGTGCCACCTACGCAATCTCCCTCTTCCCCGACTCCAAAGGAGCGAGAGGAACGACTTCACCCGAAGCAGTCCCCTCTTCCTCCCCCTCTACCCTCGTCTCCGGCAGGAACCGGAGGAGTGGGAGTGGAAGAAAGCTTGAGAGAATGGCAATCCAGAGGACTTTATCAAGGTGCACGTAGTTTGCGCCAAGAGGATCTGCCGCTTGGCGGATATCAAAGAGGAAGGAGAGCCAGGCTCCTCCCATGTCGCTCACCGCGAGGCCGATATTCATCAAACTTGCAAGAACAGCAAACATGGTTGCTTCAATACCTTTCGGACAGATACGGGCAACGAGAACGAGGAGCGGGAGAAAACCGATCTCGCTTAAGGGGCCAGAGACCAAGGTATCCGCCATAGCGAAGAATTGGGGACTGACGCCAAGGTACCTATACCAGCCATAGACAAGACCAAGCGTCGGGAGTGAGAGCACGACGCTTGCAACCATAATCCAGAAGAAGAGCTTCCGAAGAGACATCGCAATGAGGACCTTCCGGAAGAAGAGCACGCCGGCAATGCCGGAGACGTGACTTATGAGGGAAAGCCGCCCGAAGAACTCAGGGGAGAACTGAAGCTCATCAATCAGAAAGTAACTGAAGGCTCCCCCGCTCGTTGGGGTGGAACGCCAGATGAAGAGGAAAAGCGCAGACCAGAGGAGTGGAGCCGTAAGCGCCTCCCGAAACTTCCGCCATGTTTCACGGAAGGCAAAAGTCGATGCGGAGGTGCTCTTCTCCTCTACGAGGAAGAACGCGAAAAGGGAGGTGAGAAGCGGGAGGGTTCCTGTGAGAAGGAACACATTGCGGGGACCGATGGATTCTACGAGGACGCCCGAGAGGTAGGAGACGAGGAGGGCGCCTGTGAGCAGAGAAGCACGGCAGATGCTCTGGAGTCTCCCTGCAATGACCTGGGTGCGGCTTCGTTCCGCAACGATCGCATCCACAATCACATCCGCAAGTGCGAAGCCAAGTCCGGAGAGAAACACGGCAACGAATGCGCCCGCAAAACTTGTCACCCACGTTGCGAGCGAGAAATATCCGGCCGCGCCGAGCAGTCCTGCGAGGAAGAGATACGGCTTTCTTCGGAGGCCGAAGAGTGGCTGACGATCGGACAAAAATCCATAGAGCGGCTTAATGCTCCAGGGAATGATGGAGATCGAAGCGAGAATCTGTGCCTGAGGGATCGTAAGTCCCAAATCCTCCTTGTAGTAAAACGTGGTCGCGACGCCCGCGAGCGTCGTCGCTCCTGCAATGAAATAAACGAAGGGGATGAGGAACGATGTGAGGTCGCGACGGAGGAGCATTAATTGCCAGTATATCCGTAGGGGCGTAGCGCGCTACGCCCCTACACCCCTACGGACCTACACACCTAATCCCCGCATCATCTCCACCCTCTTTCGAATGAGTGCATCAGTTCCAATATCCTCTCGATACCGCACCGGCCCTTTCACTTGCCTGCAGAGATCTTCCGCAATCTGCTCCGCTTCGGCGATGGTGTCCCCTATCCCGACGATGCCTGCGGTCCGCGAGCCGCCGAGAAGGAGACTGCCGTCGGAGTCTTCGGAGATGTCGCCGAAGTAGACCTGCCCTGTACCGGAGCCATCAGGCGACTGGTACAGGGTGCGCCCGTGAGAGAGCCAAGGAAACTCCACCACCTGCCCCCTCTGATCCTTATTCTCCGGATATCCCTCCGGCACGATGTACTTACATACCGTCGCTTTGGCCTCAAATTGAACAAGTTTTGTGTTCAGCTCCCCAGAGATGATCGTCTGACATATCGAGACAAAGTCGCTTTTGAGGATCGGAAGCACGTTCAGGGCCTCTGGATCGCCAAAACGGGCATTGTATTCGATGAGGCGGACCCCCCTGGCTGTAGCCATGAACCCCCCGTAGAGGATGCCTCGATAAGGCTCTCCACACTCCTTCATCAGCGCTTCCGCTGTCCGAACATTCAGTTCATGCGCCTCTTCGATGTCTTCTTTCCGCAAGAACGGAAGGAGATGATTCGCATCCGAGTAACTCCCCATCCCACCGGTATTCGGACCCGTATCTCCCGGAAACGCGCGCTTGTGATCCTGTACTGCTGGCATCGAGACCACCTGCGTTCCGCTCACGAAGGACATGAGACTGAATTCACATCCGATGAGCTTCTCTTCGATCACCACTTGCCCGCTTTTCTCGAGGCATTCAAGTGCATAGGCAACGCCTTCTTCAATGCTTGCAAGATGTTCCCCACTCACCTTCACTCCTTTTCCGCCAAGAAGTCCGTCATATTTCACGACATAACTGCCTCCCAACTCTTCTGAAATATAGCTACTGACCGCTGACCGCTGACCGCTGACCGCCCCCTCCTTACGAAACACCTTGAACCTCGGTGCGCCTTGAATCCCCTCCTTCCTCCAAAGTTCTCGCGCGAACGCCTTACTGGATTCAATTCGAGCGAGGGACTTCTTGGGCGCTACACTCGGAATTCCAATAGCTTCCAGCGCATCCGCAAGTCCCCCACCGATTGGATCGTCCGGAGCGATGAAGGCAAAATCAGGTTTCACGCGCTTCGCAATATCGAGGATTGCCGGAAAGTTCATGAGGGAATCCACAATGACCTGCTCCTCAGCGAGGGGTCGGATTCCAGGATTGCGGGTAGGGCAGACATGAATGAGCTGCGGGTTCTGTGGTGATCGCTTGAGCGCTTCTGCAATCGCATGCCCGCGGGCGGAGATGGTGATGAGGAGAATGCGCACAGGTACAGCGTAGCAAATTCGAAGCACGAAATCCGAAACAAATTCGAAATACCAAACTCGAAACAATAGAGATTCGATCATTCGAATTTCGTGCTTGTTTCGTGCTTCGTGCTTCGTGCTTCGTGCTTCGTGCTTCGGATTTCGAATTTTTCGTTAAACGAGAGCCATCATCCTATTTCCTCCCCCCTCTTCTTCCTGCTCCTCTGAAAAGCTCTCCCGCGTTTCATTCCGGCAGCTTCCCATTTCTCGGAGAAGCTTCGGCGTCACCTCGGGTGTTGGGTACTTTCCAGTGAAGCAGCCCTCGCTAAAGTGCTTGATTGCGGCATTCCCCCGCTGCACCGCCCACCGGACGTCTTCGATCGTGCCATAGAAGAGACCATCGGCACCGATGTACTTCCGGATCTGCTCAATGGAGTGATCCGCAGCAATGAGTTCTGTGGTCGTCGGGAGGTCGATGCCATAGGGATCAGGGCTAATGATGGGGGGAGCTGCTGTTGCGAAGTAGACTTTCTTCGCTCCCGCTTTGCGGGCGATCTCCACGATCTTCCGGCTCGTATTTCCTCGCACGATCGAATCGTCGACAATGAGGACGTTGTTCTTCTTGAACTCAAGTTCGATGGGGTGAAGCTTGAACTGGAGACTCCGTTGCCGCATCGGCTGTCCCGGCATGATGAACGTCCGACCGATGTAGCGATTCTTCACGAAACCCTCGCGATAGCGCACCTTGAGCTTGTCTGCGAGCCCCGCCGCAGCAGGACGGCCGGTATCAGGCACGGGAATCACAGAATCAATCTTGATCCCCGCTTTCTTGATTTGGCGTGCAAGCGCTTCCCCCATCCTGACGCGTGCCTTATAGACGTTGACCCCATCAATCGTCGAGTCTGGTGCAGCGAGGTACACCCATTCGAAGAGACAGGGGTTCATCTCGCCCTTCCGCACAATACGGCTGTGAAGGCGATTCCGGCGGTCGATGAAGACGACCTCTCCTGGGCGGATATCCCGGATGAACTCATACTCGAGTGCTTTGAAGACCGTGTTCTCGGATGCAATCATGTACTCCTCCTTCATCCCGTACTTGCGCTTCCCAAGCTGCAGCGGCCGGATGCCGTGCGGATCGCGGAAAGCAACAATGCCGTGCCCGCCGATGAGCGTCACCGCGGAGTACGCCCCCTTGCAGAGGCGAAAAACCGTCTTCATCGCGCGGAAAACATGCTCTGGGGTGAGGTGTCGCGGTCTCTGATTCTGGAGAGCAACGGAGAAGACGTTGAGGAGAACCTCAGAATCGGAATTCGTATTGAGATGGCGGTAGTATTTCTCGAGAAGTGCCTTCCGAAGCTCCCCCACGTTCGTGAGGTTACCGTTATGCGCGAGCGCGATACCGAAAGGTGTCGAGACGAAGAACGGCTGGGCCTCAAATTCACTGGAACACCCTGCTGTCGGATACCGCACGTGTCCAATCCCCATCGGGCCCTTCAGTCTCTCGAGGGACTTCGTATGAAAGACATCCCGCACCATCCCGTTACTCTTTTTGAGGTGAAACTGGCTATTGTAGGTCACGATCCCCGCCGCATCCTGTCCACGGTGCTGCAGAACGATGAGACCGTCGTAGAGGTCTTGAATCACGTCCTGGAAGCCGGAGACAGCGATTATTCCGCACATAGCTCTACTGCGTAGAGAAATACCAAGCACCAAGCACCAAAATCCAAACAAAACCCAAAAACCAAACTCCAAACACCATCATCATTGTGCTGTGAAAATATTGGATATTGGTATTTGGTATTTGGAATTTTCTTGGGATTTGGTGCTTGGAATTTGGAATTTGCATGCTCCGCATGCTCATAAGCGCCCCTCGGAGATTCCGAAGAGCCGAAAAAGACATGCAGTGGATATCCACGCAAGGATACTACCCTTCCTGCATGGGAATGCAAGAACTGACAGGAGAGGAGCTTATGAAGATTCTCTCGGAAGCAATTCAGAATAGCCCTGCGGATTCTCATCATTCGCCGGAGCTAATTTGGTGAGTATCTTCCAAAGAACCTGGCCCTTGGGGGTTAGCGAGTAAAACGTATGCCTTCCCCTTTTTCTGAGGTCGAGAAGGCCTCTAGTTTTGAGCTTCATGAGATGCCAGCTGATATACGATGGGTCATAGCCAAACTGATTAACAATATGTGAGGTTGCGAGTTCCACATCTTGACCATCAAAGAGAAGAAGCATACTCAAACGTGTTTCGTCAGCAAGCACTTTGAATACATCAGCCCACTCATGAGCTGCTCTATTGATTTCCCCCTTTTGCTTGAACACATCAGGGGAAAGATCATTCTCTTTCGAGTGTTCTGCATTCTCCATAGTCAAAGCCTAACACCCTAGTGTTCTCAGCAATACTTCTTTTAGAGATTTTTCTCACTCTGTCTCTCCTTCGCCCGCACACAGTTTCTAATAAGGCTCGCAACCGTCATGGGACCGACCCCACCCGGAACGGGGGTAATGGCCGAGGCCACCTCTCTCACCACCTCAAAATCGATGTCGCCGACAAATCCTTCAGGAGTCTTCGTGATGCCGATATCGATGACGACCGCCCCCTTCTTCACCATCGGCGCTTTCACAAACTTCGGTCTTCCGACTGCCGCAATGAGGATGTCTGCTTGCTTCGTACATTCCGAAAGGTTCTTCGTCTGGCTATGGCAGATCGTCACCGTTGCATCACGATTGAGGAGCATCACCGCAAGCGGCTTTCCGACAGTATTGCTCCGGCCAATAATCACCACATGCTTCCCCGCAATAGGAATTTTGTAATGTTCGAGGAGAGTGATGACTCCGGCGGGAGTCGCGGGAGGGAGGTGTTCGAACTCTCTCGAGAGAAACATTTTTCCCAAGTTATACGCCCCAAAACCATCGACATCCTTTTTGGGTTCAATCTCCCGAATGAGCTCAGGAACATTCTTCGTGAGGTGTTTCGGAAGCGGCATCTGCACAATGAAGCCCGTGACATCGGCATCCGCATTGAGTTCCCGGATGAGATTCAGAAGATCTTTGAAGGTCGTCTCCTCCGGGAGATGCCGGTGCTCATGACGCATCCCCACCTCCTCGCAACTCTTCAGCTTCTGCTTGATGTAGCTCGTACTCGCGGGGTCGTCCCCCACCTGGACAATCACAAGCTTCGGATCGAGCTCCTTCACTTTCGCCTTCAGAGAAGCAAGCAGCTCCGATGCCGCAGTGCGGCCGTCGAGGAGGAGTGCGGACATGGAAACATCCTAACAGAAGCTCAGCTCTCGAACATATGGGCTCTCCTCGACCGAGCCTCGCCCTTTCCTTTGAAAGGGCGGGGCGAGTGGAGAGGCCTCTCGACGCCGCGCTGAAGCGCGGCGCTCGAGGAGAGCGTCAGCCCAATATCTTCCCCACGTTTCCCCATATCTCCCCCGCGCTCTCCTCCTCGCTCCTCGAGGTATTGATGACTGTTGCTTTCAGATACCGAAGTGCATACCGTTTGTATCCCTCATATACCTTTCGCTGAAACTGCTCCTGCTCAAACACATCCCGCACCCCCCTCACCCGGACGCGCTCCCACGCTGCTTCAAAGGGGGGAAGCAGAAGGAACAGAAGATCCGGTCGAGGAAAATCCGCATTCCACTCATGAAGGAGCTGAGGCGAAACGCCACTCACTTCGCCGTAGACGAGGGTCGAGGGAATGTAGCGATCACAGACGACCACTTTCCCCGCTTGCAAGGCGGGCTCAATCACCGTTACCACATGTTCTGCGCGATCAACACAGAAAATCTGTTGCAATTCTTCGGGGGTAGGGGCGCCCCGCCTGTCCTCCGAAGCCTTGGCGAAGGAGGATGGGGCGCCCTTCAGTGCCTCCCGAATCTTCTTCCCATACTGTCCCTCCGTCGGCTCTGCGGTGAAGAGGACTCCTCTCCCCTCCCTCTGCAAACGCTCCTCAAGGAGTCGCGCATGGGTTGTGGTACCTGCGCCATCGGGGCCTTCGAAAACGATGAAGAGGCCTTTCTGCATTTATGATGAGTATAGCAAGGGCGCCACAGCGTGGCGCCCCTACACCTTCATTACCTTCAATACGTTCTTTACCTAGAATCCCTCATCCATCCCTCCCCCCGGCATCCCCGCAGGCATCTTCTCCCTCTCCGGAATCTCTGTGATCGCGACTTCAAGCGTGAGAAACATCGCAGCAACGGAGGCAGCATTCTCGAGGGCCGAGCGCGTCACCTTCTTCGGGTCAATGATCATGGCTTTCACCAAGTCCTCATACTTCGCGGTCTGCGCATTGTATCCGACATCACCCTTACACTCATTCTTCACCTTCTCCACGATGACCCTCCCTTCCGCGCCCGAGTTTGATGCGATGTATTGCGTTGGAGCGGTGAGTGCACGCTTCACGATTTCCACACCGATCTCTTCATCCGCATTGTCCACTTTCAACTTCTCAAGCACGGAGAGTGCGCGGATGTAGGCCGTGCCTCCACCCGGAACAATCCCCTCCTCCGCGGCTGCGCGGGTTGCGGAGAGTGCATCTTCGACTCGGTGTTGCTTCTCCTTCTGCTCGACTTCCGTTGCCGCCCCTACCTTGATCACGGCAACGCCGCCCGAGAGTTTCGCAAGACGCTCCTGAAGTTTTTCTTTATCAAAATCTGACTTCGTTGTGTCGAGCGCCGCCTTGACCTCATTGATGCGTGCTTCGATATCTTTCTTCTTTCCACCACCATCGATGATCAGCGTGTCATCTTTCGTTGCAACGACTCTGCGCGCAGTTCCAAGGTCCTCGATTGTTGCACTCTCGAGCTTGAGTCCCACTTCCTCAGAGATGAAGCGCCCGCCTGTGAGCGCTGCGATATCCTTCAGGATCTCCTTCCTCCGATCACCAAAGGCGGGGGCCTTCACCGCGAGCGCGGAGAAGGTGCCGCGGAGCTTATTCACGACGAGGGTTGCAAGCGCCTCGCCCTCGACGTTCTCCGCGACAATCACGAGTTCCTTCTTTCCCCGCTGTGCAAGAGCTTCAAGCAAAGGGAGGACCTCCTGGATGGAACTGATCTTCCTATCGGTGATGAGGATGTGTGCATGCTCGTAGACGGCCTCCATGCGGGCGGGATCCGTCACGAAGTACGGAGAGATGTAGCCATTATCAAACTGCATTCCCTCGACGTACTCCTTCTCGAGACCCAGGGTCTGTCCGGCTTCCACCGTCACAACGCCGTCTTTGCCTACCTGATCAATGACCTCTGCGATGACGGAACCAATGCCCGCGTCCTGTGCAGAGATTGTCGCGACCGCTGCGTACTCCTCCTTCTTACTCACATCCTTCTTGATCTCCTCCAAATACTTCGAAACCGCATCCACCGCCTTCATGATCCCATTCTTGATGCTGATCGCGTTCGCACCGGAGCGAAGCAGGTGCTTCACCCCTTCCTCCATCATCGCATGCGCGAGCACTGTTGCGGTCGTTGTCCCGTCTCCTGCCGCATCATTCGTCTTTGTCGCTGCCTCCCGGACAAGCTGCGCCCCCATATTCTCGAAGGGATCTTTGAGTTCCACTTCCTTGGCGACCGAGACTCCATCCTTCGTGACGGTGGGACCGCCGTACTTCTTCTCAATGAGGACATTCCGGCCGTGCGGGCCCATTGTCGCGCGGACGGCTTCGGTCAATTTGGTGACACCCTTGAGGATGCGCTCACGGGCATCAGAACTGAAGGCGAGTTGTCTAGCTGGCATAAAATGAAGGGGAATTGAAAATTGGAAATTAGGAATTACCGAATGATGCCGAGGACTGAATCAAGGTGCAGAATCTTCACCTCGACATCCTTCCCATCTTTGCCCTTGAGCTTCACATCATCCCCCGCGTACTTCCCGAAGAGGACGCGGTCGCCGACTTTGAGAAAGTCCGATGGATTCGCGCAGTCTTTGCCTACACCGCCCTTCCCGAGCGCAAGAACGATGCCTTCCTGCGGCTTCTCGCCGCTTGCGGTATCCGGGATGACGATGCCGGAAGCCGTCGTCTGTTCCTTCTCCAGGGGATGAACGACAACGCGATCACCGATCGGCTGAATCTGGACGGCGAGTTGTGGGAGTTGCTGAGACATGGGAAGGAACGAGGGAAATGGATAGCGGAAAAATTGGCTTGCCGGCCGTAGCAGAAGGAAGTTCCAAAGGAGTCGGCCTTCGCTCGCTCTCGCGAGACTTCGGCCGACAGCCTTCTGCGAAGGCTGGCAGTCGGCATTTTAGAGTGCCAGGAGGGGTTGTCAAGGAAAATCTTGGGTGCTCTCTCCTCTCATACCTCAGTGAGCACCGCCCTATCCCTCTTCCCCTTCCGCGCCCGGACGAATGCCGGAAGCTCGCTATCGGGCACATGCGAGGCTTTGAGACTCTGGATCTTATCGAGGTAGTGCTTGAGATCCTGTGCGTACGGGAGCATATCCATAACGACACTCCGCGAAGCTTCCGCAGTCCCATGACGGATCGTCAGGGTCCCGGTATTCCCGAGATGTGCAAGTACTCCCCCTTCGAAGACACTCTCCTGGTAGGTCTCCCACCGCAGCGTATGGGTGAGTGCATGAAAGAGTGAGCGATGGCGCTTCCGCTCCTTCCCCTGCTCCAGGAGGAGATCATACCCATGGACGAGGATGCGCTGCGTCGTGATCGTGAGGGTCGTCGTGCGCCAGAGGACGACGTAGCGAAATAACAGGAGGAACACGATCACGAGAAGCGTAACAAAAGGCACGAACATCGATATCTCTCCGAGGGCAAGGAAGAACATCGCAGCTACGAGAAGCGCAAGGATCCCTCCCCCGATCACTCCCTGGAAGAGTCCCCGGAGGAGACTGACAAAGAGCGCTGTAATCGACCGCCGGGTCCGGTAGAGAATCCTCTCATTCGTATGTTGGAAGGGGACGGACATGAGCGCATGATAGCGCTCTCATTGAACACATTTTTTATTCAAATTTCCCTCTCCATCTTCCGCCCCATGAAACGTGCAGAGGAAAGCGAGAGAGCGCAGAGGAGGAACGCAATGCCGATCCCCCCAAGAACCTGCAATGCGAGGATAATCCACCGCAATTCCACCCCTGTCCTTGGCATTCCTCCAATGACAGAGACCGTGAGGGAAGCACTTCGCTTCGTCGTTGGCACATCGAGGAGTGCTCCTCCGGAGAGCATCGTTGTGCTCGGAATATCTTCCCCCGGCTGAAGGTGTGGGAGCACCTCGGCCCTATAGCGCATCACCCATTGCTCACCCGGCGGGAGAGTCGCGATGATCCATTGAATGCCAGAGGGAAGCACTTGCCCTTCCTGCGGATCCACAACACGGAGTTGCATTGAGCTAAACCGATCATCGACAAGAAGATCACGCAGAGTCTCCGTCCCACGATTATGCACCGTAATGGTATAGGTCACGCTCCCCCCCGGTTGCACCTCCGATGTACTCGCTCTCTTCTCGAGGGAGACCAAAGCATTGAGAGAAGCGACAGGAGTGACGGATGCTGTCGGCTCTGCGAGTGATCTTCCTGAAGGGAGGAGGTAGGGCGGGCCCGGCTCCCTCCTCGTACTCGTATTCGTCGTCGTGCCTGCCCGTCCCTGCCCTGCCGGCAGGCGGGCGGCAGGTGGGCTCGTAGGCGATGTGCTTGTGCTCGGAAGGAAGCGCGTCACGCCGTCGTCGCCCGTAAAGCAGGCCACGTCCGTTCCGCCGATGCCGATGCGTTCGATAGTCTGCGTACTCCTCCCGATCGGAGTCTCCGGTGTTCGCTCCGGGAAGCGGCGCTCTGCTTCCAGGACTTCGAAGTCCTCCAAGCGAATCTGACTCTGGGAGAGTCCTCCGTTGATATCCCCGGAGAGGAGGAGGTGGAACGTGAAGGATACGGCATCGTCGCTCGGGACGAGGTCAATGACGAAGGATCCGAGGCGCTCATTGAGAATAGCTCCTCCACTGACAGAACCAATGGACTGAAGACGCGGACCGGAAACTGAAGGCTTGAAGGTGTGCTTGATAATGACATTGCCAACATCGTAGAGCGAGAGGTTGCTCACTGTCGCATGGAGCGTGACATCGTTCCCAGCTACCGTCGCCCGTGTCCGGTCCGCACTCGCCTCCGTGAACTCCCCATCACTCCCCAGGACCTGCAGACGGAGCGTGACTGGGACGACCGTGGCCCCCGGCCGTCGGCCGGGGCCGACCGTGAAGCGGCGGACAGATTGTGTACACGTTTCCGTTCCAGCCGCAGCAGCAGGGAGAGGCGTTCCTGTACGGCGGGCAGGGATCGCGAAGGCAGGGAAAGCGATACTGAGCCCCATCCAAACGCAAGTGGAAATGAGGAAGAGCCGGCGGCAAGAGAAGAAACGAGGCAAAGGGAGCCACGGTACCCTGCATGTTTGCCTCGGGTCAAGAAAAGTACAGTAGCTATAGCACCATCATCCTGCAATTAATGCAAGTCGCGAGAGCGCAGCAAATCCCACCTCGAGGGCCATCCGCCGGCGCTTTGTGAGGAAGCACCCTGCAGCAAAGGTTGTCGAGAGGAAGCCCACGCCAAAGGGATCGAGAGAGGACTTAAGTCCAAGGATACGTGGACCACTCTGGAGATCCGTGGGATCGAACCACTCCTCAGGTTCCGCCGGAATACCCGTCTTCGGGAGTTCCGTCACAATAACGACCTGCACACTGTCGCTCCTGCGACCGACAGGGATCTCGTGAATCGGCTCGCCATCGATGACAGAGGTGTTCGAGATGACTGTTCCATTCGCGAGACCTCCCGCAGCACGGGCGGAGTACCGCACGACCCAGCGATCACCCGGTGCAAGCTCTGCGATCGTCCATCGGATCGTTCCCGCGGAGAGAGCACCCTGGCTTGCATTCGTGATCGTGACCTTCGCGGCATCGAACGTATCGGTGACAACGAGTCTCGTATACGTCTCAGAGCTCGTATTCGTCACCATGATGGTGTAGAGGATCGTCCCTCCAGGACGCACCTCCCTAAGATTCGCTGATTTATCGATCGCGATCCCCGCGCTCACCGGACCCTCACCAGATTTGATGTATGCCGCATCAGCAGAACCGATGCCTCCCTTCACATAGGAGGAGGGAACACGACTGGGGAAGACGACATCGAATGCATCGAGAATTGCCGTGTTGTGGGCAACCCCGTTGATCGCTCTGTTGAAGCGCAGAGTGAAATCAATCTGCGTGGTTTCATTCCTCGCGATCTTGAGCACGCGAAACTCCTTCTTCGCCGCATCATACTCGGCCCCACTCAGGCCTGTGACCGTGAAAGAGATATCGCCGCCCCCCTGTGGCGGGGAGAAGACATCGCGGATCACTACGTCCTCCACAGCATAGGCAGTGTTCAGGTTCCGGACGATCAGGCGGAAAGGAATGTTCTGTCCACTCACCTCTACAGCACTCTCTGCGGAATCTGCGTTCTCGAAGCTCCCAGAAGCCTTCCGCACCTGCTTCTCAATACTGACATCGATACTCAAGCGACGACTACCGCCACCGCCGCCTCCACCTCCGCCACCCCCGCCACCATTCCCTCCATCCGTGCGAAGCACGACGGTCGCCGAGCACACGGTAGACACCTGCCCATTTGTCGCAGTGAGACTGTACGTCGTTTCCGTGCCAGGGAAGACGACGATCTGATTGCCGCTCAGCGGTACGCTCGATCCCTGGAAGAATGCAGCGGTCGCGTTCTGTGTCGTCCAGTTGATCGTGATGGATTCCCCGGCAATCGCCTCCCCTTTCGTCGCGTTGATCGTACAGCTCGGCGTCACTGGAGGAGTGCCCTCGAGGCGCACGAACGCCGGATCAGAAATCGAGTTGAGAGTCACCTGCACCGGGAGAGTGCCGCCGGGAGCCGTGACTGTTCCTGTGCCCGTGATCGTCATCGTGTTCGAGGCTACAAGGGTGGTATTCCCTGTCCCCGTGATCGGTGCTTGGAAGGTGAAGAGGAAGGAACCGGTGAAGGACGCATTGATCGTGAAGACGCGTGTCGTAGCATTGAACGCAACCGTTACAGGGAGCACATTCGTGATTGCCCCCTGATCAATGCCAGGAACAGGAGTGAAGACATCACTCAAGGTCACGCCATTGAAGGAAACCGCAGGGTTGCTGCTTGTGAGTTCCACTTGGTAGGTCACCGTCTGTGGCAAAGCAAGATTGATCGCGGTTGCAGCCGTATCCGCATCAAAGAAAGTGGCACCTGTCGCAGAGATCCGCTTCTCAATGCCGAGCGTCGTCGTGACAGCAGCACAGCTCACTGCGGTCTCCGTCGTATTGCTGACGTTATTCGTGAGCGTCATTTCCGTTTCGAATGCCGTTACGGTCGCGGTGTTGAAGTAGGAAGCATTGCAGGAAGCACTCGTGCTCACCGTGTATGCGATCGTGAAGACCTTCTGCGCTCCACCGGCAAGGGAGGAACCCGTGCAGGTGACTGTTCCAAAGGGATCCGCCGTTACACCGCTGAAAGAACACTCCGGTGAAGAGGACAACGGAAGGAACGTGAGATCGGCGCTCGGACGGGGATCGGTGAGGACGAAGCCGGTTGCCGTCGCCGTCCCGAGGTTCGTGACCGTCACCGTGTACGTCAGTGTTCCACCCGGAGCAACCGTCGCAGGTGCAGATTTCTCCACTGCAAGATCAATCCCCACGGGACAGTCGACGACTGTCGTCACCGTATTGCTCGTATTATTGGGAAGATGCGGATCAGGTTCGAGTGCGGCAATAGTTGCACCATTGAGAATCTGGGAACCACAGACTTGAGTTGCAGGAACAGTGAACGCAAGAGTGAAATTGCGCGACGCACTGGGGGCAAGACTGAAGTTCGTGCAGAGGATAGTTGCCCCACTCTGGGAACACTCGGCGCTACTCTGCGCAGGAATGAAAGTGAGACCGGAAGGAATGGCATCCGTGATGACCACATTCGTTGCGGTCGCACTCCCGATGTTACTTGCAGTGAGCGTGTAGAGGAGGGTGCCACCGCGGAGAACGGTCGCAGTGCCCGTCTTCTGCACCGCAAGGTCGACCATGGTCGGACAGTCGACGACTGTCGTCACAGCAGTGCTCGTGTTATTGGAGAAATTCGGATCGGGCTCGAGTGCGGCAATGGTGGCACTGTTGAGGATCTGTGAATCGCAGACTGCTGTTCCCGGAACTGTGAAGGCAAGAGTGACATTGCGCGACGCACTGGGAGCAAGACTGAAGTTCGTGCAGAGGATAGTTGCCCCACTCTGGGAACACTCGGCGCTACTCTGCGCAGGAATGAAAGTGAGACCGGAAGGAATGGCATCCGTGATGACCACATTCGTTGCGGTCGCACTCCCGATGTTACTTGCAGTGAGCGTGTAGAGGAGGGTGCCACCGCGGAGAACGGTCGCAGTGCCCGTCTTCTGCACCGCAAGGTCGACCATGGTCGGACAGTCGACGACTGTCGTCACAGCAGTGCTCGTGTTATTGGAGAAATTCGGATCGGGCTCGAGTGCGGCAATGGTGGCACTGTTGAGGATCTGTGAATCGCAGACTGCTGTTCCCGGAACTGTGAAGGCAAGAGTGAAATTGCGGGATTGATTCAGGGCAAGATCAAAACCACTGCAGACGATATTCACCCCCACTGGCGTGCATTCCGCACTGCTCTGGGATGGTGAGAAGATGAGGCCGAGGGGCACAGGATCAGTGATTGTGACAACAGTTGCCGCTGCAGGACCGGCATTGAGAGCAGTCAAAGCATAGAGGAGCGTATTTCCACGGAGCACGGAAGCGGGTCCCACCTTCGTGATGGAGAGATCAGCAGAGAGCGGTGCAACCGTGACGTACGCACGATCACACTGTCCGAAGCCCGTTCCCACTTGATTCGGGTGCGCAGGAATGAAGATGAAGCTCTGAATGCAGACTTCATCAAAACCCGTCCCCCCCGTCATCGGAGCACCGATGTCCACCTCGAAGGTGAATGCGGGACTCGATGCCTGTGTGACAGCTGCTGTGACAAGGAATGTCTGGGTGAGGGGGAAGTAAAGCGCTCCCACCACACTCGCCGAATCCACCGTCAGAGTGGAAAGAGTTCCGAGAATATGCACATCGGGAATGCTCACGTTCGTGAAGGTTCCCGCATCATCCGTCGTGAGACGAACGCGTACCTTGATGCGGGAAGGTACACTCAGCAGGAGTGCTGCGGCAGGAGTATCCGCATCGAGATAGGCGCTATCGGGCTCACCGATACGCTTCACTTCCTTCTGGATCTCGAGAGAAGCAGGAGGAGCGCAGAGGATGTCCGTCTGCACCGGAGCGGAGCTGTTGTTTGAGAGATTGGGATCCGTTTGATCGGAGTCAGCAACGCTTGCCTCATTGAAGATCGTGTCATTGCACGCGGCTGTGAGCGGCACGCGGAAGGAGACTTGGAAGATGCGATCCCCGCCGATCGCGAGAGTCGTGGCATTACAGATGATGCTCGTACCGGTGCTATCGAGCGTGCATCCCGGACTCTGGTTCGGGAGGAAATCCTGGCTTGCGAGCCCGGAAGGGATGGGGTCGGCAATGCGCACATTCGTCGCAGTGTGAGGGCCGGCATTCACCGCAGTGATCGTGTAGGTGAGGATGCCGCCGGGAGCGATTGAAAGCGGACCGCCTTTCGTCACCGAGAGGTCTGCACGGTCACACACGATGTCTGTCTGGACCGTTGCGGACGTATTGTTGAGGGGCACAGGATCAGCCTGATCCGAAGTTACCGTACTCGCCGCATTGAACAGTGTATCGCCACAGACGGCACTCAGAGGAACAGTGAACGCAACCTGGAAATCACGCTCTTCTCCAACGGAGAGCGTTCCCGCATTGCACACTACCTGCGTTGCCGGGTTACCCAACGTACAACCCGGACTCTGGTTCGGGAGGAAGTTCTGACTTGCGATCCCTGAGGGGAATGGGTCCGTGACGACGACATTCGTTGCAGGAGATGGACCATTGTTCATCACGCGGAGGTTGTAGGTGACAATGCCTCCGGGGGAAACAGAGAGCGGCCCGCCCTTGGTGAGGGAGAGGTCGGCAAGATCGCAGACAACGTCGGTCTGTACTGTTGCCGAGGTGTTGTTGAAGGGGTTGGGATCCGTCTCATTTCCAGCCACCGTGCTCGCCAGATTGAAAATCGTGTCATTGCAGGTAGCTGTGAGAGGAACACGGAAGACCACCTGGAAATTTCGTTCCTCTCCAACCGAAAGAGTTCCCGCGGAGCAGATGATCTGCGTTGCAGGGTTGCTTAAGCTGCATCCGGGACTTTGATTCGGGAGAAAGTCCTGACTCGCGAGGCCGGAAGGGATGGGGTCGGTGATCAGCACATTCGTCGCAACCGCAGGACCATTATTCGTCACTTCCAGCACATAGGTGATAAGGCCTCCGGGAGAGACAGCGAAGGAACCTCCTTTCGTGAGAGAGAGATCAGCATCAGTGGAAGCTGCATCGACTCTCGTCACAATGCCGAACGAAGGGAAGGGCGGGAGGATGGATACGACGAGCGTCAGTACCCCAAGCGTTGCCAGCAATTTTCGCAGTGGAAGCATTGAAGGAAAGGAAGCGCGGGGGAAGTTCTTGCTCTGCAGAGGGTGCAGAGAAAAGGTTGGTAAGGTATAATAAGATTTACTTAATGTCAATATAATTTTATAATGATAAAATAAGGAAAAACCCCATCTTTAGGGGGTTTCCTTGGTTTTTACGGTATCTCTGAGGCTACCCCCCTACTCACATACCACGGTCGACGCAATGGGGCTGCTCACGTTATTCCCCGTCTGCGGATCAGCTTCGGAAGCTTCCACAGTCGACTGGTTTCCTATCGAGGTGTTGCAGGTACTCGAAGTCGTCGGAATGCTGAAGGCGATCTGGAAGGTGCGGCGTCCGCCGGGGATCAGCGTAAGGGTGGAACCTCCGCACTGCACTTCCGTGCCTGCGGTGTTGAGTGTACATCCCCCACTCTGGGCTGGGAGGAAGTTCGCGCTCGTAAGGGCAGAGGGAATCGGGTCCTTGATGAGGACATTCGTTGCAATATTCGGGCCGGTGTTCGTGACAGTCACCGTAAAGAGAAGTGTATTTCCAAGCTGTACAGTGGAGGGAGCCGACTTCGTGATGGAGACATCAGCAGTGGCACAGACAACCGTTGTAGAGACCGGTTCGCTCGAGTTATTCATCGTATTCGGATCTGTCTCGGAAGCCTCCACGCTCACTTGGTTCACAACGGGGGAAGCCGTACATGCGTCCTGACTCGTTGGTGCAGTGAAGGCAACTTGGAAGGTGCGGCGCCCGCCGGGGATGAGCGTGAGGGTGGAACCGCCACATTCCACTGCAGTGGCGCTGTCATTGAGATGGCAGCCTGGACTCTCTGCCGGGAGGAAGCTTGCACTCGAGAGTGCTGCAGGGATGGGGTCAGTCAAAAGCACGTCGGTCGCAATGCCGGGGCCGGTGTTCGTGACAGTGACCGTGTAGAGGATTGTCCCACCAAGGCTCACTGTGCTCGGTCCGCCCTTCGTGACAGAGACATCCGCAGGGAGGCACACCACCGTCGTTGCAATGGGGCTACTCGTGTTATTGCCCATCTGTGGATCAGTTTCTGCACTCTCCACACTCGCCTGGTTCGCGATTGTCGTACTGCACATGCTTGTCTCTGCAGGAATCGTGAAGGCAATTTGGAAGGTGCGGCGTCCGCCGGGGATGAGCGTGAGTGTGGAACCTCCGCACTGCACTTCCGTTCCAGCAGTGTTGAGAGCACATCCCCCACTCTGCGAGGGAAGGAAATGTGCACTTCCGAGCGCAGTCGGGATCGGGTCCTTGATGAGGACGTTCGTTGCGGTCGCAGGACCGGTGTTCGTGACGGTTACGGTGTAGAGGAGCGTGCCACCGAGATTGATCGTCGATGGAGCCGACTTCGTGAGAGAGACATCGGCGGTCGTACCGATATTGAACTCGTCATTGTCCTGCTTGGAGGAGCAGCCAGGATCGGAGGGGAAGTCCATGAGGTTGTCCCCATCATTGTCGAGGCCATCCTGGCACTGTGCCTTCGGAAGAGTTTCGTCATTGTCGGAGGGAGATGAGCAACTGAAGTCTGCGGGGAAGTCGGTGGCGCCGTCAGAGTCGTTATCAGAACCATCGGAGCACTGGAATGTGAGGCAGCTCACAGCAGTCGAGACTGCCGCACTGTTATTCCCTACGTTTGGATCACTCGAGGAAGCAGAGACCGTCGCAGTGTTCTCAATCGTCCCGGGACAAGCGTAGGTACTGGGGACAGAGAAGGTCACCGTGAAGGTCTGAGACGTTTGACCGGGTATGAGCGTGAAGTTATTGCAGAGCACACTGTCTCCGGCCGTATTGATGACGCATCCTGGAGCACTCACGAAGGAGAGACCTGCAGGGATACGATCGGCAATCACGACGTTCGTTGCTGTCCCAGGGCCGCTATTTGTGGCAGACAGGGTGTAGCTCACTTGTGAGCCCTGCACTGTCGTTACGGGGCCATGCTTCGTCACGGAGAGATCCGCAGCGAGAGGGGCATTGAACTCATCATTGTCCTGCTTGCTGGTACAACCGGGATCGGCTGGGA
>CAZQCB010000002.1:11018-15613 GCA_964592265.1 uncultured Candidatus Peribacteria bacterium | reverse complement strand
CGGGTCCTGCATTGGACGCTGTGAGGGTGTACGTGAGAGTGGAGCCGCGGAGGACAGAGGAAGGACCAGCCTTCGTGAGGGAGAGATCCGCTGTAGCGGGGGCATTGAACTCATCATTGTCCTGCTTGCTGGTACAACCGGGATCGGCTGGGAAGTCGGTGAGGCCGTCGCCATCATTGTCGAGGCCATCCTGGCACTGGGCCTTCGGGAAGGTCTCATCGTTGTCCTCAGAAGAAGAGCAACTGAAATCATTGGGGAAGTCGGTGGCTTGGTCAGAGTCATTGTCAGAGCCATCACGGCACTGAGGGGTGATGGGGCAGGTGACGAGGGTGAACATCGTCCCCTGGTTATTGTTAACGTTTGAATCGTTCTGCGAGGAGACAGTGGCAGCATTGCGGACCATCGAGTTGCACTCGAGCGTCTGGGAAACCGTGAAGGCGACCTGGAAGGAATGGAACTGTCCCACAGGGAGAGAAGCAAGATCACAGACGACGCTTCCACTTTCTAGGACACAACCGGGGTCGCTCTGGGAAGGAAGATACGTGAGACCCAAGGGGACAGGGTCAGAGACGAAGATATCCATCGCTGTGGCCGGGCCCAAGTTACTCACCGTGAGCTGGTAGACCGCAATGCCCCCCCGCAGAACTGCTGAGGCACCAGATTTCTGCATGAAGAGATCCGCTGTGGTCGGGGCATTGAACTCATCATTGTCCTGCTTGGAGGAACAGCCAGGGTCTGAGGGGAAGTCTCTGAGACCGTCGCCATCATTGTCGAGGCCATCCTGGCACTGGGCCTTCGGGAAGGTCTCATCGTTGTCCTCAGAAGAAGAGCAACTGAAATCATTGGGGAAGTCGGTGGCCTGGTCAGAGTCATTGTCCTGGCCGTCACGGCACTGAGGAGTGATGGGGCAGGTGACGGTGCTCGAAACTGTAGCGGAGTTGTTCGTGAGAACAGGATCTGTTGGAGTGCCTTGCACCGTCGCTGTGTTGCGGATCACAGAATCACAAACTGCACTGGGAAGGACATTGTAGAGAACATCGACGCTGCGTACTTCACCGGGATTCAGAGTGTTGTAGGTGCAGATGAGGTCAGCACCAACTTGATTGCAGTCCGATGTCGAGGTGGAGTTCAGACTTAAACCTGCAGGTGTCATATCGCGTACGACAGCATTCTGTGCTTGCGCAGGACCGATATTTCGCACCGTCAGGGTGTAGGTGACAGTGCCGATGGGGGTGACAGTCGCCGGGCCAGTCTTCGTAATCGAGAGATCCGCTGTGGTCGGGGCATTGAACTCATCATTGTCCTGCTTGGAGGAACAGCCAGGGTCTGAGGGGAAGTCTCTGAGACCGTCGCCATCATTGTCGAGGCCATCCTGGCACTGGGCCTTCGGGAAGGTCTCATCGTTGTCCTCAGAAGAAGAGCAACTGAAATCATTGGGGAAGTCGGTGGCTTGGTCAGAGTCATTGTCAGAGCCATCACGGCACTGAGGGGTGATGGGGCAGGTGACGAGCGTTTGGACAATCTGACTCTGGTTGTTGCTCGGATTTGGGTCGGTGATGGAGGTCGAGACAGAGGCACCGTTCTGGATCGTGGCATTGCACCCGAGAATCTGCGTCACGGTGAACACAATATCCACCTCCTTGGTCTCATTCCGTACGAGACCGAAGTTGTTGCAGAGGATATTTCCGCCGTTCTGGATGCAGGTGGGGTCACTCAGGAAGGGGTTGAAGGTGAGACCAAAGGGGATGGGATCGGCGATCGTGACATTGGTCGCAGTGGCAGGGCCAAGATTCGTTACGGCGATGCTGTATGTCAGCGTTCCTCCACGAAGAATCGAGGAGGGCCCAATCTTCGTAATGGAGAGGTCTGCTTCGTTTTGCTGTGGACACTGGACGATAGTCGAGATCACCTGGCTTGCGTTATTGCCAACATTCTCATCGTTCGACGCAGAGACCGTGGCAACATTCTGCACTTGAATCTCTGTACAGTGGCTAACCAGAGGGACAGAGAACGTGAGGATGATATCACGCGACTGATTGTTCCCAAGAGTGCCAACGGTGCAGATGACGTCCTGTCCCTGGAGGGAGCACGGAACACCTGAGGCAGAGAGGAACTGCGCAATGGATGTAGCGGAATCTGTCACAACGACGTTCTCAGCAGTCGCCGGTCCTGTGTTCGTCACGCGAACCGTATACGTGAACGCCTGGCCGCGGATGACGCTCACGGGACCAGTCTTCGTGATGGAGGTATCTGCAGGGAGAGGAACATTAAATTCGTTGTTGTCCTGCTTACTTACGCAGCCAGGATCAGAGGGGAAGTCGGTGAGGCCGTCATTGTCATTATCCAGGCCATCCTGACAGGCTGCCTTCGGGAAGGTTTCGTCATTGTCGGAGAGAGATGAGCAACTGAAATCATTGGGGAAGTCGGTGACCTGGTCTCCATCATTGTCCTGGCCATCCGAGCATTGTGGAGGAACAGGCCTTATCACAGTGATTTGTTGCGTACACTGCTGACCGAAATGCTCAAACCCTTCCTCAACCATGCCCCAACTGAATGAATATTGCCCGGGCACTGTCGGCGCTGTTTCTGAAAATGAGAAATCGTGTGTCATCCCTGGACCAATGTGACTGTTTGGGGGGAGGGGTACGCGGTTACGACCCCAAGTCATGTTGTCCCGAGGATTCTGTGATGCGAGGAGGTGTGGTGTCCCGTTATTGTTATTCCAAACCCCCTTCTGGCTGTTATTCGTCATGCGAACGCTTGCCTGGAATACCTCCCCAGGTGCGACAGACGTTGGAGCGGTGATCCCGGCACAGAGTGCACTATTCACGGAAGGACAGACACCCTGTGGGGAGAAGAACACTTTTCCCCGCGTGAGTTCCCTATTCGGCCCAAGTGCAAGATCTGCCTGGTAGTCACAACCGGGATTGAGACCCCAGAGATTCACATCCTGGAAAGGTGGAATATTCGTAATGGGACCTTCGTAGAAGAGCTGCTGTGTCGTGTAGAGGGGGGAATTGTGATCACTCAACGTATCTCGCCTAAAGACGTTGAAGGTCATGAAACTCGCAACAATCGTGCACTGGCTGCGATTGTGCACCGTGACCGACGACTCATTCCCTACGGAGAAGAATTCTTCCGTGACGAGACCCTGTGCCACGTAACTGTCGTACTCCGCCTCCGTGCTAATCGTGCATGGCTGAGCCGGAAGAATCTGTACATTGGAAACGGCACAGGATCCAACGTTATCGTCGTAACGTGAATCGGGGTAACTGCCCCAGAGCTTCGTTGCACCTGCCGGGACAATGATGCCGTTCGCGAAATCTCGGAGGAGAGGTGCACCGCGGTTACTCGGTGTTGGAACATTTGGCGGAATAACGACATTCGCATCATTCGTGAACTGACCAACAGCCAAAAGTTTTGGAATGCTTGCGTGGACTGCATCAGGTCCATCTTTGCAGGAAGAGGGATTCTGCAAGCCAGAGGAATTCCCACCCCAATTCACCATTCCACTCACACCGAACTTCACAGTCTCTCCTGCCTGCAGACCACTGATGAGGAGTTGCGGCGACTGGCGACCACTTCCCTCCCAATGCATTGTGCAATCACCGCTGAACCCCGGGCACTGGATGAAAGGCCCACGCGTAGCAGAGAACGAGGTATTCACGACTTGTGCAGCCTCTGCCGCAGGCACCGTAAAGGAGGGCACCGGAGGGAGAACGGAGACGATCGTGCCGACGAGCAGGGCATATGCGAGGGATTTCCGCGAGAATTTCTGCATGGTCGCCATACAACGAATTGGGGAAAGGGAATCCGGGAAAAAAGCGAAGTGTGTACTTTTAACAGCTTAATGACATAGAGTCAATAAGAGTTCTTAAATAATTTGTGTATGCTTCATTCGACAACACGAAAAACTCTACCTTTGGCTTACGAAAGCCAAAAAAAAACGAACACCTCAACCCCAGGTATGTCAAGAATGCTACCCAAGAGAACCCTGCAATGTTCTCCCCCGAATATCCCGGAGGACGCTCTCCACAAATTCCCCCAAGGAAACGGTGAGCTGCTTCTTTGTTTGCACACTGCGGAGCGTGACTGATCCCTCTTTTTCCTCTTTCTCCCCAAGCACCAGAAGATACGGAATCCTGCGCTTCTCCCCATCCCGGATACGTTTCCCGAGTGTTTCGGAGGAATCAAAAGAAACTGCACGTACGCCCTGTTCCTTGAGCGTGCGGAGCACTTTTGCCCCGTACTCCTCGTGTGGCGGCGCAAGAGGAACGATCGCAACTTGTACTGGGGCAAGCCACAAAGGGAAGAGCCCACCAAAGTGCTCGAGGAGAAAGCCCACGAAGCGTTCGTGGGTGCCAAGTGGCGCACGGTGGATGCAGAAGGGCGTTCGGCGCGCCCCATCTTCCGCCGTGTATTCGAGATGGAAACGTGGAGGAACGGCGAAATCGAGTTGGTTTGTGGAGGCGCTGAATTCTCGACCAATCGCACTCTTAATCTGAAAATCAATCTTCGGACCATAGAACGCACCCTCGCCTGCAGCTTCTTCAAAAGGAATGTCGGACTCCTCCATCGCCTCGCGGACGATGATC
>CAZQCB010000002.1:0-11008 GCA_964592265.1 uncultured Candidatus Peribacteria bacterium | reverse complement strand
ATGCTCTCTGTCCTCTTCCAGAGTTCAGGCTCGTTCACGTACTTCTTCCCAAGTCCCTCCTTATCGTGAAGCGCGAGGCGCATGAAGTACTCCGTGATCCCAAAGAGATCGTAGTACTCCTTATGCAAACGCATCACGGCGAGGAATTCCTCCTTCACCTGTGCTTCGGTGCAGTAGATATGCGCATCGTTCATCGTGAGGGAGCGCACACGCATGAGCCCAAAGAGTGCGCCGCTATCCTCGAATCGGTAGCAATGCCCATACTCCGCGAGGCGCAGAGGAAGCTCACGGTAACTTCGCGGTCGGCTCGCATAGATCATATGGTGATGCGGGCAGTTCATCGGCTTCACGTAGTACGGCTCCCCATCGACTTCCATGGGAGGAAACATGGAGGTTGCGTAGTACGGAAGGTGTCCCGAGGTTTCGTAGAGCTTTCCTTTCGTGATGTGTGGAGTGGCCACACGCTGATAGCCGTATTCCGCTTCCTTCTCCTTCGCGAGTTTCTCCAACTCCTCGCAGATCACCGTCCCATTCGGGAGCCAGAGCGGTAGGCCCGGGCCCACCTCCTCCGCGAACGTGAAGATCTCGAGTTCCTTCCCAAGCTTCCGGTGATCGCGCTCCCTCGCAAGCTCTTGAAGTTTGAGGTACCCCTCGAGTTCCTCCTTCGTCTGGAACGCCGCAACGTAGATGCGCGTGAGTTGCTCGCGCTTCTCATCCCCACGCCAGTACGCCCCAGCCAGACTCATAATCTTGAAGCCATCAACTGGAATCTCCTTCAAATTCTCGACATGCCCTCCACGGCAGAGATCGACGAATGTTTCCTCCCCCTTGGGTCCCACGTTCGCGTAGTGCGTGATCGTCTTCACTCCCTCATTCTTCTCAAGATCGGTAATGAGCTCGACCTTGAAGGGTTGCTTGCGGCCCTTCCAGTACTTCTTCGCTTCTGTAACGTTGAGCTCCTCGGAACGGAATGTCTGGCCTTGATGAATGATTTTCTTCATTTCCTTTTCAATGACAGGAAAATCGGCATCGGAAATCGGTTTCTCGAAGAGGAAGTCGTAGTAACACCCGTAGTCGATGGGTGGACCGATCGTGATCTTCGTCTCCGGCCAGAGCTTCAGGACCGCCTGTGCGAGAACGTGCGCGAGGCTGTGGCGGAGCTTGTGAAGGTGATCTTCATTCTTGCGGAGAACCGGCATAGCGGAATGGTATCAGGAATACCACCTATTGCCATATTGTCATACTGTCTGCGAATCCCCCAACAATATGACAATAGGACAATATGACAATACACTCGTCCGTATGCTGCAGACCCATCGCCCATGCGTCTCCATCGTTGTCCTCCGAGAGAGAGAGCAGGGAGAGACCGAAGTGCTCATTGTCCATAAACCCCGCAAGAACGACGCGTGGCAAATCCCGCAGGGGGGCATTGAGGAAGGCGAAACGCTTGAGCAGGCGGCAAAGAGAGAACTTCAAGAGGAAACGGGAATAGAGCTCCAGAGTGGAGAGCAGTTCACCCTCCACCCCGAGGAGTACCAGTACGACTATCCAGAGGGCTTCAAGCGCTCACAGAAGCCAAAGTACGCAGGGCAACACCTGCAATTCTGCTCTCTCATTGTTCCTCAGGAAACCGCTGTCGAAGTGGAAAAAGGCGAACTCGATGCCTACAAATGGGTGAAACCCGCTGAAATCGAGAAGTATCTAAAGCGAAAGAACTATCGGGATGTGGTATTGAGAGTCATAGTCCGATTGCAGGAGATTTGAAGTGTTATTCTATCCCCGTTCGCCCCGAATTTCGGATTTCGATTTTCGGGTTTCGGATTTCGCACGTTATGCGCCTTCTCTCCCTCACCCTCGAATCCTTCCGAAGTTTTCCCCGCCTGGAGCTCTCCTTGAGCGAACGAGAGAACATCTTCGTCCTCCTCGGGGAGAATGCTACGGGCAAAACGAACATCCTGGAAGCGATCTCGATCCTCGCACTCCTCAAGTCTCCGCGGAAAGCGGAGGAGAGCGACCTCATCAGCTGGGAGCAGACGCACTATCGAGTGACAGGAATATGTCGCACAGGGAACGGAGAGAGGAAAACCCTGGAAGTGGTCTCACAGACTGCTCCACAGAAGCAGCGCGCCTGCTTCATCAATAATGTGCGTACCCCCGCGGGACGCTACGTCGGTACGCTTCCCCTCATCACCTTCACCCCCGATGAACTCTCGCTCTTCTCCGGACCCCCCGCTCTCCGGCGACGCATGCTCGATATGCTCCTCTCGCAGGTATCGCCCTCCTACCTGGAAGCACTCACGCAGTACGAGCGGATTTTGAAGCAGAGGAATGCTCTTCTCAAAGCAATTCATGACGGAGTCGAGACATCCGCAGCGCTCGATGTTTGGGATGAGAAACTCTCCACCCTTGGTGCGATCATCACCGTCGAGCGCCTACAGCTTTTTGAAACATTGCAGATGACGCTCCTCCGGGAAATCCGCGCACTTGGCGAGAAGCCGGAGTCCGTCCACTTCTCGTATCTCCGGAAAGGCAAAGCGACGAAAGAGGCGGAGATCCAAAAAGAGATCCAGAGCGAGTTACGAAAAAATCGGGAGCGGGACTGCCTCATTCTCGCAACCACAGCCGGTCCGCACCGTGATGACTGGACGCTCTCCTTCGATCACAAAGAATTGAGCACCTTCGCCTCTCGCGGCCAGCAGCGTGCTGCACTCCTCGCACTTCTGCTCCTTCAGGCTTCCTTTCTGGAAATGCGGACGGGAGAGAAGCCCATTCTGCTTCTCGATGATGTGTTTTCCGAATTCGATGCCGCGCATCGCGAAGCGGTGCTCCGCACACTCACTCATAACCAGGTGATCATCACCGCAACGAATTTAGAGAAGAATCTGCGGGAGAAGGCGCGGGTGATTGCCTGTCCGGTCGTGTAACTAGTATACTATTCAATCAAATAGTATAGTGAAAATTTAGAGTGGCATGCTTAGAATCCCCTCCTCCACTTCCGCATAGTTTCAATCCCCCACGTGATGAAATAGCGCTTGGATAAGGGCAGATCCATGCAGTGGACAAGTTCGAGTAGCTCACCCCCGAAACCAGTTTTGAACGTGGTGACTCCAGCAAATGGGTGTTTGGTATTTGGTGCTTGGTGCTTGGTGCTTCCGCTGCTTTGCAGCGGTGCTATTCCCCAGAAATTGTAAACCCGATCCCCTCTCTTCAGAGCATCTCGAATCGCGGTCCACTGAAGAAGATAGCTTGCGGGGATTTTCGCGTACTTGGCCGTGCTCGCACCGTGATGGTAACTCGTCTCTCCCCCATAAATCATATGTATGGAGGCAGCGATGACTTCATTTTGGTAGCGCGCAAGATAGAGCGCACACTGTTTCCGTGGAGCAAAAATTTCAACCTGCGCGCGGAAGAAGCCATCAGTATAGGGAGTAAACCCATGACGTCTTCGCGTTTCCTCATGCAGTGCGAGGAAATGGGGAAGATCGCGAATCGGATCATCCGAAGCACTGACAGTCACGCCTTCGCGTTCCGCCCTTCGAATGAGATTCCGAGTTGTCGCACGCATGTTTTGAAAAATTTCTTCTTCTGTGATTTTGGTGCTTGGTGCTTGTTTGGTATTTGGTGCTTGGTGCTTGGTGCTTCCCCGAAGTGGGAGATACCAAATGTGCTCGGCAAGGAGATGCAAAGGGGAGGGGCGGAAGCCAAAGTCTTTGAGGTCACCCTTGGGCCAGAATGGACTCATGCGAATGAATGCACAATTCTTCTCCCTCGCCACCCTCTTCAGTTCTTCGAGAAGAAACCTGAAACCTGCCTGCCGGCCGTAGCCTTGCCCGCCCGGCCGCGGTCGGACGGGGCGAAGGCTGGAAACCTGAAACCTCTCTTCGCCTTGGAGAAAACCATCTGAAAATACGGGCCCATACGGAATCGCAAGGTGCCTCCCCCTTTTCGCCGGAACCACGATCGCCTGGCAAATCCCAAGGATCTCATTTGGGATTTGGGAATTGCCTGCCGGCCGTAGCCTTGGCGAAGGCTGGGGATTTGGGATTTCCTTCCCTGAACGCTCGGTTATGATCAGCCTCACAGGTTCTTCGCCTACCGCCCGATAGACCTCCCCCATCGGGAAGCTCTGGAGGAAAGGAGTCCAGAGTTGCGCTTGAAGAAAAGATTCCCAATCGTGCTCGCTGCTTACTAAGAGAATCTCCATATTGTTCAGATAGTAGCGTCATCCAAGAAGTGACCCCAGCGCATGCACAAGGTACTTTGCCTGCTCTTCCGTCATTGTGGGATGCGTGGGGAGCGTGAGAATGTGGGCCGCAACGTCCTCCGCGAGAGGGCAGGAACCCTGGAGATATCCCGCAGCTTCTCCCTGGACTGAGGGAGGATTGATGACGGCGCTATGCCAGCCATCATCCAGGTAGATGTGCTCGCGCTTCAGTTTCTCCCGTACGCTCAGCGCATCCTTCACGAAGAGAGGAAACTTCTGGAGTGCTTTCGCCCCTGTAGCACCGGAAGGAACCTGCCATCCGTGCTCCCGCGCACTCTTCCCATAGAGCGCCGTAAGTTTCCTCCGATGATCATTGAAAGAGGAGAGCATGCGAAGTTGCTGGAGTGCAAGGGCTGCGCACACATTCGGGAGTCGATGGATGAGGACACCCATTCTCCCCTCCTTCTCTTCCTGCGTGAGGACAGCCGGGAGGAGTCGGAGAAGGCGGATCGCCTGGAGGTACGCCTTCGCGAGTTTCGTTCCCCAAATCATTTTCGCAAAGTGATACCGGAGAGGATAGCCGAGGTAGTTGAGAATCTGCCAGTGAGAGAGCACGACGGCTCCTTCCTCCATACGATGTAATCGTTCAGCAAGGTACGGATGTCGCGTGAGTGCAGCGCCACCCGTGACGCCTGAAATCGCCTTGTCGCGGCCGAAACTAAAAATGAGCACATCCCCATACATGCCAATGCCGCCACCTGCACTCGGAGCCTTGATGAGGCTGAGTTGAGCGTTCCCGCCACTATCGGGGATAACATGCGCCGCATCCTCGATGAGTGCGAGTTTCCGTTTATCGCAGATTGCCCGCAGGCGTTTCGTATCAACGGAGATACCGAACGTATGCTGGCAAATCACCGCCCGCGTGCGAGAAGTAATGCTCCGCTGCACCTTCTCAAGATCCAGATTGAGCGTCTGCGGATCGATATCTGCATAGACAGGAACCCCTCCTGCGGCATGGATGGCATTCGGAACGACGATGCAGGTGAATCCCTGCACGATGACCTCCTCCCCCGCTTTGAGCTCGAGCGCACGGAGGGAAGCAAGGAGCGCATCACGTCCGCTTCCGAAGAGGGAAACACTTGCACCGAAACTCCTCGAGAGCTCCGAGCGGAGCGTCTCGCACTCCGGTCCTTCCTGCCATCTCCATGGCTCACATTGCAATCTGAAGGCAAGCTTCCACTGCTCCTCGGTGACGAGGGGGCCGAAGGTGTGGTGGATGGGGAAACGGACGCGGGTCATAGGTTACGAGAGAAGTTTGGGGACGATCCATTCCGGCATTCTCCCTTCACAGACAATGAGCATGTCCTCCCGCAGCGCCACTTTGAACCTCCCCCGTCGCGGGACAAACACCGCTTTCCCATAGCCTTCCTCAAAACATTGAGCACATTTTTTATCCAAGAAGATGACTTCCTGGAAGACTTCGCGCGCATGTAAGCCCAATTCCTGGCAAATTGCCCTCTCCTCCTCTCCCAGTTCGATGAGTCCGGAAGTCACGAGGAGCTTGGTTTTTGCCGGATGCGCTCTCGCCCACTCGATGGCTGCCCGGAAGCTCGTCGCACTCGCATTATGGGTGTCATCGAGGACCACCTGCCCCTTCTTCCCCGTCTTCATTTCAAATGTCTGTGGGAGACCATGAAAACCCTGGAGCCGCTTCGCACTTTCCGCAAGAGGAATGGTGAGCACTTCCGCAACCGCAGCTGCGAGGAGCACATTCGTTACCTGATGCGTCCCATGGAGAGGAACGTGGAAGGGCACTCCTCGTACAGTGAAGGAGATCCCCTCCGCATTTTCCTGAATGTCGTAGGCTTCAAAAGCCACGTGTCCTCCGGTTCCGACGGTATGCACCGGGCAGGATGCCATAGAGGAAAGCATGTCGCATCCCTCACTATCGGCATTGAGGAAGGCATGTCCTTCGGGGGGAAGCGCCTGGAAGAGCTCTCCTTTTGCCCTGCAGAGATCTTCTCGGGAGCCAAAGAGTGCCAGATGTTGATTGCCGATGAACGTGATGACTCCAATCTGTGGCGAAACGAGCGAGCAGAGGAGCTGAATTTCCCCACGACGGTACGCGCCCATCTCCACAATGAAGAGGGAGTGCTCTTCACGCAATTTCCGGATCATGAGATCGGCGACCCCCATCTCCGTATTCACATGCGACGGGGTGATGAGAATCTTTCGATCACTCAAAATGTGGGCGAGGAGCTCCTTCGTCGTCGTCTTCCCGACACTCCCGGTGATCCCGATGACGGTGAGATGAGGCAGCTTCTGACGGATCATCCGCGCACGTCGAAGGAGACGCGCTTTGAGGAATCGATCGAGCGGAAGGAGGAGGAGGAACGCTGCTGCAACGAAAAGGAAAGAGAAGAGCGGCAGGAGAAGGAGCAGGAGACTCCCGAAGAGCGCTTCCCTCCTACCCACAAGGAGAAATCCTGCGATGCCGAGGAGAAGGAGAGCAAGAGAGACAACCCCCAGGGACTTCTTCGTCCACACCGGTCTCCTCTGATTACCAATCACCGAGCGGAAGAGCGTGAACCATGCGAGGAGTCCCCATGTCCCCCAGAGGATATGCTCACGCTCGAGGAACCATCGTTCGGGGAAGAGCGGAACAAGCAGGAAGAGGAGGATGCCGATCCCCACGAACACCGGCCGCACGATTCCCAGAAGCTGCCGAAGCCACCCCTCGCGCTTGAAGTGTGCTCGCAACCGATCCCACCGCCACTCCTTCATTTGGAGGAGGCGGGTGAAGGTGAGCACGGGGCTTACAGTCGCAACCAAAAGGAGGACGATGAGGAGAATGCGCATCAGGAGCATTCTAGCGGAGGGTCCATTCCTTTACCCCCTCTTAAGAGGACTCCGGCTTGCCTTCCGCACAAGGCGGTTCGTCTGGACCACCAAGCTTTTCAAGATGAGGCGCCAAGTGTACGAGAACCTTCCGAAGAGCTGCTTCCGCCTGGGTGGAATCGGGAAAGAGACCCGCACGGACAACTGCCTCGAGCGCACGGGGATCGAAGCTTTCATCCCCGACACCCTCCGCATCCGGTTCCCCTGAGTCTTCCTCCTCCAAATGGTAGATCGCATAGGCTCTCGCTTCGTCGAGTGTCACTGCCCCACTGCAGAGAATCTCTACCGTACGTGCGATCATTTCGCTCTCCTCGGGGAGAAGATCATCCGGAGCCTTCCCAAGAGCATTGGCTGCAGCAGCAAGAGGTCCGATGTCTCCGGCAAGGAAGGACGATGGCAGCAACCGAAGAACCGCGATTTTTGATGCAAGTTCCGGATCCTCTGCCGCAAGCTCCTCAATTTCTCGGGCACGCTCTGGAGGCAGATCCTCGCTCCCACTCACGTACGAAGCAACTTCCTCCTTTGAGGGAAAACGCACATCGCCCTCAGATTTTTCCCCTTCAGACACAATAAGCATTTTGCCATATATTTCTAGAATTACAACCTCTGCCGCACCACTTCCGCAATCTCTGCGGCTCTCTCCCGATGCACGTTATGCCGGATGCCCGGGAAGATATGGAGTTTTGATTGAACAATTTTTTTATTCATGAGTTGCCCGTCCCGGAGCGGAGTCAGCGTGTCTTCAGTTCCCCAGAAGAGATCGGTGGGAACAGTGATGCGCTCAAGAAGCGAGGTGAGATCTTCATCGATGACCGCCTTCATCGTCTCACGCATCCGCTCCGATGCCTCCTCGTAATCACGGACCCGAAGGAGTGTATAGAGCACCTTGCGGGCGAAAGGTTTGAGAGAGGAAAGTCCAGGAAGAAGGAAGAACGCATTTCCCGTCTTCGCAACGAAGAGCCAGAACCTCCTCCGAACGAGGAGGCCGCGGCCGACGCCTGCGGCGCCACAGAGGAAGAGGTGGGAGAGCCATGTGTCACCCTGAGCGGAGACGAAGGGTGACACCCGGGCATCTGTCATGGTTCGTCTCCGCTCACCATGACACCCTTGTCTCGCCGCCAACTTGATCGCAATTCTCCCTCCAAAAGAGTGGCCAAGGAGGAACACATTCTTCAGCTGAAGCCTCCGCACAAGTTCCTCAATGCAATCCGCATAATCATCAACAGACCACGCCCTTGGAGGCTCTCCGCTTTTTCCAAAACCCGGGAGATCGGGAGTGATGATTTCAAACGGTGCGCCTCCGAGAGCATTCCGGAGTTCCGTAAATGCCTCGCTTGAAACTCCTCTCCCCCACCCATGGAGACAGAGGAGTGGTCTGCCTTTGCCCGAGCATCCAACGAAAATGCGTCCTCCGGAGATGTCAAAGATTTTTCCTTCCATACTGAGGTATACTACTATCCCCTCTCATCCACACCACCATGAAACAGCTCGTGCTCTCTGCTTTGACGGCCGCCATTGTCTCGGCCCTCATCCTCACATTTGAGGAGAAATTGCCGTTTTTTGAGACAGAGTCCGCCCTGCAATCTCCCGAGACAGAAGAACAGATCGTGCGAGAAACATCTCCGTCATTCCCTGCCTCCTCAGAAGAAGCGATGATCGTTGCGGCAGTCGAAAAAGCGGAGCCGGCAGTCGTTTCCGTGATCGTCTCGAAGGATCTCCCGATTGTCGAGCAGTACTTCGAATCGCCCTTCGGAGACGATCTTTTCGGCTTCCCCTTCGACATCCAGATCCCCCAATTCCGCGAGCGGGGGACCGAGAGGCGCGAAGTGGGAGGAGGAACGGCCTTCTTCATCGGAAGTGATGGGCTCCTCATGACGAATCGGCATGTCGTTTCCGATGAGGAAGCCGAGTACACAGTCCTCCTCAACGACGGGAGAAAGCTCGCAGCAGAGGTAGTTGCGCGGGATACCGGGAACGATATCGCACTCCTCAAAGTGGACGGAGGCGACTTTCCCGCTCTCACGTTCGCCCAAGGCGATGCGCCTCTCCTTGGACAGACCGTCATCGCGATTGGGAATGCGCTCGGCGAATTCCGGAACACGGTGAGCGTCGGAGTAATTTCGGGCTTAAGCCGCACGATCACCGCAAGCTCGGGTGGCGGACAGGATGCAGAGCGCCTCGACAGCATTATTCAGACGGATGCGGCAATCAACCGCGGGAATTCGGGTGGCCCCCTCCTAAATACGAAAGGGGAAATCATCGGCATGAATACCGCAGTTGCATCCGGAGGACAGAATATCGGTTTCGCGATCCCCTTCCCGGACTTGAAGCGCGCGTTTGAAAGTTATGAGTCACATGGCCGCATCGTCCGTCCCTATCTTGGCATCCGCTATATGCCCATCACTGCAGAGCTCAAGGAGAAGAATTCCCTGCCCTTTGACTACGGCGTCCTCATCGTTCGGGGCGAAGAAGTAACTGACCTCGCGATCGTCCCGGGGTCCCCCGCAGACAAAGCGGGCTTGGAGGAGAATGACATCATCCTGGAAGCGGACGGGCAAAAACTCACACTCGATACGTCACTTGCGAGGATCGTCCAGAATAAAGCGCCGGGAGAAACAGTCTTGCTGAAGGTCTTCTCGAAAGGGCAAGAACGCCAAGTTATTGTGACTTTGGAAGAACGTAAGGCAGGCTAACGATCACCTGGAAAAGTTTTTCAGAGCTTCTCGATCGTGTTCAAGACTCCGCAAGGATATACGCTCCCTGCCTCCGAGAGATCAGCGCATCGCTCTCGAGCTTCTGGAGCAGCGCCTTTAGCCACGAGGAATGCTCCACAGGTTTCCAATCGAGACACACCCGTCTGCCGATCTCCGAAAGCTTGAGTCCCGATTTCGCATCCCGCAGCTCCTCGACAATTTTTCCGCGGAAGATGCGGTTCGGGATGTACGTCGTGCCGACGAAGCGGCCGGGCTCGCGTTTCATGTGCTTCGTGCTTCGTCTCCGCTTCGCTCCGCTCAGCATGACACGCTCAAACCTCTTCGCCGCCCTGCAAATCCCCTTCTTCGTCAGAGGACAGAGATCCCACTTGGGGTTCCTCTTCGTTTGCACGAGAGATCCGAAGTCCATCAATGCTGCATGCCACTCCGCCGCCGTGCGGCGGAAATCCGAAGCACGAAGCTCGAAATACTTTTGGAATTTTTTCTTTGATTATTAGGATTTGTTTCGGATTTCGGATTTCGGATTTCGGATTTTTTTCCCAAAGCCGCTTCCAAAACCTCTCCCGCCAGCTTGAGCAGATACCGATCATCTTTCCTCCACGTTCCATCCGGATTCTCCGGCCCCACAAATGTGCGGTGGAGGACGCGGCGGATATTGGTATCGAGACAGGGAGTCCCTATGCCGAAGGCGAAGTTCCGGATCGCGGCGGCGGTGTACTGACCGATGCCCTTGATTGCTTGAAGCTCTTCCATGGTCTTCGGGAAGACCCCTCCGAAGTCCTCGACAATTGTTCTTGCCGCAGCGCGGAGGCGGAGTGCCCGGGAGTTATAGCCCATGCCACGCCAGGCGACGAGCACTTCCCTATTCGATGCCTCCGCGAGAGCGTGGAGAGTGGGGAACGCCTCGAGGAACCGTTTGAAAACGATGACGACTCTCGGCACCTGCGTCTGCTGCAGCATGACCTCGGAGACGAGGATTCGGTACGCGCGCTCCGTCTCATCTGCCATCTGAAGATTCCGCCACGGAAGTCTCCGCTTGTGATGCGCAAACCATTCCCAGATCTCTTTCACAAATACTTCGATGTGCTCCTTTCTCCGCATATCCCGATTGTAAATGATACGTCTTTGCGATGAAACCGCTAGGAATCCTTGTGCATTGCATTGGAAAATATCGGCGTAGCGATATCGCTTC
>CAZQCB010000001.1:0-42177 GCA_964592265.1 uncultured Candidatus Peribacteria bacterium | reverse complement strand
TCTTATGGGTCGACTTTGTGAGGGGGAGGAGACGAGTTCCTTTTCCGCCGCAGATGAGGATGCCTTTCATAGCAGGATTATAGAGGGGAAGTAGGAATTAGGAATTCAGAATTAGGACCCTTAATTCGTAATTCTTGATTCTTAATTCTCTTCGCAGGGACTATCATAGCCCCATGAATCTTTTGGTTACTGGAGGGGCAGGGTTCATCGGCTCCCACTTCGTCCTCCGCCACGTCGCCCCGAACCAGAACAAGTTTGGTTCAGGGCAAGCACAATTTCCGAAGGATAACGTGGTTGTCCTCGATAAGCTCACATACGCCGCGGACAAAGCGTTCCTCGGCCCCGTTTTGAAGAAGATCACCTTTGTGGAAGGCGATATTGTGGATCAGGAGCTCGTTTCGGAACTCGTGAAAAAACATGGCATCGATACCATCGTGAACTTCGCTGCGGAGTCGCACGTCGATAACAGCATCAAAGATGTTTCTCCGTTCCTTCACACGAATGTTCTCGGGGTCCAGAGTTTGATCGAGGTGTGTCGGGCACATCCCCAGGTTCGCCTCCTTCATATTTCCACAGACGAAGTCTACGGGGATATCGGCGATGACGACCGACCGCGGAACGTCGGCGATCCTCTTTTGCCGAGTTCTCCCTATGCTGCGAGCAAAGCTGCCGCGGAGATGCTCCTCATGGCGGCAATGCGGACGTACAAGATCAAAGTATGCATCAGCCGTTGCACGAATAACTTTGGACCTCATCAAGCTCTCGAGAAGTTTATCCCCACAATCACTCGCCATGCGCTGAAGGACGAGCCGATTCCCGTCTACGCGGAGGGGAAGAATAAGAGAGACTGGCTGTATGTGACGGATCACTGCGATGCGCTGGAACTCATCCTCCGTACGGAGTGGGCGTTCTGGGATCCGGATGTTCCTGGTGTGCATGCAAGCCAAAGAAAGGGCTCCGGTCACCTCTTCAATATTTCTGCTGACAATGAGAAGGAGAACATAGCTGTTGCAAAAATGATTCTGAACATCTTGAAAAAGCCGGAGAGCCTCATCAAGTTTGTGGAGGACCGCCCAGGGCACGACTGGCGCTACGCGCTCGATTCCTCTGCGATCCGAAAGCTCGGATGGAGTCCGAAGGTGAGCTTTACGGAGGGGTTACAGAAGACGATCGCGTGGTATCGGGCGTAACTACTTCTTTTGCCTTCGTGTGAGAAGGTCTTGAATGCGCTCTTCGTACTCTCTGGAGCGCGTGGCAATACGGTCCCGTGTTGCATCATCAAGCGTATCAGAATTTGCCTCGTTCCAAATGTCAACATTCTCGGTCTTTTGCATTATGGCACGCAACAGTGTTTCTTTTGCCATGATGCATATGTACACTTTTGTTTGTGCCTGCTCTCGAGCAGTCGTTACGTGCTGCTCAGCGCATGCTTCATGAAACTCTGGGAAGGTGACCATGCGATCGAAGGCTATATCCTCCAGACATAGGGTCTTCCCAGACTGTTGCGTCAGCTGAAAGAAGCGAAAGGCGGCTTCTTGGGTGCCTATCATCCGCGAGAGAGTCGGCTCCAGTTTTCGTACCGCATCCGCGGGATCAAATGCTGTTTGCTCTATGATGGCGTCCAGATCGTTCTCCATCTCTGATATATATTATATCATATAATTCATTTTGATCAATGAAGATCGTCCTCGCTACAGGCATCTATCCACCTGATATTGGCGGTCCCGCGACTTATGTGCAGGCACTTGCGGAGGAATTTACGAAGAAGGGGAATGAGGTGAAGGTGGTGACGTATGTGCCGAAGCACCAAATCCCAAATCCCAAATTCCAATTTCCAATTTCCAAAGAAGATTGGCCCGTGATTCATGTGGCAAAGTTGGGTGGGCCGCTACTTCGATGGTGGAGGTATGCAAAGGCGCTCAAACAACATGCGGTCGATGCAGATGTCATTGTTGCTTTCTCCTCGGTAAGTTGTGGCGTGCCGATTATGCTCTGGCGCATGTGCTCGCCCCTCGGCTTCGCTCGGGGCAAGCCGAAGCTGCTGCTTCGGCTTGGCGGGGATTTCTTCTGGGAGCGGTATACGGATAGAGGGGGAATGAAGAGCTTGAGAGAATGGTATGAAGAACGTTCGCTCGTTTTTCGTTTTTCGTTTTTCGTTTCGCGATTGATGCTTCGTACGTTCGATCACATCGTCTTTTCTACACGGTTTCAAGAAAAGCTCTATGAAAAGCATTACAAGGATCTCCCGAAACATTCTGTGATTGAGAATGCCCTACCAGAACAAATATACCAATTCACTAGTGAATTGGTACGTAAGGCTGAAGAACATAAGAAGCACGATCCATTTCGCCTTCTTTTCATGGGGAGGTTCGTGGGATTCAAAAATTTGCTCACGTTTGTTGTCGCTCTGAAGAATGACCATGGAAGGGCAACGCTGACCTTTGTCGGTGAGGGACCTGTGGAGAGCTCCTTACGTTTTCTTGTGGCAAAACTTCAGTTGCAGAACATTGTGACATTCTACCCCCCGGCGCACGGTGAAGAAAAACAGGAAGTGTTCGCGGAGCACGATCTCCTGGTTCTCCCTTCCGTTACCGAAATGAGCCCTAATGTAGCGCTTGAAGCGCGTGCAGCGGGTCTCCCTGTGCTCCTTACGAAGGAGACGGGCTTAAGCAGCGCCCTTTCTCAAGGAATGATTCTCCGTGATCTTTTGACTGTTCAAGAGATCGTAGCTGCAATTGAAGAAGTAGAGAAAGAATACGATATGTATGCTACAGCCTCTGCTTCGCCTCCTCCAAAGCGAACCTGGAACGATGTTGCGGAAGAATTTCTCACTCTCTCGCGCACACGATGAATCTTCTGATGATTTCCGGCGACAGATCAGTCTCTTCCGGCAAGAAGGGTGCTTTCTATTACACCTTGGAAGAACTTTCGAAACATTTTGAGAGAATCGAAATTATCTGCCCAAGAGTAGAAATCCGAAGCACCCTTCGACAAGGCTCAGGACAAGCTCCGCACGAAATTCGAAACAAGCACGAAGCACGAAATTCGAATTTCGAATTTGTTTCGGATTTCGGATTTCGGATTTCGGATTTGCCGAATGTTTTCTTCCACTCTTCTCCTCACAGGCTGTGGTACCAACCTTTCTTCATTCTCAAGAAAGGGAAAGAACTTTTGAAAAGCAAGAAGATGCCGGACTGGGTGATGACAGTTCACGACTACCCGCCGTTTTATAACGGGATTGGTGCGCGGTGGTTGCATCGTGTGACTCGCACTCCCTATGGAGTTGAGGTACATCACATCGTGGGATATCCCACGGCTGCGTCTTTACAGGAACGCATTGGACGGTGGATGTATCACTGGCCATTTTTTTTCAAAGCAACGGTGCGGGCTGCCGCCAAGGTGCGAACCGTGAATAATGAAGTAGAGGAGAAACTGATGCAGTGGGGAATCCCGCAAGCGAAAGTCGAGATTGTGCCTTCCCTCTACCTGGATGCCTCTGCGCTCATGCCAGGCCCCTCCATAAGGGAGGAGTACGACGTTGTAGCTTGCGCGCGTCTTACGGCCAATAAAGGGCTTTTTGAGGTACTCCAGGCTATTTCATCTTTGAAGGGGGTTTCACTCCTTCTCATCGGTGATGGGCCAGAACGAGCACGTCTGGAGGACAAGGCAAGATCTCTCGGGATCGATGATCGTGTGACATTCGCAGGATGGCTTCCGGAGCAACGTGACGTGTACCGGGAAATGCAGCGAGGGAAAATTTTCCTTGTGAATTCCCGAAGTGAAGGGAATCCCCGTGTCGCCATCGAAGCGATGGCGCTCGGGATGCCCGTGGTCACGACGAGAGTGGGGATCATGCCACAGTTTGGGGAGGATGGTGAGCTTGTGAAGTTCACGGATGGTTCAGCAAAAAATCTTTCAGAGAAATTGCAGGTGCTCCTTGGTGATTTTTCTTCCACGAGGGCAATGGGGGAGCGTGCAAGAAAAGAAGTCCTCTCCCGTTTCGCTCCCGGTGAAGCTGTGCAGAAATACGCAGAGTTCCTGAAAAATCTTTCCTCTCCGAAGAAACTTTCATTGCTCTTCATCACCCAAAAGATGCACACACAGGATGCGTTCGTCGAGCTCTGGGTAAGGGCTTTTGAGAGGAAGGGATATACCGTTCAGGTGCTCTGCCTGGAGAATAGTCGCATGTCGCTCCGCGACATGCAGCACACGTCACGGAGTGACGTGCGACAGGTTTTCTCCATGGGAAAGGAACGCAGATTCGGCAAGATCCGGCAAATTCTGTCCTTCTACAAATATATTTTCTCCCTCCAATACGACCGCGTCTTCATCCATATGTCTCCCGTGTGGTATACGCTTGGGTTTTGGTGGTGGCTCCTCAAAGGCATTCCGGTCTACCTCTGGTACACGCACTACAAGATGCAGCTCGGAGTCTTCCTCTTCGGCCTCTTTGGGAAACGCTTTTTCTGTGCGACTGCACAGAGCTTGCCTCAGTATGAGGGATCACCGAAGAAGATTGTAACTGGTCATGGCATTGACCTCGATTTCTGGAAGAAGCGACCGAGTGTCACAGGAAATCCACATGAACTTCTCGTCGTGCACCGATTATCCCGAAGCAAGCGTGTGGAAATCAGTTTGAGAGCGCTCAAACTTCTTCCGGAGATATATACGATGGTGATCTACGGTATCGCAGCGGAACCGGATTATGTCGCAGAGCTTCGGCAGCTCGTTTCGAGCTTGGGTCTTGAATCCCGCGTCACCTTCCACGGCACGGTGCCCATGGAGCAGTTGAAGGAGATCTATCCGCAGCACCGGTTCATTCTCAATATGGCCAGTGAGACCATTGATAAGACGATGCTTGAGGCAATGACCTGTGGATGCTACCCCGTGACGACGAAAAAGAACGCTGAGGCAATTGGTTTACTCTCCGCTCCGGACGAAGATACCCCTGAAGCCGTTGCTGCGTTCATTCAGCATTTCCAGGGCACAAATGCCGACGAGCTCTACCGCATCGTTGCCGAGTGTCACAGCCTCGAAGGCATGATTGCGAAGATGGATGAATTCATTGCGAAGGGGTTGTAATTGTCTAAACTCTTGCTAAGAGCAGTTCAGAAGCCTACACTACAAACATGATCGAAGGTACTGCTAAGCAGGGCGAAAAAGCCACATTTTCACCAGCATTGCTACAAGAGCTGAGCGACAATGGCTTAAGAGATATTGCCTTTAAACTCTCTGTAGCTGCAGAAAGGGCATCAAGTGACTTTCCTTCCATCAGACGGCTTACAAATGATGATGAGGTAGACGATCTTAGCAATATCGCTCTAGAGCATCTCAGTTCTCAAAAAGGGAGATATGAGAAACTTATTGCAGAGCTTACTCAGTCTCGTAATGCAGTTCAAATGAGTTTGTCCATGTGAAATAACAGCACATAACACGGCATATACGGTTCATCGTCGCTCCTCGTCTGTAGATGGGGATTGAACATTGTCACCCGAAAAAATCCCCGATAGCCAGACTGACTTCCCCAATCTGCTCCTCTGTAAGCTCCGGATACATGGGGAGCGAGAGGATTTCCTGTGCGAGTTTCTCGGCGACAGGAAAACTCCCACGTTTCCAACCAAAACCGCGCATGGCCTCGAGCAGGTGAATGGGAATGGGGTAGTGGATGCCGGTATCGATACCTTTGCTCTTGAGGTGTTTTTGCAGAGCATCACGCCGCGGTGTTCTCACAACGAAGAGATGGTAGATGTGTTCAGCATCTTCTCTTGTTTCGAAGAAACGAACATCGCCGCATCCTTCCAATTGCTCTCGATACTTCTTCGCATGCTCTCGTCGCTTCACATTCCACTCGTCGAGGTACTTCAGTTTTACGTTGAGCACGGCTCCTTGGATGCCGTCCATACGTTCGTTCCAACCCGCGAGAGCGTGGTGGTACTTCTGTGACTGACCGTGGTCGCGGAGCATACGCACGGTGTTTGCAATGTTGCTGTCGCTCGTCACCACTGCTCCTGCTTCCCCGAAAGCGCCGAGGTTCTTGGCCGGATAGAAACTCAAGGCTGCACTGTGGCCGAGGCTCCCCGCTCTCTTCCCTCTGTAACGAGCTCCATGGGCTTGGCATGCGTCTTCGATGACAATGAGGTTTTTTTTCTTTGCGATCGCATGGATTGCATCCATATCTGCACACTGCCCGTAGAGATGTACAGGGATGACGGCTCTCGTTTTCTTCGTGATCGCCGCTTCGATCTTCTGCGGATCGATGAGCGCTGTGCTCTCTTCGCAGTCCACGAGCACGGGAGTGGCGCCGACATGCAGGATCGCTTCGACAGTTGCGAAGAATGTGTTCGCGACCGTGATCACTTCGTCCCCCGGTCCGATGCCGTATGCCTTGAGGAGGAGCGTGAGAGCGGCGGTGCCCGAGTTCAGGCCGACGCAGTGCTCCGCTCCGCAGTACGCTGCGAATGCATGTTCGAAGCTCTCGACGGCGGGCCCGGAGGCAAATGCGGAGCGCTCTATGATGCGTTGTATTGCCGTATCAATCTCCCCCTTGAGGTTCTCGTACTGTGCGCGGAGATCGAGGAAAGGGACGGGCATGGACGGGAGGATGCAGAGGAAGCAGAGGAAAGAGAGGAGTCAGAGGAACAAGAGTAGTGTACAGTTTTTGGCATCTTCCATGCAGAAACGGGAGGCCATTCTCAGCGGCGAACGCGTGCTCCTTGCGGAAATGACTGAAGAAGATCAGCCGATCTTCTATGAGTGGAGAGTGAAGCACCCCGAGCTTCTTCTGCTCATACGTGATCGTGGGGAAGTCACGCTTGAAGCGCAAAAGACCTGGTTTCAGCGATCGAAGATGGAAGATCGCAAGATGTTCTCCATTCTCACGACGGACACACGGGAACTCATCGGGCATGGAGGGCTTGTCGATATTGAGAAGGAGAGGAGGGTGGCACAGTTACGCATCACGATTGGGAACCCCGCCTTCTGGGGGAAAGGGTTCGGCACGGAGGCTTCGGCGCTGATGATGCGGTACGGCTTCGAGACACTCGGGTGCACTTCCCTCTGGCTCCGGGTACCCATTGATAATGAGCGCGCGCTGAAGTCGTACGCGAAGCTTGGGTTTATGGAAGAAGGGAGGGAGGAGTTTGAGGGCGAGGAATTCCTGAAAATGAGCTTGAAGAAGGGGTAGAATACGGATCACACATGGATGTTCAGCGCTTTCAGCCAGAACTCACGAAGGCCTGGGATGCCTTCGTTGCGTCATCGCGCAACGGCACGTTCTACCACACACGACGTTTCCTCTCCTCTCATCCGCCTGATCGCTTCAGAGATCACTCGCTCCTCTTTTTTGAAAAAGGGAAGCTTGTCGCAGTGGTCCCTGCGGCAGTGAAAGAGGATGGGGGAGTGAAGCACTTCGTCTCCCACCCCGGATCGACGCATGGTGGACTCGTACTTGCTTCTCAAAACGGAGCAGTCATCACCTGCGATGTAGTGATAGCTCTCCTCGCAGAGCTTCGCGCAGAGGGGATGGAGAAGGCATCGTTCCTCCGGCTGACGCCAGGACCCTGTCGGAAGGCAGCATCCGACGATCAGGAATATGCACTCCTTCAAGCAGGTTTCCACCTTTCTCGTTCTGAGCTTGGAAGCATCATCTTCCTTGAGGGGCTCACAGAAGAAACTCTCCTCCAGAGTTTCGATACGCAGTGTAGAAACGAAGTGCGGCAGGCAGAACGTGCAGGTGTAGTAGTGCGTCTCTGCGATGATTATGATGCGTTCTGGCCAATTTTGAGTGCGACCCTCGAACATCGCCACAAGGTTCGTCCGACGCATGATCAGAGTGAACTTGCACATTTCGCTCTACTCTTCCCAGATGAGGTCCGACTCTTCGGCGCCTTCTCCGAAGGAAAACTCATTGCGGGGATTGTCACGGTGGCACTCACCGATCATGCGGTCTACACGAAGTACATGGCGCAGGATTATGCATTTCAGAAGAAGCGCCCGGTGAATCTTCTCCTCACTGAAGTGATGCGTTTCTGTCTCAAGGAGGGGAAAACCATTCTTGATTTGGGTGTGTCCATGGAGGAAGGCGGTCCCCGTGGGATCAATGAAGGGCTCTTTGCATTTAAGGAAGGGTTTGGGGCCAGAAGTGTCCGGCGGGAGAGCTTCACCATTGATCTATGATATTTTTGTGCTTCGCCCCTCGATACGCGCCGCCGTGTCATCCCCATTTGCTATGACAATGCAGAAAATTCCCTGTTCCATTCTCGTTCTCACGCGCAATGCGGAGAAAACGCTTGAGCATGCGCTCAAGAATCTCAGCCCCTTCGGAGAAATCCTGGTGCATGATGCGAATAGCGAAGATGGCACAGTTGCGATTGCGCAGAAGTACGGTGCTCGTGTACTCAAGCAGTACGATACGGAGGAGAAGAGCGTGCGGGTGAAGGACTTCACGGAGATTCGCTTGAAGCAGCGTCGGGATGCGGCATATGACTGGGTGCTGTACCTCGATGCGGATGAGGAGATGTCGGAGGAACTGGTGACAGAAATTGGAGAGATTCTTTCCAGGGCTCATGAGAAGACGATCATCAAGGTTCCAAGGCTCCCTATTGTTGAGGGAACAATCGTGCGTCATGGGGCCTTCTGGCCCGAAATTGTGCCGCGTGTGCATCATCGCGAAGGGGGGTGCACCCTCCGCCGGGGAAAGACGGTGCATGAGAAATACGTCTACGACGCCTCGTTCACCGAGGTAGTGACGAAGGCTCCTCTCTACGTTCCCATGGAGCCTCTCGAGGAGTTGCTGCGCAAGGATGAAACCTATATTGCTCTGGAAAAGGAGCGCTCCCGCACGCAGGGTCGTCCCCCTTTCTGGCATTTCGTTCAGTGGGTCGTTCTCCGTGAGCCGCTCATCATGCTGCATATTCTCCTTCGCACGCTTTGGTGCCGAATGCGCTATGGAACAAGAGGATCTCTTCCTCTCCAGTACGAATGGCGTAATATCCGCTACCACGCGCGACTCTTCGCAGCACTCCTGCGCGCGTATTTCACGAAAGTGTGAGGAGCCTCTTCTCTTCCATCGACTGATTGGCACGCTCCAGAAGCTCGATGATGCGCGCACCGTCTTTGCCGGATACTCTCGGTTGTTCGTGTCCTTCGATGCAGGCGAGGAAGTGTTTTGCTTCGATGCTCATCGCTTCCGGATTCGGGACTGCGGGGATGAGGACGTCGCCACTCCGGTAGACGGGGAAGAAGGGGTCGGGTTTTCCCTCTTCGACGAGTTCCTGGAAATGCACACCCTTGTCGTAGATGCGGATTTTCTCCGAAGGCTCCGTGTCGTCGTAGAGAATCATCTTCTTCGACCCACCGACGATGGTCTTGCGAATCTTCACGGGGGAGAGCCAGGACACATGGATATGTGCCTCTATGCCGTCCTGGAAGGTGAGATGCAGATGGGCAATCTCCGGCTGCTTCGTGAAATGCGTACTCCCGTGCGCATAGAGCGATGCGACGTTCGAGAGATCATGGAGGACATTCAGAATCGAGAGGTCATGGATCGCGAGGTCCCAGAGGACATTCACGTCCTTCTGGATGAGACCTAAGTTGATACGCGTGGAATCAAAGTAATGGAGATCACCGATCTCTCCGCTCTTCACAAGTTCCCGAATCTTCGAAACGGCACCGGTGTAGACGAAGGTGTGATCGACGAGGAGCTGCAGTTTTTTCTGCTTTGCGAGTTCCACGAGTTCTGTCGCTTCTTTTAAGGTGCGTGTCATCGGCTTCTCGAGGAGGACGTGTTTCCCGGATTCCAGCGCCGCCTTCGCAAGATCGAAGTGCGTTTCTGTTGGGGTGGCAATGGCAATTGCCGTCAGCTCCGCATCCTGCAGGAGATCCTTGAAAGAAAGGGTATAGCGCACAGCGGGATAGTGCTTCCGCATTTTTTCGAGATTCTCCTTCTTCAAATCACATCCGTACTTCACGGTGCAGTCATCGAGCGCTGCGAAATTCCGGAGAAGGTTGGGACCCCAGTAGCCAAGTCCCACGACCCCGACGGAGAGGGGAGACATCAGAGCCTATCCTAGGGGAAATCTGGGTATGCGGGGAGAAGAAATGCGGTAGAGTTTCCTCCGGTGATTTCCTCTGCTCCCCGCCTCCAAACCCCTTTCCTCTTCCCCGTTCTAGGGGTTGCCCTGCTTTTTGCACTGGGTGCCGCAGTTCCATACGTCCTGCATACATTCCACCCCTCCTTCGAGGGACTCACCATCATTCGAGACAAGGACTTCGGCAATTACTATAGCCGTCTGGAGCGTGCTCTCTCGGGGTTTCCTTCGGAAGCAGACAACGGGATCACCCCCGTCGGTTCCGGGATTGAGGGTGGGCAGATCGCCGGTCTCGAAATTGCCCTGGGTGTGTTCCTTGGGTGGTTGGGTATTCCCGCTCCCACGCTCTCGGTCATCCTTACGCCCCTCTTTGTGTTTCTCCTCTTCCTCCTCTTTCACTTCCTCTTCCGCACATTGGAGTTCTCTCCTCCTTGGGCACTCGGCATGACCAGTCTCTACTTCTTCCTCCTCTTCCCTGTCGTCTCGCGCGTCATGCATCCGGGGTGGAGCTTTGTTCCGGCGATTGCCGCCCTCATTGCATTCCTGCACTTCTGGAAACATCCGTCTCTCCCTCTCGCACTCCTCACGGGACTCCTCCTTGGCATGCTCCCCTACATCTACTTCTGGAGCTTCTCTTACGTATGGGCGGTCGCGGGAAGCGCCGTACTTCTTCACTACATCACGCGGCCCCTGAAGAACGACCTTCACACCTTCACACCTTCACACTCTCTGTTCCTCGTTGTCCTCCTCGTTACTTTTTTCGTTGCTCTTCCCTTCTTCCTCCACACTTGGGAACTCATGCAGCACCCGCTGTACTTGGAAACTGCGCGCCGTGCGGGGTTTCTCTTCACACGCTCCGTCGAGTCCCCTATGCGGAGCATCCTCCTTGCGCTCCAAGTGGGGCTCTTCCTCTCTCTCTGGAAGCAGGAGCGACAGAACTGGCGTTACCTTGCAACCCTCTCCCTCCTCCTTGGAGTCTTCCTCGCCATGCACCAGAACATCGTGCATGGGACGCTTCTCATGTTCAGTTCCCATTTCTACCCGCATCTCGTCCTCGGTTCCCTCGTTGCGGGAGCCTATGTCCTCCTCCATCGCGTTCCCCTCTTGCCGCGAGTGGGTGTTGCAGGCATAGCAGTGCTCTTCCTTGCCGGTGCGGCATATGATTACCTCCCTGGGTACAGATTCTTCGTGCCCAAGGAAGAGGATTTCCAAGATCAGTACTTGCGTCGTCCCATCAAACTTCTCCGTGAGAATGGCACGCGCGATGTCGTACTCACGGATGCGCACACCGGTCGCGTGCTCACCTCCTTCACAGATGAGGGGATTATCTACACGACACACGCCCGTCACCTTCTCCTCTCTGATGCGGAGCTCGCGGAGCGCTTCTGTCTCTCAGAGCTCTTCTTAGGAAGCCCACCCAATCCGTATCGCTCGCTCTACATCGAGTACACTCCCGTGCTCGATTCCCTTAAGATGCGTGAGCGCGAGAGAGTGCTCGTCGGGGAAGCATGCGAGAGGGTGCGGAGTGATCCGCTCCCCTGGCTCCGAAAGTACGGAGTGACGCACATCCTGTGGAATCAGGAGGGGAAACCCCAGTGGAGTATGACCCGATACTCCTTACCCCTCACTGTTCTCGAAGCCTCAAACACATGGCTCCTCTTGAGTCTCTCTCCCGCCTTTACTCCATGACAGAGAAGAATTTCCGACGAGTGGAGGTCTACTCGATGCTCGGGATGGCTCTCCTCATTGCTCTCCCGTACTTCCTCTATACCTTCCGTCCAGAGTACCGGGGACTCGTTCCGTTTCGAACGAACGACGATGGGTTCTACATGGGGAGGCTCGATGCCGCAGCCCAGGGGCATTTTCGGGAATTTCAGAATGGGATTACAGGTCCTCCTGCGCAGGGAGTCGCTCCGGCGCTTCTGGAGCTCCTCGGTGGCACGCTTTTCTCCTGGACTGGCCTCCATGGGCCGCAGATCTCGGTGATCCTCACCGTACTCATTGCGCCTCTCATGATCCCTCTTATCGCAGGGACCCTCAGAGCTTCCGGAGTGGGGAAGGGGCTCTCGCTTGCCTCCGGTCTTACCTACACCATTACTTTTCTTAGCCCTTTACAGAGGCCCATCTACATGTCGCTCGCGCTCCCGCTTGCACTCGGAACAATTTTCTCCCTTCTACGAACGTGGCAGCACCCTCGCTCCTCTCGCATCCTCCTCACGGTACTTCTCACGGGAAGTCTCCCCGCAGTCTACTTCTGGGATTTTTCCTACGTTTGGGCAGTTGGGGGATGGTTCCTTCTCCTCCATCTCCTCCTCCTCCGGACTTCCACCTGGAAACGGGAACGTACACACGTGCTCCTCCTCGTAGGGGTACTCACATTCCTCTTCAGCATGCCTTTCCTCCTGAAACTCGTCCTCGCCTCACGCGCTTATCCCTTCTCTGCGGAAGTATCCCTAAGAAACCAGGTCGTTCCAACACACATGATCGAATCCCCCATGCGAAGCATTCTCCTCTCTCTCCTCGTGCTCTTGACGATGTTCCTCCTACGCTCCGTGCGTCGAAAGGAGGATGTCCTGAAGACTGCAATCTTTCCCTCTGCACTGGTGTTCGCTGCATGGACTGTCATGCACCAGAACCTTCTCCATGGCATTCTCCTCACCTTCTCCAGTCACTACTACCCCTTTGTGTGTCTTGCAGCAGTGAGCGTGGCTGCATGGGCCTTGGCACATGCCAGAGGAACTTGGCCCTCCCGCGGCATTGTGGCAATTGCAGCGATCTTCCTCCTGGCAGGTTTCTGGGACTATCGCGGAGCATGGGCTCTCCCCTTCGCCCCGCGCGAGCACCTCGATCTCCAACACCTCGCTCCAGCTTTAAAAATCCTGAGTGATGGGAAGAGGCAAACTATCCTCACCGATTACCGATCAGCACAGATGGTCACGAACTGGACGGATGACGATACGGTCTTCACGCCCTACGTGCGTCATCTCCTCGTCAGCAACAGGGAATTTGCGGAGCGCTACTGCCTTACGGAAGTATTCAACTCTGCGGGCCCCGATATCTTCTGGATTGCGCGGGAAGCGACGCATACGCGTGCACAATCTTTCCTTCCGGAGCGGGAACGGGAATTTGGGGAGGTCTGCGCGGCGCTCCTCGCCAATCCTGTAGCAGCGCTGCGGGAGTATGGTGTTGATTTCCTCCTCTGGAATGAGCGCGAGCGGCCAACCTGGAAGGTGGATGAAGATCTTTTCACGCAGATCGCGAATGGGGAAGATTGGCGTCTCTACCGTATTCGTTAAGATACTCTTCCATGCGCATTGCCTACTGTACGAACGTGCGACTCCCGAGCGAACGCGCTCACGGGCACCAGGTGGCGCGTGTCTGTGATGCACTCGTGAACCTTGGGCACGAGGTCGAGATTTTGGCGCCCTATCGGAGAAATCCGATCCAGAATGACTACTGGACGTTTCACAACGCAGACAGGCGCGTGAAGCTCACACGCCTCGGGACTTTCGACCCCATCGACTGGCCTCTCCCGAAGTTTCTCCAGCTCTTCCTTCTCAATCTGCAGTTCCGCCTTGCGTTACGCAAAAAACTGCGTGCGCAGAAATTTGCATTAACGTACACGCGCTCCCCGGCATTGCTCTCGACATTACTTAAAACAAAGATCCCCGTTGTGCTCGAGCTTCATACCCTCCCAGGAAGGGGACAACGGCGTTTTGCCGCCCTCTGCAATCGGTGTGCCCTCGTCATCTCACTCACGACGCCGATGCGCGCCGTGCTCCTCTCCTGGGGCAGCGATCCAAAGAAAACCATCGTCGAGTCCGATGCCTTCGATCTTTCCGCTTTCTCCGGAGTGCAGAGATCCGTGAGCATCACGAAATACAGTCCATCTCTTGATCCTGCGATCGGCTATGCTGGACAGCTCTCCTCCATGGGGCTTTCGAAGGGCATTGAGGAGCTCCTGGAAGCATTTGCCATCCTCCGGCGTCAAGGGAGGAGGGTGCAGCTCATTATTGCGGGGCCGGAGCCCAAAGATGCAGCCCTGCTCCAGAACATCCGGAAGACCCCGGGCGTCACGTATTTCGGCTTCCTCCTCCATAGCGGCATTCCGGATTTTCTCTCGGTCTGCAGCGTCCTCGTCTACCCCGCACCTGCCTCCAGTCACCCATTCTTTCAGCGCGATACCTCCCCCTTAAAAATCTTCGAGTACATGGCAGCGCGGAAGCCGATCGTCGCTGCGGATCTTCCGCCACTCCGAGATGTCTTAAGCGAAGACACCGTGTACTTCTGTACCCCCGGCGATCCACGCGGCCTTGCCGATGCGATTGCACGCGCACTCGATCACAGCGAAGAAGCGGCAAAGAAGGCTTCCCGTGCGTGGACAGATGTTCAGAATCACACCTGGGAGAAGCGAATGGGTCGCATCATGGAGAGGCTCTCGCGGCAGGTGTAGATCGTGTATGCACCGATCGACTGTCCTTCCGGACACTCCCGTGTGATGATTGGAGGAAGCGGATTCTCCGCGACGATGACATCGACATGAAATTCACGGAGGAGCGTGAGGAAGAGTTCGGGGGAGAGGTGCGCGAGATTTTCCTCCAGGTTCTTGAGAGCTTCCTGATTCCGTATCTTTGAAGGAGTGGAAACAGAACACTCCGCTTTGCTCTTCCGGAAGAATGATTTCACCTGGCACCAGGTCCGTTCCCGCGCTGCGAGATTTCCCGCATACACGCTAAAGACCTGCGGGTAACTCCGGTCCCGCTCCACTTCTGATTGCGGCTCCACGAGCTCCTGCAGGACATAGCGTCTTGCAAGTTCCGCATCCGTCACACTCTGGTAATTCGCATAGCCATTCCATGCGACGTAGTGCGGAGTGTAGACGGGGATGATCTCAGAAAGTTCATGCGGAGCGAGGACCACAGATTCTTCTTGCGTATTGAGCCACATGATAACCTTTGGGAGATCGGACGCGGTGAAGGCCTCCGCAATGCGATTTCTCTCCGGAGAGAGAAGAGGACCACTGAGTGTTATGATGGAGAAGAGACTGTATGCGGCAAGAACGATGACGGGGGTACGATAGAGCGATGCTTTTCGGATGATGCGCGAGACTGCAAAGACGACCGCGATCCAGATGAGCATCTTCAGCGGTAGCCTGTAGTGCAGTCCGAACATGATATCGAGGCCGTGCAGAAGTGACTGATTGAGAACGAGAAGGCCCGCGAAAAGCGAAGTAAGGATCTGATCTTCCGGTGGAATACGGTTCTTCACTTCTTCAGCGCTCTTCTTCTTAAAAATAAAAAAACAGAGTGCAATGGTGAGGAGAAGAGCAATCTGTAGCGTGGGGTGAGCGGGCAAGCGACTCGGAATCACCTGCCGATACCAGAGGTCGAGTGATGCAGCACTTTTTCCCCCAAGCCCCGAGAGGAAGAGGTAGGGGAGGGAAATGATGAAGGTACTCAAGGAGAGGATGATGAGCTCTTGAAAATCCCGGATCTGAAGCCGAGCCCTCTTAACAAGTCTCCGGAGAAAATCCGCGACTTCAAATGACCCGAAGAGGAGGAAGTAATGGGGATAGGTATAGAGCGTGATGCCGAGTAAGCCCCCTCGCAAGGCATAGTGGAGCTTTGATGGGTGCTGCGTACCAAAGTAGAGTGCGGAGTACGCTGCCGCGAGTGTCATCACCATTTTGGGATTGACGACATTGAGGAGTCCGCCCTCCCACGCTCCGATCGCGATCAGCGTTACTCCTCCTGCAAGGAGGTCATTCCGAAAGATGCCTCTCCATGCGAGGAAGAAAAAGAGAGTTGTCAGGAAGGGGAAGAGGAGGTCGGTGAGGAAGAGTGCCGTCGGGAGGCTGAGCGCGAAGATGCGCATGAAGAGCGCGGGGAGGTGCGGGAAGAACGTGACGATACTGCGGTCAGAGCGGTGTTCCCGGAGGGAGGAATTCCCCAAAAAAACATGCCCTTCAGAGGCTTCCCGTATGAGCGAGAGATAAAAACTTTCCTCCATTGAAGAGGATATCCCATCGACGAGAGTCTGCGGTCTCTCGATCATCACGGGAATATTTCCTGCACTGAGGAGCGCTGTGGTGATTCCTGCAAGGAGGAGGCCGATGCGAAAAGATTTGGAAGGCAATGAGGGCAAGGAAGGCAAAGAGGTTCAGCTTGATGCAAGCGCTTGGCAAATCTTCGCTACTTCACCTTCGGTTAAGTACGGAAAGAGCGGAATGCTCAGGATGTGGTTGCAAGCTTCCTCTGTAACCGGTAAATCTCCCTTTTTATACCCCAAGAATTTATACGCGGGCATCAAGTGAATAGGGAAAGCATAGTGGATGAGTGTTCCGATGCCAGTTTCCTTCAATTTTTTCTGAAATTGCGCGCGATCTTCCGCCAGGACAACATAGAGGTGGTAGGCGTGCTCTGCTCCGTTCGTTGTGTGCGGTTTTTTGAGGGAAGACTTCTTCAAGGCTTCATCGTAGCGGGCGGCGATAGCCCGCTTTTTCTTCAAGTCCGCTGCGCAGTACTGCATTTTCACAAGGAGAATTGCAGCCTGAAGCTCATCCAGACGACTATTGACGCCCTCTCTCTCCGCAACACGCTCTTCCGCATAGCCATACATCCGAAGCGATCGGATGCGGGAGGCCAGCTCTTCGCTTTTCGTGACGCACATCCCTGCGTCACCCCATGCTCCGAGATTCTTTGTCGGATAGAAGGAGAAGCAGCCGACATCCCCGAAGCTTCCCACAGGTTTTCCCTCAAACAGCGTGCCGTATGCTTGGGCGCAGTCTTCGATCACCTTCAGTTTATATTTCTCCGCGAGGGAGAGCATCTCGTGCATGGGCACGGCATTGCCATAAAGGTGTACAGGAAGAATGCAGCGCGTCTTCTCCGTGATTGCTGCTTTCATCTTCGTCACATCCATGAGGAATGTTTCTGGATCGATATCCACGAAGCGGGGGATCGCACCCGCCATGCGAATGGCGGCAACGGTGGGGACCGCCGTGTTTGCGACGGTGATCACTTCGTCACCCGGTACGATGTGGAGAGCCCGGAGGGCGAGGCTGATGGCGTCCGTGCCGGAGGCAACTCCGATGCCGTGCGTGCAACCGCACGATGCTGCGAAGCGCTCCTCGAAGGTGCGGACGTGCGATCCTAAGATGAGTGAGGGAGAACGAAGACACTCTTCTACTGCGGCAAGCAACTGAGTGTGGTGAGCCTCGAATTCCCGCGTATGGGTGAAGAAGGGGACTGGCACGTCGCTTAAAGGTATTGAGGAAGATATGCGCGGAAATACTCCACGGTGCGCTTGAGGCCTGTTTCGAGATCTACTTTTGGCGTCCATCCTGTTGCGCGCTGAAACTTCTCGTACGACGCGTAATAATCCCCGATATCGATCTTCTTTCGGTCTTCCGGGAAGGGGACAGTCTCGATCTTGAAGGTACAAAGTTTCTGAAGCATCTCGGCAAATTGTTTCAAGGAGTAATGCGCCGAATCCCCGAGGTTGAAGAATTCCCCGGAGAGTTCCGGCTTCTCTCCCGCGGTGAGAAGAGCATCCACCACATCATCAACAAAATTAAAATCCCGCAGTTGCGACCCATCACCGAAGAGCTGAATCGTTTCCCCCTGGAGCGCTTTCCGGATAAATGTGCCGACGAAGCCATGCTTCACGTTGCTGATCTTCTGCCGCGGTCCATATGTATTCGTGAGTCGAAGGGCCGTTGCTCTCATCCCATACACTTTCGCGTAGAGCAGGTGATACCACTCTCCCGCCATGGTATTGATGCCATTCACATCCACTGGGTTGATCGGGTGCTTTTCATCAACGGGCAAGTACACGGGCTTTCCATACACCTGACGCGTCCCAGTGTAGATGATGCAGGCCTTCGGATTATGGGCTCTCAGCGTTTCTAAGAGCGAGAGTTGTGACCGACAATTAATTTCGAGGTCGGTCATCGGATCCTCCATGCTATCGATGTGGCTCACCTGGGCAGCCAGGTTGAAAATGAAGTCCTTCCCCATAACATGCGACCGAAGCGTATGGCTATCGCGCATGTCCGAGACATTCACATGGACCTTGTTTTTAATGGGTTCGATATTGAAGAAATTGCCGCCGTGACCTGAGATCAGGGAATCGACAATCGTGACTTTGGCTCCAGCTTCGACGAGTGCGATCGAGAGAGTGGAACCGATAAAGCCAAGTCCTCCAGTCACTAAGATGTCTGCTCCTCTGTACGATGCGGCACTCAAAGTCATCGACGGATGGGCGAAGGGTATTCGTTGCGGACGATGAACTGTGGGGTAGCGTCCTTCAGCATGAAGATGCGCCCGACGTATTCCCCGACTATGCCGATGACCATAAGTTGCACACCGGAGAAGAAAACGAGGAGGAATGCGACGGATGCCCACCCAACGGGGAGTTCCGGATTCTCGAACCATTCGATGACGACCACGATGCCGAAGAGGAGAGCAATGAATGCAGAGAGGAGGCCGAGGAGGGTTGCAAGGCGTAGGGGGAGAATCGAGAAGTTCGTGAACATGTTCATCCAGAGACGGAGGAGTTTTACGAGCGTGTAATTCGATTTGCCCTGCTTCCTGTCGGCGTGCTGCACCTCGACGACTCCGATGCGACGTGTTGCCCGGAGAATGAGACCGTCGATGTAGGGATAGGGGCCTTCGTACCGAAGGACTTGCTTCACGGTGAAGGCATTCATGAGTTTGAAGCTGGAGAGGTAGAGGTCGTAGGGCTTCCTCAGCATAATCGTCGCGATCAAATTATTGAACTTGCTCCCGAGATTCCGCCACCATGCGTGGTGCTTCTCCGGGTAGCGTGTGTAGACGACGTCGTACCCTTCGTAATCCGCTTGCTTGACCAATTTCTGTATCTCACCCGGAGGATTCTGAAAATCATCATCCATGATGACCGCATAGTCACTTGTGCTGTGGTGAAGACCCGCCATCACAGCATTGTGTTCCCCGAAGTTCCGTGAGAGATCGATAACATGGACGCGGCAGTGCGTGCTCGATTGCGCAGAAAGACAAGCACGCAGACTCTCATCAGGGCTCGCATCATTTACCAAGATGATCTCGAGAGCGAAGTGTGGGGAGAGTATTTTCTCCAATTCCCGCACAAGTGGTCCGATCGTCTTCTCCCCGTTATACACAGGGATGACGATGGAGAGGGAGGGCGTATATGTTCCAGTAGTCATACGGGTGGGTAGTCTACTGTTATATTGTCAAATTGCTGAAGAATTCTGTGCTTTTCGCGCAACCGCATACAGCGAGACCCCAAAGGGGAGGGGGACTATGCGGCTGAAGGCATTCTCCATCCGCGAGAGAGCAAGGAGGAATACATTGAGGAGAACTGGGGGCGTCTCGGCATCAGAATGCTTCCGATGAGGACACAGGAGCTTGAAGAGGAGGACGGGAAGGAAGAGGAGCATCAGCCGATAGGAGCTCCACTCGACGGTGAATCCCGCTTCCCAAAGGAGAGAGCGTACTTCTTTCAGGGAGTAGCGATGCCCCGTATGCACTTTGGTATCATGTGCACTCCGGAGAAATTCAAACGCGGGAAGGTGGAGGAAGAGAATTCCTCCAGGCTTCAATGCTTTGAAGAACATTCGGAGGACCTTCGCGGGATCACGAATCTCCCGATGGTAAAGAACATCGATACAGGTGATCGCATCGTAAGCTGCCTCGGGGAGTGCAAGGGTATTGAGATCTGCTTGGTGAACATTCTGTAAGCCCCGCTTCTTGCAGTACTCAATCGCAAGGCTTGAGTTATCAATCGCTTCCACGTCACCAAGTACTATGAGCTTCTTCGCAAGTCCTCCCGTGCCGCAGCCTGCGTCGAGAAGATGTAAAACGTCATGCTGAGCCTGTCGAAGCATCTCGCTAAGGCACCCCACCACAAGCTCATGCAAACTCCGAAACCACCAGTGTGTATCCTCTACTTCAAAGAGGGTGTGATACTCTTGCGGCTCCATTCATGCCAAGTCTACTCCATCGCATCATCGACTACCCCCCCATCCTCGACTTTGTCCGCAAGATCATCGAGGCGAATTTTAGATCGGAGAAAGCAGTCATTGCCCGCGAGCTTGGGGTAGCGCACGGATCTCTCCTCGATCTTCCCTGCGGCACCGGTCTCTTCTCCCCGCTCTTTCCCGATTCTGCCTACACGGGCGTGGATTTGGGGGAGAAATATGTCGCCCGTGCGCAGAAGAAATATCCCAGGAAGAAATTCCTGGTCGGTGATGCCCTGGATCTCCAGTTCCCCGAAGCACATTTCGATTCCGTACTCACGATCGGTTTCCTCCACCACTTAGATGAAGCAGATGTGAAGCGCGCACTCTCCGAAATTCACCGTGTCCTTAAACCCGGCGGCAAATTTCTCCTCATCGAAGATTGTCCGACGCGCTCAAGGTGGAATATCCTTGGTCGCTTCCTTCAATCACACGACGCAGGGGGGCGGATTCGGTCGATGGAGTATTACGAGAGAGTGCTTCGGGAGAAGTTTACGATGGAGAAGTCGTATCCCATGAGAGCGGGGGTATGGGATTATGGGGTGTGGGTGGTTGGATATCCGCTGTAGTCATGTTCAAAGCCGGAACGCCTAAAATCAAAGGCCTTGCAGAAGAAAACCCTGACATCATCCGGGAGCTGGAGCAGCTGCTCATTGGCAAGGTTTCCATGTTCATCGACTATGCCAACGTGCGTCCATGGTCCGAGAAACTCGGATGGCATATTTCCGTAAAAAGACTGAAACAATTTCTTGATTCATTTGAGAACATCCGGGAAGTAAACTTTTACAGCGGCACTCTGGAAGGGGATCAGCTTTCCATACAACTGATCAATGAGACGCAGGAGTTCGGCTACAAAGTACACACCAAGCCTGTCAAACTTATGAAATTATGGATTGACGCGCGCGGCATAGCTTCCATGACAGAGACCTCACTACTGCGGCAATTCATCAGCAAGTCGCTTCTGCGGAAATACAGCGCCGAGACCATTGAGTATCTCAACCAGCGTTTTGCAGATATGAACAAGCTGGGTGAATTTTTTATTGAAGATCGCAAGTGCAATTTCGATGTTGAAATAGGCGTAGATATGCTGCTGGCCTCTGAGAGGAACATCGCAGATACTTTCGTGCTATGGAGTGGAGACAGCGATTTCCACGATCCGCTTCTTCAATTATTGCAGGCTGGAAAAAAGGTCTTGATCTTCGCCACGGCTCGGCGCATTGCGCGTGAACTCAACGACCTTCGATCGCAGGGATTGATCATTTTCGACATCCAAAAAATTCGTAATTTTATCTGCTGGAACAGAGAAATTTCTCCGCTCATAGCAAAGGAGCCCCCCGAAGGGAACTCCAAGCTCCAGAATCAATGATCCGAAGATCGTTCTTTATTGTAACAACGTTCCACCCCAGAATCAACCATTCCATCTCACGAATTTGCCCTCCAAACAGCCATTACATTGAGAAATCGTATCTTATGAGGCAGGGGGTGTGGGAGTATGGGGTGTGGGCGGGGAGGGGGTGATTAGTCCCCGTGTTGCTCGACCCACTCCTGCATCTCCCGCGAGAGCGGCGTCACGCGTCCCGGAACTTTGCGGTAGAGGAGAACGCGATGGGGGATCGTGGGGAGACCTTCGGCGCAGGGCCAGGGAACGTCTGTGAACTCTTCCTGGAGGAAGGATTGGATATCCTTTTCCCATTGTCGCGTGAGGGGAGGCGGCACATCACCCGTGACGATGAGCTGAGAGGAAAAGAAATTGCGAGCCTCGCGGACAGCGAGGGCATCATGATAGGTATTGATCGTTTCGATTCCCGCAAAGTAGAAGAAGTTTGCGGGCGTGTGACGCGTGTACCCCTCGAAGGGATTCACTGTGCTCACATTCTTCAGTGTGTAGTAGCGATCGATGTTGCACTGATCGAGGATGGCATCGAGATTGCGGGCTGATTCCTGTGCGAGAGTGCGAGTGTGTCGTGTCTCTGCGATGTTCGCTCTGTACTTTTGCAGCGAAAGCGCGGGGTAGGGGTAGGAGGAGAAGGTTGTGACTGCGGCAAGCAGCGCGAAGACAGGGAGGACGTATCTTGTGTAGGGGTGCGGGGGGTGCTGCGAGAAGATGTGCAAGGAGCGTAGGAGGAGTGCTGCGTAGAACGGGGTTGCGGCAAGGTAGTGCTGATTCTGGAAATCCGTCCCGAGTGAGATCGCAGTGATCGCGAGGAAGAGCGCAAGGGAGAGGAGGAGGACCTCCCGGAGCACCATGCGCTGCGAAGCATTCCAGCGCCGGGCGAGGTAGGCCATGTACCCTGCGACGATCACGAGGCCCGGAACCGGGGAGAGACGGTGGAGGGGGGTTGCGAGAAAAAAGAAGATGAGGATCCCGAGGTACGAGAAGAGAATGATGGCGAGGAGGAGGGAGGTTGCGAGGGAGAGCGTTCGGCCTTCGCGGGAGAGTGTTTTCCAGGGGAGGAGCGCAAAAGTGAGAAGCACCATGATGCCGAGCATCCCAAAGGATCCGAGGCAGGGGAGGTCGGCCCCGTGGGGGAAGAAGGAGAGGACGTTTGTCGAGAGTGCGAAGATCGGGGACGTGCGCTGACACCACTGGAAGGAGGTGAGGAGGAGCGATCCGCTTGCCAGGAGGAACGCAAGCAGGAGCGCGCGCAATTTTCGCTTCTTCCACTCGTGGTAGAGGGAGGGGAGGAGAAAGAGGAGCAGGACCCCGAGCACCCACTGGGAGGTATAGAACATCAGACGGGGGCCCGTGAGTGCGAGGAGGAGGAAGAGGGAAAGGATGAGGAGGAGGGAAGTTGCGGCCGTCCATCGCTCCACTGTGTCTTTCCTGTCCTTGAAGAGGAGAAAGAGGAGGGACCCAAGGACGAGGATCGGGAGTGCGGGGGAGAGCGATGTGAGATTCGCGAAAGTGAGATCGATTGCGAGCCCCTTCTGCCAGATCGGGAGCGTGTGACGTTGGAGGTACCCCCCAAACATGGAGGGGAGGTAGATCGAGGTATAGCTATGGAGCCATCCGAAGAGCGCGAGCGTGAGGAGTCCCGCAAGTGCTGCCAGGATGAAGGGCAGCACCCACCCCTTGAGGAATGCGCGCGGAGTGCGGAGGAGCACGATTGCCCCTGCGAGTGTCGAGAGGAATATGGGTTCCTTCGTGCCGATTGCGAGAAAGAGGAAGAGCGAAGCGAGTGCGATTCTCCCTCTTCCCAATTTCTCTGGATTGGCAATCATGAGGAGATACAGCATGCCGAAGACTGCACTGAAGAAATCCGGTGACCAGACGCCGGGGTGCGGCAGAAGGTAGCGAAGGAGTGCAATCGACCCTAGAAGGGCGAGTGCGAGAGCGAGGAACCGATACTTCTTCTCTTGATGTTGCATCTTCTTCCACGCAAAAAGGGTGAAAAGTGTGGGGAGAAGGAAGAGGAGGATGGTCTGGAGCATGTTCGCAAGGACAGGGCTCTTGAAGAGTGCAAAGGAGAGTGCTGCAAGCGCGAACAGCCCAGGAGGTTTTGTTTCAAAAATATCCTCGTAAGGAGTGAATCCGTTGAGAATTGCCTTCCCCATACTAAAGAAGATGGGGTACGGGGCGTCATCGATGTCCTGAAGGAATGCGAGAGCGAAGATGTGAAAGATCGAAAGAGCGATGCCAATCCCCACAACGAGGAAGAGGAGCTTTTCCCCTGTGCGGGCGTGTCTGTGCGCAACCTCCATGAGTTATGATCCTAGCACTTCCCATCCCTCTGTCCCACGTGCATACCCTCGTCATCATCCCCACATATAACGAAGCTGCGAACATCGGTCAGCTCATCGAGCGCATCTTCGCTCTCTACCCGGCATTTGATATTCTTATCGTCGATGACAGTTCCCCTGACGGGACAGCAGGGATCGTCCGCCACTTGCAGCCGCGCTATGGCGATCACTTGCACGTGGTCGTACGAGGGGGCAAGGGAGGGCGTGGTTCTGCTGTCGTGGAAGGGTGCCGATGGGCTCTCCAGCGCGACTATGATCTGGTGTTCGAGATGGATGCGGATTTCTCTCACCGACCGGAAGAAATGCGTGATGTTCTGGAATGTATTCGATCGTGTGATGTCGTTGTGGGATCGCGCTACCTTCCGGGGAGCAGGATCGAGGGTTGGAGCCGGAAGCGTGCCCTTTTCAGCCGCTTGGCCAACGGGTACGCGCGCACTCTCCTCCGTATACCGATCACGGATTACACAAATGGGTTTCGCTGTTACACCCGCAAGGCGCTCCAGGTGCTCGACCTCGATGCCATCAAAGCGCAGGGATACATAGTCCTCTCGGAAATTGCCTATCAGCTGCATCGAAAGGGGATGCGGATCAGGGAAGTCCCCACGATCTTCGTCAATCGCAGGAGAGGCGCCTCCAATCTCCGGGCCCGAGAGATTTACGAAGCATTCTTCTCCATACTCCTCATTCGGTGGCGGTGACTGCTATACTCCCGCGGGCATGGAACGTTCTCCTGCACAGTTGGGCGTTGGCAGCGTGGATCTCACAGCGAGGGAGTTCGACTACGTGCAGCAGGTACTGCAGAGCAAGCGGCTTTCCTACGGACCGTTCAGCCGCAAGTTCGAGCAGGAATTTGCCCGCAGGCATGATTGTGGATTTGGGGTGTTCGTGAACAGCGGCACAAGCGCGCTCTCCATAGCGGTTGCCTGTCTCAAAGAAGTGGGCAAATGGCGGGAGGGGGACGAGATACTTGTTCCTGCAGTCACCTTCGTTGCGACGGTGAACGTGCTCCTGGAGCACGGCCTCACACCGGTCTTCGTGGATTGTCATCCCCGCACCTATACCATCGATCCTGCGCAGATGGAGGCGAAGATCACGCCGCGCACGCGCGGAGTCATGGTGGTGCACTTGTGCGGGCTCATGGCAGACATGGATCTGATCCTTGCGGTCGCTACAAAGCACGATCTCACTGTGATCGAGGATAGCTGCGAGACGGTGGGTGCGCAGTACCGTGGCCGTACGGCGGGGTCGCTCGGGGCGATCAGCTGCTTCTCCACATATGCAGCGCACATTATCGTGACGGGGGTCGGGGGTTTTGCTCTTACCAGCGATCCGCACTATGCGGAGATCCTCCGTAGCCTCGCGAACCATGGCCGCGATAGTATCTATCTCTGCATGGATGATGATCAGGATATTGATGGTGCGCGTTTTCGGGAAATCATTCGGCGTCGCTTTCGTTTCATTCGGCGTGGCTACAGCTTCCGTGCGACCGAGATGGAGGCGGCACTCGGCCTTGCCCAGTTGGAGCGCCTGGAGGAGATCCTTCGTGTGCGGAGGGAACATGCGCAGACGCTCGGCGCCGACCTGCATCCGCTCGCGCAGTGGTTACAACTTCCTTGGTACGATCCCACTGTGCAGGATCATGCCTTCATGATGTTTCCCATTGTGGTCCGGGAAGGGTCGCCTTTCGCGAGGAATGAACTCGTCGAGCACCTGGAGGCATGGAATGTCGAGACACGTGATTTGCTCCCACTCATCAATCAGCCGGTCTATGCGCCGATGCATATTCCCCTCCAGGAATATCCTGTCGCGGACTGGATCAACCGGTGTGGATTCTACATTGGGTGTCATCCGGGGTTTTCGAAGGAGCAGCTGGGGTACATTGTGCAGGTCTTCCGGGAGTTTTTCCGTGAGCGGAAACTCCTTCCTTAAGCGGTGCTCCTTCTGCCTGTCATGCGTCTCCTTTCCCTATAATGTGTCGGAATCTGCGTCATGAGAATTGTGAGTATCGTTTCGGCCAGACCTAACTTTATCAAGCTTGCAGCACTCCACCATGCTCTCAAAGAGCATGCGCCGAAGTGGGAGCACATCATCATTCATACAGGCCAACACTATGATCCACTGCTCTCCGAGATTTTTTTCAAAGAGCTCAATATTCCAGAACCCCATGAGAATTTGGGGGTGAAGGGAGGAGCGAGTAACGATGATACCGTTGCACGCACGAAGGAAGCAGCACTCCCTATCCTCAAGAAACTCCAACCGGAGCTTGTCCTCGTCTACGGTGATGTGAGCGGGGCATTGGGGGGAGCACTCGCGGCGCACGAACTGAAAATTCCCATTGCACACGTCGAGGCGGGACTTCGCTCATTCGATGATGCAATGCCCGAGGAGGGTAATCGCAAGGCAATCGATCACCTTTCAGCATTTCTTTTTGTCACGGAGCAATCTGGAATGGATAATCTTCAGAATGAAGGAATAACGAAGGGTGTGCACCACGTCGGAAACACGATGATTGATACGCTCATGCGAATGACTACTCGTGGAACAAATTTTGAAGTATTTATGAAACAGAAGTTGCCTTCCCCTCTTGAGAAATTGGAGCCACGGCATTTTGGACTTGTTACTTTACATCGTCCGAGTAACGTAGATAACAAGGAAAATCTAGAACGCTGTATAGATTTTATGAATTCTGTTGCTTGTAAAGAGTGCTCTCTGATATTCCCCGTTCACTTTCGCACACAAGCTGCCATTCAAAGATTTGGATTGCAATCAAAATTTTTGGAATACATTAGGCGTATAGATCCGTTGGGATATCTACCATTTATCAAACTGATGATTCGGTCGAAGTTTGTTATTACTGATTCGGGAGGCATTCAAGAGGAGACAGCTTTTCTTGGGATAAAGTGTTTCACACTCCGCAGGAATACAGAAAGGCCGATAACCTTAAAGTATGGTAATCAGCTTGTGAATTTAAATGACGAGAAAGATAAAAAATCCATAATAACTTATGCAAGAGTTCCCGTGAGCAATGTTCCCAAGGCGTGGTCCCTCGAAACTACTCTAGGGTTTGGGGGTGGCCATGCGGGGGAGGAGATTGTGAAGGAGCTTTCGAAAATACCAATTCACTAGTGAATTGGTACAAGAGTGTGAAAGTGGTGTCATGACGGCTTCGTCGCGAGCACGCACCAGCCAATGGCATGGCGTTTCGAGGCTTCGTTCCGAACGAGTGAATCCAGAAAAATGGCAATGTGTGTGAGGAGATACGTGAGAGGGGCGAGAAGGAGCATCGCAAAACGGTTTTCATAAGGATGGAAGCGGTCAATGAGGTAGCGAATCCGCATCTGCATCGCAGTCGCACGATATTTCCCGCGCTGCTCGAGAGCTTCGATCGTGAAGCCCGCTTCTTCGAAGAGCGTGCGTAGGCCGAAGCAGGTGTAGCGAAAGTAATCATGCGGGATCTCATGCAGTTCATTCATCTGTGGAACCGTGAGGAGGATGTAGCCTCCACTCTTTAAGACACGATGCATTTCCTGAAGGGCTGTCGCAGGGTGCGGGACATGTTCGAGGACTTGGGTACAGAGAATACTGTCTATGCTTCCATCGGGAAGGGGGATCTTCTCGGCAGATCCTACAATGTCCGGATTTCCGGCGGTACTCGCATCGAGTGTTTTATAACTTGTGACATTCTTCAAGAGTGAAGCGTATCTCCGAGAACGACCGGAACCGACATCGAGCAGTGTTCCGCGGAGAGCTCCGGCGTGCCGCGCGATTTGTTCTGTCAGCAAGACGCGATCGGGTTGTGTGATGATCATTGTTGAAAAAGACGAAGGTACGCATCTGCCTGAGCGTGCAGGGAAAAATGCTCTTCAATCCTCTTTCTTCCCGCTTCCCCCATCTTCTTGGCTTTCGTGGGGTCCCGCAAGAGCATGAGGAGTGAATCTGCAAATTTTTTTGTATCCCGAGGGTGCAGGATGATTCCTGTGACCGTATCTTCCACCACTTCCGGCGTTCCTCCGAAACACGTTCCGATGATGGGCTTTGCTCCTTCCATCGCTTCCAGATTGATCGTCGGGAAGTTATCGAGGTAGAGGGAGGGAGTGGTGACGACATCGGCGGAAGCGTATGCAAGGCGCAACTCTTCCTGCGAGAGCCACCCCGTGAGACGAATCGCGCTTCGGAGGCTCGAAGAGACACCTTGGAGCTCAGGTTCGATCCGTGATTTCTCTCCAACAAGGAGGAGCTGAGCTTCTGGAAGCTCTTGGAGTACGAGTTCCATTGCATCGAGGAGTGCCCCAATGCCCTTATCGAGGCTCACACGTCCCCCGAAAAGCACTGTCGGATGAGAGCTCTGAGGCTTCTCCCGAGGGAGCGTAACCGCGATCCCATTATGAATGACACTCTCGACTCGGATGCCATTTGCTTCTAAAATTTTTTTTGTCGCAGTACTTATTGCAATGACTTTCGTTCCGGTGTTTCGAAGAATCTTGCGAATAGTGAAATTTCGAAGTGGGAAGTATTTGCGACCCGCAACCTGCACGTGATCGAAGAGATGCATGCGATACCCTTCCCCACGAAGTGCCGCTCTCTCATAGCGCTCTCCTCGCACCCGATCGAAGGAAACGAGGAATGTATCGTGTGCTGTGAGAAAAATTTTGGATGTGAATTTTTTTGCAGTCTCCAAACTTCCATAGGAGAGGTAGGTATGGATGTTATGAGCACTGATGACATTGGGCCGAAGCTCAGAAAGAAGTGTCGAAAGCGCATTTTCTATTTCCGTACTTCGAAGGGAGAGCCGCGCTCTCTTTGCGAGCGGATATTCCCGAAAGAGGCTGATAATTTCCCCTTCTGCATCCTTCATTCGTACGATTTTTTCTCGGATTCCATCTTGATGAGTGACGATGAGTGTCACGCGGTGTCCTTGGCGTACAAATTCTCTTCGAAGTCGGTCAATGATTATTGCTGCGCCTCCCCGGGTTTCCACCGGAGAATCATCATTGAGCAAGAGAATATGCACCCCCAAAGCATAGCGTTTGAGCAGTTCTGGAGCTATTCTTTGCAGGAAATGGCTACGAAGGAGCTCACCACGGTACAGCAGATTTTTTTCCTCCTCCGGAGGATCCACATGCACTGGGGGTACTTCCTGATTCCCACATTCCTCTTCCTCATCGTTGCCTCACTCGAGGGAGTTGGGATGGGGCTCCTCATTCCGATTCTCCATGGGTTTTTGCAAAAGGATTACAGTTTCATCAAAGACATCCCGGGCATTGCCACTGTGCTCTCTTTCCTCCCTGGCAATCTCGATCTGGATGACCGCATGCTCTTTGTCATTCTCATGGGCAGCTTTGTTGTGGTGATTCTCCTCAAGAACATCCTGCGATACTGCGCGACACTCAGCATGTCCTATCTTGGTGTCCGCACGTTGCATCATCTGCGGAAACAAGTCTTCAATACCTACCTGAGTTTTGGAAAGCTCTACTTCGATCGCACAAGCGTCGGGCACCACAGCACCGTCCTCTCTCAATTCACCACCTATGCGCTTCAGCCACTCCTCACAATAGATCGCTTCATCCATGCTCTTTTCTCGATCGTCGTGTACATCATCGTGATGTGCTTCATTTCCTGGAAGCTGACGCTCTTTGCCATTCCACTCTTCTTCATCCTGCACTATGGCGTGAAAGGGATGATCGTGCGGCTTCGTCATCTCTCGGTATCCATCGCTGAGCGCACGAGCGCTCTCGGGAAGAAAGGGATAGAGATTCTCTCTCTCATTCCCCTGGTGAAGGCGCGGAACATGGAGGAAGAGGAACGGCATCGCTTCGCAGCCATCAGTGACGAAGGGGCGAAACTCGCATTCCGTGCGAAGATTGTGGAGCACATCATCCATCCCCTGCAGGAAATGGTCACGCTCTTTGCAGTGCTCCTGCTTGTTGCATTCATGCTCCATCTCCTCGTGCGGGAGCAGAGCGTCGCTGCTCCTTCCTTCCTCATCTACTTCTACCTTGTGTTGAACATTGTGAATAGGTTCGGCACGCTCACGGGCTTACGATCAAACCTTGCGAATGCGACTGGGCCCGTCGCGGAAATCGTGCAGCTCTTCGACCGCACGGAGAAGCATATGGTTCCTGACGGCAAGAGGGAATGTACCGGACTCCAGCGCGCCATCACCTTCCGGAATTTGCACTTTTCGTATGGAGAGGATCGAGAGATCCTCCGCGACCTCTCGTTCTCCATTGAACAGGGGAAGGTGACGGCGATCGTGGGTCCGACGGGCGCGGGGAAGACGACGATCATCAGCCTGCTTCTCCGGTACTACGATTGTCCCCCGGGAAGTCTCTTCTTCGATGATGCGGATATTCGGGAATTCACGGCCGCCTCTCTCCGTTCACACATCGCGCTCGTGAGCCAAGAGACCCTTCTGCTGCATGATACGCTTCGGAACAACATCACGTATGGGGCATCGAGAGTGTCTGAGGAGCAACTTCTCGTGGTCGTAGAGCGCGCCCGCCTCCTCGACTATGTTGAGGAGCTCCCTCAGGGTCTCGAGACGCTCATTGGTGACAGGGGAGTGAAACTCTCGGGAGGAGAGAAACAGCGCGTCTCCATCGCGCGCGCGCTCCTCGCCGGAGCAGACATCCTCATCCTCGATGAGGCAACGAGCTCGCTCGATAGCAAAACCGAGAAGCTCGTTCAGGAAGCGGTGGAGGAAGTGATCCGTGGGAAGACCGCCATTGTCATTGCCCACCGACTCTTCACCATCAAGAATGCGGACAAGATTGTCGTGATTGAGGAAGGGCGGTGCATTGAGGAGGGGACTCTCGAAGAGCTGAAAGGGCGGCAGGGGGTATTCGCCGCGCACTGGGAGGCGCAGAAGTTCGATTGATTACCCGAGAAGACGACGCAATTCCTCGAGCATTGCCCTGTTGGCCTGAGCAGGGTGGTACTCCCTTTCGTAGATCAGCTTCGCATTCCTGATCATGTGCTCTACCTCCTTTCCTCCGTGCACGAGCTGCTGCATGCGTTCCACAAACGTGTCTGCGTCCCTCCCAAGGAAGCAGGTTTCGCCATCCACGAGACTGGGATTCCCGAGAGCGGTATTCGTGTGTGCGATGACAGGAGCGCCGAGCGCCATGGCTGTGATGATGCGAGTGCGGTTTCCGATAGGGACGTCGATTGGTACGATGACTCCATGGGAGGAGAGAAGCATCTCTGCGAGATCATCAACGAAGCCGAGTATCCGCACTTCGGGGGCATGCACGAGTGCTTGCTGTGCCCAGAGAGGGACTGCGTGGATACCGCAGATCATGATGCAGAATTCTCCTTTGCCCCAGAGAGAGACAAGCCGGGGGTACAATTTCTCCACCAGAAAGTGGAACGCCGAGCGCGAACCGAGTCCGCTCAGGTGGCCAAAGAAGACGAACGTCGGCTGCAGAGGTCGAGGGGGAACAGATGCAGGAAGAGGGGGGGCAGGCCACGAATACGGAAGGTACGTGCTTCGAATGCCTAGCCGTTTCAATGCCGTCTCTGACGATTTCGCCGTGACGATGACCCTCTCCACCTTCGAAAGAGTGTTTGCGTAATAGGCGCGCCACTTACAGGATTCCCACCATGCGAGTGGCAGTGCGAAAACGGACGTCCAGTGTTCTCTCGCTGCGTACCATGCCCGATACCACGACACCTCGAAATTCAGATCCCCGAGCCAAACCAAAGTTTTTGCAGGAATGGAAAGCTCGGACCGGACGCCCGCCGCGGCGATATCCATACAAAAGCAGAGATCTGGCGAGAATTCTTTCACCGCTTCCGCGATGTCCCAGGGAAGAGATGTGGGTTGGAATGATTGGAAGAACCTTCGACCAGCTGCGAGGAATCCCGGGACCCTCACGGGAAGAATCCGTATGGATTCATTCGAAAATTCTTTCCGATGGCGCTCGGCGTCATTGGGATTGTCCACACCCTCCTTCACGAGCATCACGTGGAGGATGCGGTACCCTGCATCGCGGAAAGCGCTTAAATATGTGTGCTGCGCGACCACGTTCGCCCCAATACTTGGATGGGGAACGCCTGTCGAAATCACAAGTAAGCGTGACGACATCGAGCTATCGCACGGCAGTGCGGAGTGCTGCACCTAAGGGAACCTCGGGCTGATTCTGCTTCAGAGAGAGTCTTTCCTGAATCCAAGCATACGTTTTCGCAAGTCCCTCCTCGAGAGAAACCTTTGGAGCCCATCCGAGAACATCTTTCACAAGCGTGAGATCTGCGTTCCGCCCCCGTACGCCTTGCGGAGCAGTCTTATTGTACGTCTTGGCAATACGTTTGCCCGAAATGCCGATGACGATATCTGCAAGATCGTTGATGGAGACCAGGCGATCCGATCCGATATTCACGGGCTTCCTGTACTCCGACGCGGTTAAGGTCAAAATCCCATCGACGCAGTCATCCACATAGCAGTACGAGCGCGATTGATTCCCGTCGCCCCAGATCTCGATCGATCCCGGGTTGGAAGCTTGGATCACTTTGCGGCAGAGCGCCGCGGGAGACTTCTCCCGTCCACCGTCATATGTTCCGCGGGGCCCATAGATATTGTGGAAACGACCGATGCGGATTTGGAGGCCAAAATCGCGCTCGTACGCCTCACAAACTTTCTCGCAATAGAGCTTCTCCCATCCATAGAAGCTGTCCGGATTGGCCGGGTATGCGTCGCTCTCTTTCAATCCCCCGATCTCTGCGTTGAGTTGCAGATGTTCTGGATAGACGCAAGCCGATGACGAGAAGAAATACCTCTCCACTTTATGCTCTGCAGCAGCTCTCAGCATGCAGATGTCGATCAGGGAATTATTGTGTACCAGGTCCGCGGCGACATTGGTGATGAAGAGGATGCCTCCCATGTCGGCAGCAAGGCTGTAGACCCAGTCCATTCCCTCTACGGCTCTATGACAATTCTCCTGCACGCGAAGGTCCAGAGTCATCTTCTCTGAGAAGTACGGTTCCTCCATGTACCCGTCCCACTTCATGTCGACCGCGCGCACATGATGTCCCTCCTCATGCAGCCTGCGTGCGAGGTGACTCCCGATGAATCCGCCGGCTCCCGTCACGAGCACTTTCTTCGAAGCACTGCTCTTCATGTGGACATACTCTACAAGAATCCTACCCAAGAATCATGCATTTTATGACCCCGTCCTGGTAGTCCCCTGTGAGCTCCAACCCTTTCTGAAGCGATTCTAAAGGCAGTTTGTGGGTGATCATGCGCGCGAGCGTATCGTCCCCCGTCGTGAGCCGAATACACTCCTCAAGCGTTTGATTGGAGCGGCGCACGTTCTGGAGGGTCAGCTCCTTCATGCGCATTTTGTGGGGATTCAAAGGGACGAAATCGGTCTCGGGAATCCCGATCAGCATAATATGCCCGGCGCTCATCGCCGTCTGCATACAACCGTTGATGGAAGCTTCTTCGCCCGCAGCGTCGATGTTCAGGGATGTTCCCCGACCCGAGGTTTTCTCCCGGATCTCTCCCTGCCACGGATCTCCCAGAAGAAAAGTGGCACTCGCTCCGAACTCCTTCGCAAATGCTCTACGGTACGGCAGTCGATCAACCATGAAGATCCGCTCTACGCCTTTCTTTTGCAGAATGTAGAGCATGGAGAGACCGATGGGGCCGCATCCGAAGATCGTCGCCGTGTCATCCGGGGTGACTGGGTGGAGGTTGAGGGCGTGCAGCACGACCCCGAGAGGTTCGAGGAGGGCTCCCATCTCATAGGACATCGCATCGGGAATTTTCATGAGCTGCTTCTCATGCACTGCGACGTAGTCGCTGAAAGCGCCCTGCGCGTTCGCCCCCATGAACGTGCCGCGCGTACAGAGATTATATTTTCCCCGCAGGCAGTCTGCGCAGGCATCGCAATGTCTTGCCGGTTCCACCGCGACGCGATCGCCAGGCTGAAACTTGGTGCTCCTGCTCTCGACGACTTCCCCAGCGGCCTCGTGTCCCATCGGCATCGGCAGTTTTTGTTTGAAGGAGCCAAGCCCGCCATGCAGGAAGTAATGCCTATCGGAGCCGCAGAGTCCCGCGGCGCGGATCGCAACCAAAACTTCCCCGTTCTGAAGTGGAGACGTTTCCTCTTCCCGGAGTTCCACTCTGCCGATGTCCACTAATTGTGCAACGCGATTTTTCATAGCTGCTCTGCCTGTAAGAGTACCTGACACACAGTATCGACTTCATCATTGGACAGTTCCGGATAGAGCGGAGGACAGATGTGATGGGCGCAGAACAAATCAGCATGCGGGAAGGAGAAGTCCGCAAATTTTTTCTGGTAGAGCGGCTGTTCATGGAGCGGGACGCTATAGACTTCGCCGGTGAGGCTTACTCCCCGCTCCTTGCAGAAACGTTTGAGCTTTCCTGGGTCTATCCCGCGCGGGAGCCTGAGGATGCACTTGTAGTACGAACACGCACCATCGCTCTGGAGCACAGGGACATACCCGGAAGACTTGAGATTCTTCGCATAGCGCCTCACGAGCGTATTCCTCCGCGCAATCCGCCTCCGCACACGTTCACATTCGAGCACCCCGAAGAGACCGATCATCTCGGGGACCTTCGCGTTTGCACCCTGTTCCCGGACAAACGTGTAGGCATTTCGCGCAGGTCTTCCAAAGTCCTTCAGGGAGACACTCTCTTCGAAGAGGGCAGGATCATTCGTCGTCACCATCCCTCCTTCGCCCGTCGTCATGACCTTCGTCGGGAAGAAGCTGAAGCAGCCGAGTGCTCCAATGGTTCCGGCGGAGAGACCGTGCCGCATGGATCCATGGGCATGCGCGGCGTCTTCGATCAGGGGCGCACCGTAGCGTTTGCAGATCCTGATGATCTCCGGCATGTGCGCCGAGATGATGCCGCCGACGTGCACGATGATCACTGCGCCAATCTCGCCCTTCCGGGATTTTTGGAGAGCGCTCTCGAGCGCCCCGGGGTCGATGCTGAGACTCTCCCCCTCAATATCGAGCAAGCGGAAATCAGCCCCCGCGTTCACGGCGGCAATGGAAGTTGCGAAGAACGTATTCGTCGGCATGAGGACGGTTTTCTTGCGCACGTCGAGTGCGCGGAGTGCGATTTCCAGCGCTGCGGTGCCGGAGGAGACGGCAACGGCGTAGTCCGCATGGACGAACGCTTTGAACTTCTCTTCGAATTTCCTCACGTACCGCCCTTCCGACATGGCGTCCGAGTGCAGAATGTCCCGGACTCCCCGTTCAAATTTCTTCACGAATGTCTCCTCGAACTCCAGCCGGAAGATGGGGATATCAGCCATGGGATGGGAGGGTTTTCTTGAAAACGGCGGGACACCCCGCGACCATCGTCCGCGGCGCGACAGAGTCGAGGACCACCGCTCCGGCAGCAACAACGGACTCTCTCCCGATCGTGATCTCCGGGATGACGATTGCGCCGGTCGAAACAAAGGCGAGCTCCCCGACGATCACCCGCCCCGCGAGGGAAACATTGGGCGAAATTTGCGCGTACTCCCCGACGACGCAGTCGTGCTCGATGACTGCGCCGGAATTCACGATTGTGCCATTGCCAATCCTGGCCTGCGTGTGAATCACCGCGAGCGGGCAGACGAGATTTCCATATCCGAGCTCCGCAGTCGGCGCGATGACGGCGGAGGGGTGAATGCAGTTTGTGGGCTCCTTCCCCGTCTTCCCGATGAGAAACTCCGTGATCTCCTTCCGCATTGCATTATCGCCCGTCGCGACGAAGTAGGCGACGTCCTTCTCCGCAAGGAACTGGATGTTTTCTGCATCCTCTTTCTTTCCGGGCATCGCCTTCGGCGGCTTGCCGCTCCAGGACGCATCCGGCGCGAAGGAGTCGAGAAGACGGAATGCCTGTGATGCCTTGCTCGCACGGAAGATGTCACACGCAATGCGTGCGCCGGCATTCCCGCCGACGATGACGATTGTCTTAGGCATGAGTGAGTGAGGCGAAACACCGCCTGTAGGCGTCGTAGGCTTTCTTCGTCTCCTCCGGAAGCGCGTACGTCCCTTCGATGAACTTCAAAGTGTTTCGGTACCCGATGATCTCCTGCTCGAGATCGGCAACGAGATTATGCATATTGCGCGCTTGCGTGACGGATGCAGGTCCGTAGATCACGGAGTCCGGGAACTGCTTTTGCACCATGTACGCCGCCCAGATATCGTCCATGCGGCCAATATGGGGCAGCATCATGTAGAAGGGGATGATCGAGCGGTGGATGAAGGTATTTTGGCTATTAAAGGGAGAGAACTGCTTTGTGCAAAAAAATTCCTGCACATCCAGTGTGACGTTTGGCCGGAACGCAATGCGGGCTATGGCATCAATGTCCGGATCTCCGTCCCAGAGGTCGGCTTGGACGAGGACCTTCCGCTTCACTTTCCCGAGAGATGTCACCTTGTTCTTCGTCTGCACGTGCTCGATGGGGTAGCCGCGATGCCAGAGGTGTGCAGCATTCGTGACGCTTAAGGGATCGAAGTAGCCGTTCTCCGCCCCGAAGCACTCCACGTCGATCTCCGAACCGATGTATACGTTCTCGCCCCAGTGCTCATAGGGAATGTTGTCGTCATCGACCGTTGCGAGGATATCTGCTCCCATACCATACGCTTCAATGAAGCCGATGCTTCTGCGCTGGATGGAATTCCATCCAATGCTATCGCTCAAAGCTTTGTACTTTTTTTCCTGGAGTGCAGGGTTCATATACGTGACCTGCGGGTACTCCGTGCAGAGTTTTTCGTACGCTTCGTGCGGCGTTTTCCTGTCCCCGACGATGACGATGTCCCAATCCTTTTTCTTGCAGAATTGGAGAATGGCTTCGGTTGGGGGGTTGATGGTGGTCGTAACAATGATCTTCTTCATTTGGAGGGGAAAACGCAGAACACAATAGCATATCAAGGGCGGAGATCTTCCCATCTGTCTGATTGCTCTGGACAGTTTTCATGTGTACCGTTCCTCTTGATGACGAGTCTCTCCAAGTCCCTGGGTACACTTCTGAGCCGAACACTCCCCAAAGGGGCTAAGCTCTCCATTGTTGAACAGGTGATGATCCACCGGCCGCACGAGCTCTACGGAGTCATTGGTCCGCACATCAATCGTAAGCCTCGGATGAAAGACATATACATGGACACCCCCGTTGAAGGAGAAGTCCGCTTCGATCACCTTGCTGGGCTTTTCACAAGCTCCGAACTGAATCAAGGAATCATTTCTATGACAATACGGCAGGCGGCCTACCTCTTCGGGCTCGTTCGCAAGATGCGTGCGAAAAAAATTGTGGAGATCGGTCGATACAAAGGGGGGTCAACTCTAGTGCTTGCGGCAGCATGCGCTGGAGGCGACCTCTGGAGTATTGATATTGGTGAAAAAGTGAACAGGTTATATGGCAAAGAACAGAAGGCATTCGATGAGGAGTTGCAGAGAATGCTTGATCGTTTGGGGCTGAAAGCACATCTCCTCGTCGGAGATTCTCGAACGATCCAGATCGACACTGGAGAGCTGGACCTTGTGCTCATCGATGGAAGCCATAGGTATGATGATGTGAAAATCGAATTTGAGAGGTGGGGGAAGAGATTACGCAAAGGGGGAGCGCTTATCCTCGACGACGCAGTAATCGGCCGCTTCCATAAAAACATTACCGGTGAACATCTCCTGATGAAAGAGATCGACGGAAAAGGTTTTCGTCTGGTGAAGGAAGTGGATAACTTTGCTCATCTGGAAAGAACGGATTAACGTTGCCGCGTACATCCTCATCCGGCAGTATTCTCGCATGTCAGCCGCCAGATTGACGAAGGGAATGAGGGAACTTTTTCGTGCCATAATCCGACCGCTTGCGCTCGCGTATTGCGGAGCAGAGTATTTTTTTTCCGTCCTCTGTCACCTGTCTGTTCTTCGGAAAGCGGAGTACGTCGCCCCTCTCTGGTTTTGGAGCTTCGGGCACCAGGCGACCGATCCCCATATGCTTGCGCTGCGCTTTCAGGGGAAGAAGCTCCTCGTGCTTCTCAGTGACTACGGCAATTTCAATCGCTACATCGTGGATGCCTTCCGGCCTCATATGAATATCGTCGATCTTCGGCATGCCAGATTTCCGTTGCACTTTCTAAAATCGTTGGAAATCACATGGGTGAAGAACCGCGTCCTTCGTCTAGTACTGTGTCTCGTCCGGAGCAGGGCGCAGTTTGTCGCGACATTTTTCGAGCGATTTGGACCCCCCGCCGAAGGCTTCTATGTAGTAGAATACTCGAATCTTCTCTCGTCGCGGGAGCCGTCCGTCATCCGGCCGATCACTGCGCATGTGCAAACCCTCCGGGACATCCTTCGCCGCGAACACCCCGCGCTCGCCGAACGGTGGTTCGTCTCTCTTTACTTTCGCAAGAAACAACAGGGTGCGGTGGAAGTGCGCGATATGAACCCTGAGACGTACCGAGCTGCCATTGAGCATGTGCACAAGCAGGGAGGGTGGGTCTTCTGTGGAGGGGATTACGATCCTCGCGATGTGTTCCCAGGGATGGAGCGCGTCCTCGGATACCGCGATTTCCCCTGTGACCGTGCACTCTGCGATCTCTATTTCCTCACACAGTGCCTTTTCCTTATTTGTGGTCAGAGCGGGCCGCTCGCGATTGCGATTGCGTTCTCCACCCCGACTCTTGTAACCAATGCAGCGCTGTACTACATCACCGGCTGCCGCGACAATCAGCGCATCATCTACAAGAAACTTCTGGAACGCCGCACGGGAAGAGTTCTCACGGCACAGGAGATGTTTCGTCTTCCTGTTCTCTGTTTCAACAGCAATGAGCAATTCGATCGTTCCGGTTTCGTGCATGCCGACAACACTCCAGAAGACCTCCACGCGGCGGTGAATGAAATGCTCGAACTCCATCTCTTTCAGAGGGATGTGACGCTCAGTGAGGAGTACGAGGAGCTCTACCGGCGTTTTCGTGCGCTGCTCCCAGTGGGATCGATGGTGTATGAGACTCCTTGCAAGCCGACACTCAGCTGTTTGCGTTCCCTTCAGCTCTAAGAGAGGACTGAGCAAGCGGAGAGAATAGCAGTCCACCGATGGACGACGTACTCTGGCTTGCACTCCAGCAGTCTCCCCTCTGTCGACAACCCACCCGTGATGGCAATGGTGTGCGCGCCCACGGAGGTACCTGCGAGGATGTCCATAGAAGTATCGCCGATGACAATATCGCTGGGTGAACCATGCTGGACGAGCACTGCTGCTTTGTCCCCCCATGTTGCGTAGGGGGAAACGATATACACCTCATGGAAGAAGTGGCGTATGTGCAACATCTTGAGTTGCCATCGAAGTTGCTCTGCCGATGTCCGGCCAGAGAGGAGGAGAAGGTTGTAACTATGCCTGAGAGCAGTGAGTGCAGCAATTGCCCCTGCGCGGAGTGTATCCATTCTGAGGAATTCCTGGCTCTCCATGAGCTGGCTGCGGAGTATTTTGTACTTTTCCCAGTGCTGTTCTCCCCCCTGCCTTCCAAGGATTTCGAGCGAGGAGATGCCTTCACACTTGGCCTGCCAATACTCTTGATCTCTGCATGGAGAGATGCCAAGTCTCCGACATACTGCTCTGTGAACCTCACAAAAGCGTCTTCGGACCAAGATCAACGTGCCATCCATATCAACCCAGAGCGTCCGCATTTTCTGTATGAGTATATGCTTCCTCCCAGTAGCGAAGCATGAGAAGTCCGCGGCAATACCCCTTGTACTCGATCGGATCTCCCTGGAGTTCATTGAGCAAATACAGGGGACCTTGGAGACCTGCCTCCACTGAAGCGATATACGCACCGCCAAAGCGTGGATTTATCTCTAGGAAGTAGAGCGTTCCCTGTTTATCTTCAATAAACTGCAGATTCGCCGGTCCGGTGACACCAAGTGCACGCAGAACAGAGGTGCTCATCTGGATGAGAGGAGGATGTTCTATGGTGAGTGTCTTCACTGACAGGCCATTTTTTACAGCCACTCTCTGGCGCGGGACACAGGCAGCGAAATATCCATCAGCAGAGACGTAAGTATCGACACTGTATTCTGTGCCATGAATGAACTCTTGCACAATGAACCCTTCCCCAGGTTCTTCTGAAATCTCAGTTCTCTTGCGGATGATGCGCATCCCCTGCGATCCCGTTCCCACCCTTGGCTTGATAATCGCAGGCAGGGTTGCTTCCTGCAGTGAAGAGAAAAGACGAGGGCAGCGGATGCCAGGGATCTGCTCCACTGCGTGTTGGCAAGCAAGTTTGTCAGAGCAAAGTACAATAATCTGTAAGGGGGGGGTAACGGGGTGATATGACTGAAAATCACCGCGGTGCTGGGCAATGGTGAGGATTTCTGGGTCCATCATGGGTATGAGGAGGTCGATGTGTTCCAATGCACAGATGTGCTGCAGCGTGGATACATATCGAGCATCATTTGCATGTGGTATGTGGTGAAATGCATCGACGAGCAATTTGCCAGCATTGTCGCTCAGAGCATCACATCCCACTATTTTGACAGGGTAACGCTGCTGCCTCCGCAGTGCCTTTATGACACCCTGCGCCCCAGTCGCCCCTATACTGGTTACGAGAACTGTGATTCCATGGAATGTTTCGATCATGTCTGCAGGGGTGTTCTGTCACAGACGATGCACAACTCCCCACCATATTCGCAGGGCAGTTTCTTCCCCAGTCGATACAGCGCCTGGAAGAGTTCCTGAGGCCAATGAAGCATTTGCCGGTTACTGAGAGGTTTCAGGAGTATCCCTTGCTCTCGAAGGATGGTGAATCCTGCTTTATGCACGAGATCGCGGAGTGATTCGATCGTGAATACACGCCGATGCCCAATCCGGATGTCATCCTCATTGAGCTCCGTCGTTTGCTGGAGCATACCGAGTTCTACACCAACGCGTCGATGAATGGAATCCCCATTTGGAACAGTGATGATGGCAATGCCGCCATGGTTCATCCACGGTGGTATCATCTGGAGAATCGTGAGGGGATTTTCTACGTGTTCAAGAACATGCCCCAAGATGACAGTGTTGTACTGTTCAGAAGGATGGAAGTCCTCGAAGAGCGTATGGACGAAGGTCGCCCGTGGTGCGCATTGCCGTGCTTTTGTGAGTAGCTCCAGCGACGCATCGACCGCTGTGACATCATGGAAGTTCTGACAAAGTTCCTTCGTCACGAGCCCATCTGCACATCCAAGTTCAAGTATATTCGGCCCCTTTGCGTTTTCTACAATGGTTTGTGCGCGGAAGGCATTCACGATTTGGTCTTTATCGTACATCGTGTACGTTTGGCCTATGGTGGCGAGTCTGTCTTTCTCTGTCATAACAAGGTGCCAGTCTCGCGCGGATCTCTCGGAAGTTTGCTGACGCCCCGAGCGCTAAGAGCGGCAACTCCCCCTTCGCGCTCAAGTTGCTCTTCCCAGGGTGCCATGCTTGGCACGAAGCAGAATTGCACCACGTCCCGGAATGTTGCAGTGGGGGCAACTGCCCGGTGGAAGAAGTTCATGTCGAAGATCGTGGCGTCACCGGCGGCAGCAGTGTGGTGAAGGGGCCGGTAGGGGAGGTTGTGTGCTCTGGCGAAATCCTGCATGTCCGCGAAGCGTTCACCCTGGTACTGCCCGAAGTACCCCGCCCTGCGGTAGGCCATGGTGTCCGACCGATTCATAAACTGCGTTGCTCCGCTCTCTTCCGTGGCCGGGGTGAGGTGGAGGAACATCTTGCATGTAAATGGAGGAAAAGAATCGGAATGCCACAGTTGGGATCCTGCCTTGGCGTTGGGGGCCGGGAAGGAGCGGAAGCATGTGACCCAGAGGATGCGGTAGTTGCTCCGGAAGAAAGAAAGCAGATTCCGATGCACGTCGGAAAACTTCAGGACATCGAGGAGATCTGCGCCGAGTGTCTGGAGCGGAGACTGAATGTACGCCGATCTCCCTTCCTGTTCGGAGAGCTTCGCTTTCGGATCCTTCCGTTCGATCAAATCGGTGATCGTCCGCGAGTAGGCGGAAGCCTTTGCCGCGGGAAATGCTCCGTAGACAAGAGTCGCCGCATTCTCAAAGAGTGGTGAGGGCGGAAGGTGAAGAGGGCCGTGCTTCGCTTCATAGGTTGCCTGACATGCCCGCGCGTACCTCGCATAGTTCCTGTTCAGTGCGAAATCGCAGGTATTATTGTACCGCTCGTAGTAGAGAGGCGAGCGGCGGATGCGCTCCATGACGGAATTCGTGAATGCAGCAAGCAGGCGGGGCACAGGGGCACTATAACGATTTCTTCACAGAGAAGATAGCCATGAGATTCCGCTGATTGACCGGAAAAGGTGGGAAGTCGTGCGCGAAATAGATGTGATCGACGTAGG